>DATLQC010000061.1:0-21505 GCA_035535395.1 Propionibacteriaceae bacterium | reverse complement strand
CGATTTGCACGACAACGTCAGTGACGGAGTCCACGTCGCATCGACAGGGGGCGTCTGGAACATCCTGGCCTACGGGTTCGGGGGCATGCGGGACTACAACGGCAAGATCACCTTTGATCCCCGCTTGCCGGCGTCATGGTCAGGACTCACCTTCCAGATCACGCTGCGCGGCACCAGGGTAAAGGTGGACCTTACGAGTCGCGAGATCGCCTTTACCGTCGTGGAGGGCGACCGCGCCGAGTTCTCGGTTCGTGGTGAAGCCGTTACCGTGTCGGCTGACAACCCGGTGCGCGTGCCGTTGGTACACCAGGGGCCGTGCATTGACGATCCGCTTCCGTCCAGGACCGTCGATCGCCGCCCGGACGGGACGCTGATCACTGCCTCGGTGCCGCAGGCCGTCATCTTGGGCCGCTAGCCAAGCCGACCACTGCGACTCAATCGCACTCGCAAGCTGTGAGCTTGCGTGTGCTTGCAATTGCAAGCACACTGGGTGACATGGTAAGAATCCGAACGCACAAGATCGCCGACCAGCTCGGTTCGCTTGGTGAGTTCATTGCCAGCCAGCGCCGGGCGGCGCAGTTGTCACTGCGTCAGCTCGCCGCGCAGACCGGGATCTCCAACCCGTACCTCAGCCAGATCGAGCGAGGGCTCCGCAAGCCATCAGCAGAGGTGCTACAGCAACTGGCCAAGGCGTTGCGGATCTCGGCAGAGACGCTGTATGTGCGGGCCGGAATCCTTGATCCCGACGACCATCCCGCAACGTCGGTGGAGATGACCGTGCTCGCGGATACCGCAATCACCGAGCGGCAGAAGCATGTCCTTATCGATGTGTACACCTCCTTCGTGAAGGAGAACGAAAGGAGTGCAACCAACGGGCAGGCCTCCCAGATGAGCAAACAGGAATCGACCAAGAAGGAGTAAAGCGATGGTCAGCAAGGAAGTATCTGCCGAGGCGCGCAAGTCGGCGCTGGAGTCTGACTATGCCGCGCTGTACGCGGTCGCAGGCCTTACCGATGCCCTGGCGGAGGCGCTCAAAGGCGCCCTTGCTGAGTCCCAGCAGAAGGCCAGCAAGCGCATCACTGAACTGCAGAACAAGCGCCCGGAATTGAGCAAGCAGGCCAAGACAAGCGCCGAGGAGCTGCGTACGTTTGTCATCACTTTGCCGGAGCAGTTCAAGAACCTGCCTGAGACGACGAAAGCCAGGATCGCCGAGTTGCAGAGGCAGGCAAACGATCTGCTAGCTCAGGCAACTGGCACGTACGGCGATTTTGCCGGGCGCGGTAAGCAGGCCGTGGACGAGGCCCGGACGGCAGCGCACGACCGATCGGGTAAGGCCTCGAGAAGGGTCATGCCGCGGACCACCGCCAAGGCCTCCGAGACGCGAAAGCCTCCCATTAGCCGAGGCCTCAGCTAGGAGGGTCAGCTAAGCAAAGACCGGCTGAGTGTGTCGCGACCCCTCACGCCCCACCCTCTTGCCCGCGCCCCCCGGCGTGCAAGAGAGGTGGGGCGTGAGTTCGCCTCCCCCCGGGCTGACCCCAGACCCTTTAGAACTCCAGCCGACGATCGATCACGGGACTAGATGTGGTCGAAGATCGGATGGGAAGCTGACTCGTTATCGATGCTGACGCATCCGGCGCCGCTGCCAGGCGAGACATGACCTGTCGATCAGGATGCGGAGTTTGCTTCATGGAATCCTCCCCCGAATCTCACAGCGAGCAACGACTTGTGACGCGCCTCCGGTGGGGAAGGGACCGATGGCTTTAGAGCGACGGGAATATCTTCACCCCGAGGAGCCGCCTATCGGCATCCGACGACGCGGTCGTGATCGACTTGTGTCGAAGCCCTCGGTGGTTGGTTACGAATTGAGCACTATGACAGGCGGCCCGCTTCGCCGACTGCAGGAGCTCGCCAGGCGTTGCGTGAAGGTTCGGTCGTGTTCGCGAGCGACGAAGGAGGCGAATCCGGCGGGTTGTCTGTCAGAGTGCAATCAATATTTGAGCACTATGACAGGCGGCCCGCTTCGCCGACTGCAGGAGCTCGCCAGGCGTTGCGTGAAGGTTCGCTCGCGGCCGGTCTGCATGCGGCATCCATGAGGACGGCAGCCGCTGGCCCTCTACCGGGATCAGAAGGTCTGCTTGGCGCGAGCGCGGCTCCGGGCGCGCTGAGCCGCGGACAGCACCACCTTCCGCATCCGGATCGCGTCCGGCGTTACCTCCAGACACTCATCTGTGCGGCAGAACTCCAGCGCCTGCTCCAAGCTCATCAGCTGCGGTGGCACGAGCCGCTCGAGCTCGTCACCGGTGGAAGAACGGACATTGCTGAGCTTCTTCTCCCTTGTGGGGTTGACATCCATGTCCTCGGCGCGAGCGTTCTCACCGATGATCATGCCCTCGTACACCTCCACGCCCGGAGTGACGAATAGGGTGCCGCGCTCTTGCAGGTTGAACAGTGCGTATGAGGTGACTTGGCCAGACCGGTCGGCAACCAGAGAGCCGGTGAGCCGGCTCCGGATGTCACCGGCCCAGGGCTCGTACGCCTCGAAAACGTGATGCATCAGGCCGGTGCCGCGGGTTTCGGTCAGAAACTCTGTCCGGAAACCGATTAGTCCGCGAGCGGGCACGAGGTATTCCATCCGAACCCATCCGCTGCCGTGGTTCACCAGCTGTTCGAGCCGGCCGCGGCGCAATCCGAGCAGCTGGGTGACGACCCCGACGAAGTCTTCCGGGATGTCAATAGTCAGTCGCTCGACTGGCTCGTGAATATTGCCGTCGACGGTGCGAGTCACTACCTGCGGTTTCCCGGCTGTCAGCTCGTAAGATTCGCGGCGCATCATCTCAACCAGGATGGCCAGTTGCAGTTCACCGCGGCCCTGCACCTCCCAAGTATCGGGACGTTCGGTCGGGAAGACCCGGATCGAGACATTGCCCACCAGCTCGGCATCCAGCCGCGCCTTCAGCAGGCGGGCCGTGAGGTTCTTGCCAGCACGGCCGGCAAGTGGAGAGGTATTGATGCCCATGGTCATGGAAATCGACGGCTCATCCACCGTGATCAATGGCAGCGGCCTCGGATCTGCCGGGTCAGAGAGTGTTTCGCCAATCGTGATCTCTGGGATCCCGGCAATGGCGACGATATCGCCAGGTCCCGCAGATTCGGTAGGTTCCCGATTCAGTGCGTTGGTGATCAACAGCTCGGACAGCTTGACGTTACGAATCGTGCCGTCGGCGCGGCACCAGGCGACGTTCTGATTGCGCCGCAACGTTCCCGCGACGACCCGGCACAGCGCCAGTCGGCCGAGGTAGGGGGATGCGTCGAGATTGGTTACATGTGCCTGCAGCGTCGCTCCCTCGACGTAGGTGGGTGCCGGGATGTGCTCCAAGATCGTGGTAAATAGCGGCCCGAGATCGGGACTATCGGGCATCTCCCCGTTATGTGGCGCTGTCAGCGACGCGCGACCGGACTTGGCCGAGGCGTATATCACCGGTAAGTCGAGAACGTCGCTGCTGTCGTCGTCCAGCAGGTCGAGGAAGAGGTCATAGGTCTCCTCGACCACTTCGGGGATTCGCGCATCCTGCCGGTCGACCTTGTTGATCACGAGGATAATCGGGAGCTTCTTGGCCAGCGCCTTGCGGAGCACGAAGCGGGTTTGGGGGAGTGGTCCTTCAGATGCGTCTACCAGGAGCAGCACTCCATCGACCATCTCCAGGCCGCGCTCTACCTCACCGCCGAAATCGGCGTGCCCCGGCGTATCGATGATGTTGATCGTGACCGTGGCACCGTCGGGCATCTGGTGGCGTACGGCGGTGTTCTTGGCGAGGATTGTGATGCCCTTCTCCCGCTCCAGATCCATCGAGTCGAGAACCCGTTTCTGAACGGCCTGGCCGACCCGAAAGGCCCCGGACTGCCAGAGCATGGCGTCGACAAGCGTCGTCTTGCCATGGTCGACATGGGCGACGATCGCAACGTTCCGCAAATCAGAACGGACGGGCACGCAGAAACACTCGCTCTCTGGATTGGGGCTCGGCTTGGGACAACCCCGCGAGTGTAGTTGTGCGAGCAGCTCCAAGATTGGCGGGCGCGCGGGGCGCTACCAACCGGCGCCGAAGCAAGCGAACGGTATGGGGTTCGGAGCGGCCCGGAGGGCATCCGCGAGCGCGTACGCCGGAGCGGCGCCAGCGGCAAGCCGGCGATGATAGTCCACCATCAAATCCGCAGTGCCCTCGTCGGGAACCTTGGCTACGCCGGAGATGATCGTTGAGGTCCCGCTGTGAAGTAGCGCCCGGGTCAGTCCCAGTGCCTCGTCGCCCGGCCGTACGGTGGCTTGGCCTAGCTCGCACGCGGAGAGCACGACCTGCTGGGGCGGCTGGGCTATCCGATCGAGGTCGTAGCCCACTACGGGCCCGTCGATCAGGCTTATCGAGGAGAACAGTGGGCTTTCCCGCTCGTGGCGGCCATGAGCTGCCACGTGTACCAGTTGGGCGCCATCGATGGCGCTGAGAAAAGCCTCGCCCGTCACGTCAGCACCGGTCAGCGTCTCACATGCGGGCCAGTACTGAGCCACGCCGGTTACCTCCTGATCAGCCCGCCCCAGACCGGGACCGGCAACCGCTACCACGGGGCCTGATCGGGTGCGGAACCTTGCGTGGGCTTCCAGCCAAGCCGCAGCCGACGGCGCGATGGTCAGCGGCTGACCCTTCAGACTTGGCAGATCCGCCCACGGCAGGGCCGCTAGTCGGCCGGGCGGCACAACAACGATGGGTACGTCGGGCAGATTCAGTGGAGTGAGCAACAGCTGATCAAGTATTCGAAGATCTCTGGCCAAAGAGTTTCGTGCCGAGGCCCGCAACGGCTCTGGCACGTGACTAAGGGCTAATACGTCAAGATCGGCCGTGATCCGTCGGCATAGTCGCTCCGCCTCGGCCATAGTGGTCAACCGCTGCATCCAGCAGCCGCGGCGAGTCAGCACAATGCCATGGATGTCGTCGTCGATACCGAACAGGGTCAGAAGCGCGGCACCGTCCAAGGCAACCCGCACGTCGGCAATATTCGGTGTCTGGTCGACCGAGTCCGAGCCGCGAACGCTCCAGGAGCGAGCCCGAATCTGACGCTGCAGCGCCTGGCGACGCCTGCGCAGCTGCTCTCGGCTCTCACTGTCGGCGCCTTCATGATCAAGCTGGGTCACCACCCAGCGAAGCTGGGTCAACAGTTCCGCGGTCACCTTATCTTCAGGAGGTCGTACCGGCGTGACACGACTGGAGATCGCTCGGGCGCGCTCCAGCCACGCAAGTACAGCCACTGGGCGGCCCGCTGCGATCTCCTCAGTAATGGCCAGCGCTGCCAGAGTGACGCCGTGCGCAGCGCTCGAGGTCTGTAGGTCCAGGCTGCCGAACTGAGCCTGATGCTTCATCAACTCAGCCATGCCGGCTCGCGCCTGCCGTTGCGCAGCTGCCCGGTCGCCGCGACCAAAGGCCAACTTGGTCTTGACCAGGCGGGCATACAGCCGAAGATCCAGCGGCTGCGCCGAGGAGATGGTTGGCAGCGCTCGCCGCTTGCCTCGCCGGCTGGGTCCGGAGTATTCGATGGCAATCAGACGGGCCAGTTTCGCCTGGTCGCGCAAACCTAGCTGGCTGAGAGTAGCCGTAAGCCGGTCCGCGGTACGTACCAGCATGTCTCCGCGGGTACCTGCCTCGGCATCGGCGCGCAGCATGACCAATTCTCCGAGAGCGATCGCCCGGCGATTGTTACCTCGTAGCAGTCTGGCGACTGCTGTGCGGCTGATTTTCTGAGCCAGCTGATAGTTGCCAGCAAGCAAGGCGACCTCTGCCCGACTCAGTTCTGCCTCGGCCAGCAGGGCAACCATTTCGGTTCGCTCGAGTGCCGCCGTGGCTTCCAGAAGTGACCGGTCGGCATCTGCCACCAGACCAGCGCTCAGCAGCACTCTCGATCGGTCAATGCCGACCACACCCTTGTAGTGATCAGAAGCGGCTTGCTCGACCGTCGGCATCAATTCGAGTGACCGAGGCAAATTACCGGTCAAATAATGCATATAGCCGAGGTTGTGTCGGGCCGCGAACTCCAGGTCCGCAAGCCCATAGCGCCTGCTTAAGACGACCGCGCGGCTGAAATCCTGAATCGCGGATCGAATGTGTCCTAGCTGGTCATAAGCGTCACCACGATTGATCAAGATCTTGCATTGGTCCGCTGGCTCGGCGTCAGCAAGCAGCTCAACTGCTCCGTCGAGTTGCTGGATCGCATCTTTGACCCGGCCTTCGCGAAGCAATAGCAGGCCGTGTTGGGCTCGGGTGATGACCGTTAGCTGGCCAAGAGACCGCCCGCGGGCGAGCCTCTCTGCCTGCACGAGGAGCCGAATACTTTCCCCGATTTGACCCATCTCGTGAGTCGGATAGCTCAGGCCCAACAGAATTCGTGCCGACAACTGATCATGTTCGATGGAACATTCGCCGAATGTGACGTCGGCGTCCTTCTGCGGGACAACAGAATGCAAAGCACTCATGGCTTCGCTGAACAGTGTGATTGCTTGCGTGTAATGACCAAGGTCTGAGCTGGCAATGCCTTGAGTAAAAAGCTTGGCAGCGTGCTGGTGATCACCGCCGCACGCAACATCGACCCCCACAGAACAAATTCTGCTCTGCTTTTCACTGCTGTGCCAGATCAGAGAATTGCCCTTGAGACTTCGGTGCCCCGTACCCTTGGGCCTATGGCGGGAAGCACCGACTGGTTTCGAGATTCGTTCCGGACCGAGTATGAGAAGCAGAACGCAGCAATCGGGCGGTTCAATCTGGCGATCTTTGGCAAGACGGGCGTCGGCAAGTCGACCCTGATCAACGCGATATTTGGTGAGGAGGTTGCGCGTACCGGAATCGGAGAGCCGGTGACCCGTGGAAGTCATCTTTACCTCGACAAGATCGGCCATCTAGGCATTGTCGACACCCAAGGTCTCGAGGTTGGCAAGGACAATAAGCAGATCCTGTCCGAACTCGACAAGGCGATGACTCACATGCGCCAGCTGCCGCTGTCGGAACAGATACACGTTGCCTGGTATTGCCTACGCGGCATGGACCGGCGTTTCGAGGAGGCCGAGGCGGATTTCGTCCGTCGACTCGACGAGATGGGCCTCCCGGTGATCGTGGTCTTGACCCAGGTGCCGATGCGTAACGGGTACTACCATCCCGACGCGGTGATGCTCGCGGAGCAGATCATGGCGAAACGGCTGCCGATCGTTTCCGGGCGGCCGTTTATGACGTACGCGAAGGCCGACGAGTTCGCTGGACAGCCGGCTTACGGGCTAAAGGAACTCCTCGATGCCACCTTTCGCGTTGCGCCCGAAGGTGTTCACGGAGCTCTCGTCGCGGCGCAGGAAATCGATCAAGTCCGGAAGGCGCAGGAAGCGCAGAAGTACATAACCGGTGCCGCAGCCAGCGCAGCAGCTGCCGCCGCCAGCCCGATCCCTTTCTCTGATGCCGCCTTGCTAGTGCCGATTCAACTCGGCATGATGGCTCGCATTGCTCAGATCTACAAGATCAAGTTCGAGCGTGCAGCCTTGATGGCGATCGCTTCCACAACTGCGGCCACACAGCTAGGACGGGCCACATTTACCGGCCTGCTCAAGATGGTGCCAGGTGCGGGAACGATTGTCGGCGGAGTGGTCGGTGCCGGAGTCGCCTCGACGTTCACCTACGCCATGGGGCATGCGTGGCTGTCGCTGTGCCAGCGTGTGGTTAAGGGCAAGCTCGGCACGGCGGGCACTGTCGTCGACAATGAGCAGCTGCGGGAGGCTTTCATGGAGGAATTCCGCAAGCAGCTCAAGTCGGGGCGTAAGGAGCTGCGCAGCAACTCTGAGCCGGTGATCCGAGCCTAATCGAGCTAACGGGGCGACCCCCGTGAACCCCCTTCGCTACGCTCGCGTTCCGACCGAATAGCCTGCGAGTCGATGACTATTCCGGATTTGGCGCCGCTGCTCGAAGGCGAGCCGCCCCATGATCAAGTTGTCTTTGCTACTCGACTACAGCGCTACTGGCCGGATCTTTTGACCGGCCTGACCGGGGCCTATCCTGACCGTGCGCCAGAGATGGCCAACCGGCTGGTGGAAGTCGCCGCGCAGAACTTTCGGCAGCGGCCGGAGGATCTACGGTTGCTGGATCTACGACGCCACGCCGATCCGCAGTGGTTTCAGCACCCGCGGATGCTGGGGTACGCCACCTACACCGATCTGTTCGCCGACGATCTGAAAGGTGTCGCGGACCGGGTCGACTATCTCGCCGAGCTCGGTGTCACCTATCTGCATCTGATGCCACTGCTCAAGCCTCGGCCAGGACAGAGTGACGGTGGGTATGCGGTCATGGACTATCGGGCAGTACGCCCTGACCTTGGCAGCATTGATGATCTTCGCGAGCTGGCCAGGGTGCTGCGCTCTCGCGGCATCTCAGTCACTCTTGATCTTGTGCTGAATCATGTGGCGGCAGAGCATCAGTGGGCGGTGAATGCGCGGGCCGGAGATCCCTTCTACCGGAACTACTTCCATATGTTCGCCGATCGGAGACTGCCGGACGCGTACGAGCGGACACTGCCTGAGGTCTTTCCTGATTTCGCGCCGGGGAACTTCAGCTATGACGAGGAATCCCATTCCTGGGTTTGGACAACTTTCAACAGCTGGCAGTGGGATCTCAATTGGCACAATCCGGATGTCTTCTATGAGTTCGCTGATTTGATCTTGTGGCTTGCCAATCTTGGTGTGGAGTGTTTGCGTCTGGATGCGATTGCCTTCATCTACAAGCGGATGGGCACCAATTGCCAGAACCAACCCGAGGTGCATGCGATCACCCAGGCGCTGCGTACGGTCGCTCGGATCGCAGCTCCGGCATTGATCTTCAAGGCAGAGGCGATTGTCGGTCCAAACGACCTGGCGCCGTACCTCGGGGTAGGCAAGCACGCCGGCAAGGTCAGCGACATGGCGTACCAGAATTCCTTGATGGTGCAGATCTGGTCTGCACTGGCAGCCAAGGACACCAGGTTGTTCTGCGCGGCAATGAACCGATTTCCGGCGAAGCCGCCGAACACAGTCTGGGGCACGTACCTGCGCTGCCATGACGACATCGGGTGGGCTATCGATGACGACGACGCAGCCTCGGTGGGACTGAGCGGCTACGAACATCGTCGGTTCCTCGCTGACTACTACGCCGGGCTGTATCCGATGAGTGATGCCCGCGGCCTGGTGTTCCAAGAAAATCTGCTGACTGGGGACCGCCGGATCAGCGGAGCTGCCGCATCGCTTGCCGGCATCGAGGCGGCGTTGAACAGTGGCGACGAGGTCCATCTCGAGCTGGCGGTTCGTCGCTATCTGCTGGCCTACACCCTCGTCTTGGGATTCGGGGGGTTGCCGCTGATTTACATGGGCGATGAGCTAGGTCTGCTGAACTACTACGACTTCGTTGAGGAACCTGATCATGCCGACGACAACCGATGGGTCCATCGGCCTCCGATGCCATGGGACTTCGTCGACCGCCGCCACATCGAAGGCACCGTGGAGCATCGGATCTGGCATGGCCTGCGGCATGTCGTCGCCGTGCGCTCATCCCTGCCGAGTCTGGACGCCTCGGTGGAGACTGAGATCCTCGATCCGGTGAACCCGGCGGTTCTGGTGTTGCTCCGTCGGTTCCAGACTCAGACGATGGTGGGTGTGTACAACATGACGACCGAGTCGCAGAAGCTGCCACGTTGGGTGATTCCGCTGGGCAACTGGGCTTGGGATGCGCTCACCGAGGAGACGCCGTTGACTGACGCGCCGCCGACCTTAGACGGCTATCAAGTGCGCTGGCTCGTGCAACAGACGTGAGCGAGCCGCGCGACCGGGCGATCAGTGAGACCCGGGCAGAGTTGGGCGAGCTCGATCTTGACTGGAGCGAAGCTGCGCCCGGCCTGTTCTCAGTCAGACTGCCCGGCACTCGTAAGCTCGTCACCGAATGTGCGCTCGAGGTGGGACAGCACGCGATGCAGGTACGGGCCTTCGTTGCCCGCAATCCCGATGAGAACCATGCAGGCGTCTATCGATGGCTGCTGGAGCGCAACCTTCGACTGCATGGGATTTGCTTCGCCTTGGACGCGCTCGGTGACATCTATTTGACTGGTCGACTGCCAGTGGAGCTGGTTACCCGGGCGGCGGTCGATCGGCTCCTCGGTGCCGTGGCGGAGGCTGCGGACGACAGTTTCAATGTGATCTTGGAGCTGGGATTCGCCGAGAGCATCCGGAAAGAATGGGCCTGGCGCCGCTCGCGTGGAGAGTCGACAGCCAACCTCGCCGCCTTTACCCATTTGGACCCGGGGAAGCGTCCGAAAAGCTGATCTGGATGAGGCGGCCGAGGCGGGTTGACCACTAGGCTCGCTGCCATGGAACCGACGCGGGAGCGTGTGTCATGACCGGAACCTTGATCCTCTTGCGACACGGCGAGAGTGAGTGGAACGCCAAGAACCTGTTCACGGGCTGGGTCGATGTCGGTCTGAGCCCCAAGGGCGAGGCCGAGGCCACCCGCGGGGGTGAGCTGCTTGTCGAGAACAATCTGCTGCCTGATGTGGTTCATACCTCTGTACTCCGCAGGGCGATTCAGACTGCAGAGATTTCGCTCGACATTGCTGATCGAATGTGGATTGAGACCAAGCGCTCCTGGCGGTTGAACGAGCGTCATTACGGCGCGTTGCAGGGCAAGGACAAGGCCGCCACGCTTGCGGAGTTCGGTGAAGAACAGTTCATGCTGTGGCGGCGCTCGTACGACATTCCGCCGCCGCCCATCGACAACAGCGATCAGTACGCGAACTTCAACGATCCGCGCTACGCGGTGCTGCCAAGCGAGGCGCGGCCCCGTACCGAGTGCCTGAAGGATGTGCTGATTCGGGCGCTGCCCTACTGGTACGACGAGATTGTGCCCGATCTGCGCGCAGCCAAGGTCACGTTGATCGCGGCTCACGGCAACTCCATACGCGCAATCGTCAAGCATCTGGACCAGATGAGCGATGAAGACGTAGTCGCCCTCAACATCCCCACTGGCATTCCGCTCGTCTACGAATTTGACGACGACGTAAAGCCAGTGGAGGTAGGCGGCCGTTACCTTGATCCTGAGGCCGCTGCCGCCTCGATCGAAGCCGTCAAGATGCAGGGTAGGAAATAGCCGGCTGAGCTCTGCTTGCTGTCTGCTGGCGGCTTGTCGCGTACGTTTCCCACCAATCTGGCGAAAAGTGCGAGCTGGTGATCGCCCGAGGCGTATGTCTCCCACCAGTCGTGCGGAAACGGCCGCTCGGTCGGCCGTCTAGCCGTTATCCACAGCTATCCACAGCTGGCGAAGATTTTTCAGGGTCCGGGGTAGGACTCACTCCAGGATTCTGCTATGGCCGTTACCGCTCGCGAACTCCGCGCACTTGATGTCTGTCGCCCCTTCAGCCGTGCTCAAGCACGAGCAGCCGGTATCCGGCTTCGCGAGATCCTTGGACCGGAGTTTCACAAGATTCTGTACGACTCATACGTGTCGGCGACGGTCCCCATCACCACTCGGTTGCGAGCGCGGGCGGCGCTCGACATTTCAGTGCCCGGGTCTTACATCAGCCACCAGACGGCCGCTGAGTTATGGGGTGGGCTAGTGCCCGCCTGCTCCGACGTACATGTCACAGTGCCGGGCGAAGCGCCACGGACCCGACGGCAAGGCATCAAGGCACATTCAACGAGGGGTTCGACTAAGACATCCACGCTGCAAGGCCTTGCGATCGCCAGCCCTACGCAGACCTTTCTCGACCTCGCCTGCAGCCTCGATCTGGTGGAACTAGTAGTCCTCGGCGACAGCCTGGTCAAGGCGAAGCGCGTGACTCCGGAGGACCTAGTCGCAGCAGCGTCAGAGTGGGTCGGCAACGGTGTGGTGCGAGCGCGCAGGGCGGCAAGGTTCGCACGCAAGGGTGTCGACTCTCCGAAGGAGACGCGGCTGCGGATGCTGCTTGTGCTGGCCGGGCTGCCCGAGCCGACTGTGAATGTGATCATCCGAAATCCAGACGGAAGCTGGCGGATGCGGTTCGATCTGAGCGACCCCGGCCTGAAGCTGATCATCGAGTACGACGGTCGTCAGCATGCTGAGAACAGCGGTCAATGGCGTCGAGACTTATCCAGGAGAGAGGAGCTAGACGGTCTCGGATGGCGACTGATCGTGGTGACGTCCGATGATCTTCGTGACGCACCCGAGGCAGTGCTGAACCGTGTGCGAGACGCCCTCATCGATCGTGGTGCGGTTGGCATTCGCCGCCGGTTCAAGACCGAGTGGATGCGCTACTTCGCCCCCCGCACCTGATCGTTTTCGTAGGTTCGGTGGGAAACGTACCCAACACGCCGCCTAACGCCGACGTCTTTGCACGTTTGGTGGGAAACGTACGCCCGAAACCGGCCAAACGCAGCTACGGCTGCGGCCAGATCCGATCTTCGGGGAACTGGCCGGTCACGACATAGATGATCCGCCGGCCCATCGATGCTGCATGATCGGCGATCCGTTCGTAATACCGACCGAGCAGCGCTACGTCGACGGCAGCCTCAACGCCGTACGCCCACTCGTCGCTCAGCATGACCCGGAACTGGGTACGCCGCA
Organism: Propionibacteriaceae bacterium; assembly: GCA_035535395.1. Classification (GTDB taxonomy): domain Bacteria; phylum Actinomycetota; class Actinomycetes; order Propionibacteriales; family Propionibacteriaceae; genus Microlunatus. The sequence goes on along the minus strand of DATLQC010000061.1, from coordinate 8,876 downwards.
GCTCGTCCATCTCCTCATCGCGATCACGCAATTCCTCCGCGCTCTGGATGTTCCGGTCGTTTAGCGTCTGGCCGGCCGTGATCACCATTTTCTCGGCGACGTCACCCATCCGTACGAAGTTTGGACGCAGCGTCTCGGGAACGGCGGTTTCTGGGTACCGCAGCCTCGCGATCTTCGCGATATGGGCGGCGAGGTCACCCATTCGCTCCAACTCGGTTACCATCCGCAACGTGGCAACAAGGGTCCGCAGCTCACCAGCAACGGGCGCTTGACGAGCGAGCAATGAGAATGCGCGCGCCTCGATCTCGGCCTGCTTGGCGTCAATAAGGTCATCGTCGCTGATCACTTGTTCGGCTAGGTGAATGTCTGCTTCGAGCAAGGCCGTTGTCGCCGATCGAACGGCCGATGAGACGACCTGGGCCATATGAACCAGATCGGTGAGGACGTCGTCCAGCTGCTCCCGGTAGGAGTCGCGCATGAGAAATGGTCCCATCTGTCTCGGGCTTCAGGTTCATCAACACTATGCCGGGCCGCTACAGCCAATCGGGCACCTGGTTAACGGACCGTGAACATGTGCCAAACGGTTCATGGACCTTACGCCCGAGCATCAGCCGGCGGAAGCGATGGCGCCCGTCTGACCCCTACTATCGTCTCGTGAACCCGATCGGGCTCGCCATTGTGGCGCTCGTCATCGGCATTGGGATCGGCGTACTGCTGGCCTGGGCCACGCTGCGAACACGACAAGCAGAACCGAGCCCGACCTTCGATGTCGTCGAGCCAGTGGTCCCCGTTGGCGTGGCGGAAGTGCTGGCAGTGCTGCCTTCGGCGGGTGTTGTCGTCGGTCCACATGACGAGGTGCTTGAGGCGACCGCGATGGCGAGGACCCTGGGCTTGGTTCGAGGCAGCCGGATCAGCATGCCTGAGCTGCTGCAACTGGTCCGCGCGGTTCGCAGGGACGGTGATGCCCGAACAGTCGAGCTTCAGATCAGCCGGGGCGTGCGAGTGGCCGCCACGTATCTCACCGCACGGGTTGCTCCGCTCGACGAGAGCCTGATCTTGGTCCTGGCCGACGACCAAACTGCCGCTCGGCGCATTGATGAGACCCGCCGCGATTTCGTTGCCAACATCAGTCATGAGCTCAAGACACCGATTGGTGCAATCGCCTTGCTGGCCGAGGCGGTTGAGGAGGCCGCAGACGACTCTGCAGCTGTCCGCAAGTTTGCGAGCCGGATGGGCATCGAGTCCGCGCGACTAACTGATTTGGTCAGCCAGATTATTCAGCTTTCCAGACTCCAATCCGATAGCCCGCTTGTTGATCCAGAGATCGTCGACATCGATGAGGTGCTCGCCGAGGCCGTCGACCGCCGCCGGATGGACGCCGAGCGGAATCGGATCACCCTCGCCGTGGCTGGTACCAGCGGCGCTCGGGTACTCGGCAGCGCACGGCAGCTCGAGATCGCGGTCGGCAACCTTGTCGAGAACGCCATTGCCTACTCGGACCCGGGAGCACGCGTCGTCGTCGCTGCGCATGTGCAGGCCAAAAGCGATGATGACTACGTCGAGATCACCGTCTCCGACAATGGGATCGGCATTCCGGCCGCTGAAGTTGATCGGATTTTTGAGCGTTTCTACCGCGTCGACTACGCCCGCAGCCGGGCCAACGGCGGAACCGGACTTGGGCTCGCGATTGTCAAGCACATCGCTGCCATCCACGGCGGTGAGGTGGCGGTCTGGAGCCAGGTAGGTCAGGGATCTACCTTCACCATCAAGATTCCCGCCCACTTGCACGAGATCTCATCACCCGTCCCGGAGTCTGCGGCGTCTTCGCATGCCGAGCAGCCCCCTGATCAGCCGACGTACGAGCCCCAGGAGATCAACCAATGACCAGGGTGCTTGTCGTTGAGGACGAGGAGTCCTATCGGGAAGCCCTGTCCTACATGCTCTCCAAAGAGGGCTTCGAGGTGATCGAGGCGCGTGATGGCGCCAGCGGAATCGCAGAATTTGATCGCCGCGGGGCAGACATCGTGCTGCTTGACCTGATGATGCCAGGCCTGCCAGGTACGGAGGTGTTCCGGCAGCTTCGCCTTCGGGGCTCGATCCCGGTGATCATGCTCACCGCACGAGACACCGAGGTCGACAAAGTGGTGGGCCTTGAGCTCGGCGCCGATGACTACGTCACCAAGCCGTTTAGCCACCGCGAGCTGGTCGCAAGGATGCGTGCGGTGCTTCGCCGCGGGCAGGACACCGAATTGCTGCCAGATCTCCTCGAGGCTGCGGGCGTTCGGATGGACGTGGCGCGACACGAGGTCTCGGTCAATGGTGAGCGGATCAAGCTTGCGCTGAAGGAGTTTGAGCTACTGGAAATGCTGCTGCGCAACGCGGGCCGAGTGATGACTCGCGGCCAGCTGATTGATCGGATCTGGGGCTCGGATTACGTCGGTGATACCAAGACCCTCGACGTCCACATCAAGCGGTTGCGAACGAAGATCGAGCCCGATCCGGCCAACCCGCAATACCTGATCACGGTCCGAGGACTCGGCTATAAGTTCGAGGCTTGAGCAATCGCGCTTCTGCTCCGGGTCAGACGCTCGGTGTTGCTGACGGTTTGAGTGAGACGTACTGACCCTCATTGCCGTCGACAATTGGCACTCGTACGGTCTTCTCGCCGGCATTCTCGAACTGCAGTGTCAGAATCGCGTCGAAACCAGGCATGATGTCCGGGCTCTTGACAATGATCGGCGGCTGATCAGTGAGTACGACCTGTAGGCCATTTGCTAGCGATACGGTCGACGGGATTGTCCCGGTGAACGGAGCACCTTCAGACCCGTCCGCTTTGATTGGGATTCCAGTCACAGCTGTCAGAGAATCTCGGTCACCCGTCACGATCGTGCCGGAGACGACACCTTCCCCAGGCGCCCAACTGATAATCAGCAGGTTGCGGACGTGTACGACCTTGTTCGGCTGCGCAGGATCGCCGACGTCGACGTTGATTCCCTCAGCGGGCGTGTACGGCTGATTCGTCTGAACATTACGGCCGCAGGCGCCCGCCAGAAAGAGAAGTCCAATCACAAGCAGCAAGGTCGCGCCGCTGCGCAGTCTCTGTCCTCTTCCGCCGGTTCGGAGCGCAATGTTGCCTGCACGATGTGCTCGACTCGGTTTCCACAACACGATGGCCGACTCCTGCCTGGCTGAGGGACACTTTGCGGAGCAGCCTATCGACACCATCGCCGTTCGTGCAGGCATCGTCGACGTGATGTGAGGATGTTGTGACGCGGCGCACAGTGGTGGCACACCAAGGCCGGTTTTGTCAAGCCCAACAAGACCCCAATACAGGCCTCTGGCTAGCGCAAACGCTGCCAGAAAGGGCTCGCTGCCGTGCTAAGCTTGGATGCGCGAAAGGGGTACAAAACAATATGACCTTTACAGTCGGCGAAACGGTGGTCTACCCCAATCATGGAGCCGCCGTCATCGAGGACATCGAAACCCGACAGATCAAGGGCGAAGAAAAGCTCTATCTGGTATTGAGGATTGTTGGTCAGACCGATCTCGTCGTTCGCGTACCTGCGTGCAATCTGGACCTCGTAGGTGTCCGCGACGTTGTCGACGCTGACGGATTAGAAAGAGTCTTCGGTGTTCTCCGTGCGCCCCATACCGAGGAGCCGACCAACTGGTCGCGCCGGTATAAGGCCAATCTCGAGAAGCTGCATTCCGGCAATGTTCTGAAGGTTGCCGAGGTTGTTCGCGACCTCTGGCGGCGTGAGCGTGAGCGGGGATTGTCCGCCGGCGAGAAGCGCATGCTTGCCAAGGCTCGGCAGATTCTGGTCTCTGAGCTCGCACTAGCGGAGCGTGTCGAGGAGGACAAGGCGGAGGTCCTGCTCGACGAGGTTCTCGCTTCCTGACTTCACAGGCAGCAGCCCCTCGTCGCACCGGAATCGGCATCGACGTTCATCGGTTGATTTCTGGCCGGCCGATGAACGTTGCATGTCTGCTCTTTGACGACGATGTGGGACCGGACGGTCACTCCGACGGCGACGTCGTCGCGCATGCGGCCTGTGATGCGTTGCTGAGCGCTGCTGGCCTTGGCGATCTCGGCAGCAACTATGGGACCACCGACCCGAAGTGGGGCAACGCTCCCGGTACAGCTTTCCTGGCCGAAACCGCTGCCCGGGTACGAGCGGCTGGCTTCGACATTGCCAATATTGCGGTGCAGCTCATCGGCGATCGACCGAAGCTCGGATCGCGCCGTGGTGAGGCTGAGCTGGTCATGAGCGAAGCCATCGGTGCTCCGGTCAGTCTTTCGGCAACCACGACCGATGGACTGGGACTGACCGGTCGCGGTGAGGGTATCGCGGCGATCGCTACGGCGCTGTTGATTTGAGGTGCCGCGCCCTTCGACAGGCTCAGGGCGCATTCGCGCGGACCGCTAGCGCACCAGCCGGGCTGAAACGACGAAGGTATTGCACTTGTTAATCTCGCTGTTGGCCAAACCCATAGTTCCCCAGTATCTACGCGACCGGGCTAGGCCATGGTTGCCGTTGATATCGGATTTTCCGGAGAGCGTGTCGTCGCCAATGGCGCCATAGATCTGCTCGATCCCATCCACGTCCTGCTGCTGCACCCCCAACGACTGCGATACCGATCGCATGAACATGCCGGAAAAACAATCTGCTTGGGTTTCCAACCGCCGCATGTACTGAAGCTCGGTGTTCTTGTCGCTGGACTCCTGGCCGAGGGCGTGCGCAGAGATCAGAATGCCAGTTCGGCCCTGCAATGCGTGACCGAATTCATGGGCCATGACGATATCTGCGGTCCACTTGTTCCGGCGTACGGTTGGAAGCGCCTGCGGTAGCAAATTGCTGTAGTACACCTGTTGATCAGCCGAGCAGTAAAAGGCATTAACACCGGTCTTGCCGCATTTTGTGGTGAGTTCCTCGCCATAGATCGTTACCGTTGGCCGGACGATGATGTAGCCCGCATTGGTGACCGGTGGCTCCCAGACTCGTACCAAGCACTCCATCAGTCCCTCGAAATGGGACTTCAGCTGAGCATCACTGGCGGTCGAGACATTGATTGGCTGGGAATTGCAGCGCACCGGGGCGGGCACGGTCTGGCCGTAGAACGCACTTTTGGTGATCCAATCCTCCGCTTGGCCGTACGTTTGCGGCACGGGAATGGGCGGCGGGTTCCTGTCCGGCGGCGGAACTCGGTAGTTGTCGTTCTGGTAAGCCGCGTTGGATGGGCCTGAGCTCAGGCCGGTGATCACGAACGCCGCCAATGCGATCAGAGCAACGATGATCACCACTCCGAGCAACATCCGAAGCGGATTTCTTCGGCGCGGTGCAGGCATGGAAGGTCTCGGTCCGTACTGCGGCACACCGCCACCGAAGGACTGATGCCCGAACCGTGACGAGGAGTAGGTCTGGTAATAGCCGCCTGCCGATCCGGACTGCCAGCCGGGCGGCGCGCCCGCACCATAGCGTCCGTACGCCGGTGAGCCCTGCGGAGGGCCTTGGGGTGGTGCGTATTGAGGACCACTCCATTGCCGCTGGCTCACACGCGCAACGATAACCGGGCACCCTAGGGCTTCGGGCGCGCTGGCCAAACGACGATTTTGGGGTTCGTGGCCGAAGCTCTCCGGCACTAGTGGGAGGCTGTACCTCGTGCTCGCCAACCTCCCAAGGCCGCTGCATCAGATCAGCTTGATGATCGCGTTCTGCCTCTTGACCTGTGGCTTGCTCGCCGGTCCGCTGGCCTTGACGGCATACGCGGAGGGCACTGCGTCGACGTTCATTGCCGAGGGCAACCTGTCCAAGGACGGCACATTGCGGGTGAAGCAGATCATCACCTTCACCGGCGCCGTTCCGGCGGAGCTCTCGCAGAAATTCGAGACCCGGGAAGATCTCGTTGGCGACCGCCAATATGTCCAAAGGCTTTCCGACATCACAGCCACTGTCGAAGGGGCTGACGTACAGCCCACGATCAATTCTGATGATCGCTTTACCACGGTGGCGGTGCCGACCAATGGTTCGACCGAGGTCGTGATGAGCTACACCGTCACAGGTGCGGTGGTCACCACCGACAGCGGTACCGCGTTGCGCTGGGGGATGCTCCAGGGGCTTAGCGCCTCGGTCGCGGAGTTCAGTGCGACGGTGCAGATTCCAACCCAGTTCAGCTACATCAAGTGCACGGCTGGTAGCCCGAACTCCACCGTTCCGTGCACCTTTGCTGCTGCCGGTACCGAGGGCGCCCAGGTCCCAACCTTCCGCGACGGACCACGCGGCGAAGGGGAAGTGGTGGTGATCGACATCGGCTTTCCTCCGGGCGGCATCGCGTCGAACGAGGTGATTGAGTACCGATGGACCGTCGGGCGGGCTTTCTCAGCCAAGCCGCTGCCCCTGGCTCTGGCGCTAGGCTTGCTGACCCTCGGCGGCATTGCGTTGTATGGCCTACATCGGCGGGCTGGGGTAGACATCAGCCCCGATGGGCAGATCAGCAAGGTGGGGGAATTCGTACCGACCGGTGCCGGGCAATCGGAATTCCGAGTTGTTGACGACATCCGGCCAGGTCATGTCGGCACGGTGGCCGACGAGCGAGTCGATCCCATCGACGTCACCGCAACGTTAGTTGATCTTGCAGTACGCGGACATCTAGTGATCATCGAATTGCCCCGGGACAGCGAGTTTGCCCGGACCGACTGGGACATCAGGCGCGTCGACGGAGCCTCTGACGGCTTGCGACCGTTTGAGCAGCAGTTGCTCGATGGCATTGCTCCTCCCGGCGGGAGTGTACGGGTATTAGAGCTGGCTACTCGGGTGCAAGAGTCCATCGGCGAGGTGCAGAACGCGCTCTACGACGAGATGGTCAGCAACGGCTGGTACGAGCGCCGACCCGATGCCACGCGGAATCGGTGGACTCAGTTGTCACTGGCCGCCTTGATCATTTCGGTCGTGCTGACTGGTGTGCTGGCAGCGTTCACCACGTTTGGGCTGGTGGGATTGGCGCTGATCGTGGTGTCTCTCGGTATGGTTTTCGTCGCCCAGGAAATGCCGTCGAGAACCGCCAAGGGTGCTGCGTTGCTGGGCGGGCTGGGCGCTTTGCGCTCAGATCTGCTGAGTCACCCGACCAACCAGATGCCGCGCGGTCACGAGTTGCAAGAGACTTCGGAGGTGCTGCCGTACGCGATCGTGCTCGGCGGCGCGGACCGTTGGCTGGACGCCATGGTGGCCAGCGATGTTGATGAGCATCCGGACTCCTATGACCTCTCCTGGTATCACGGGCCGGAGAACTGGCACCTGAGCGACTTGCCGGACTCGATGAGGAACTTCGTGACCACGGTCTCAGGAAGTCTATTTTCTCGCTGATCGCAGTGTCGATTGCTCCGCTCGCTGCGCTCGCTCCGCGCGGATCGCGCTTGGAAGCCGCCTACTTCGTCGTCGCTCGCGGAGGGAAGAACGCCTCCGCTCCCTCTCCTCAACACAGCTCGCCGCTTGGGCCGGTGCTCGCTACGCTCGCGCAATTTGTTGAGGCACGGTGGCGCGCGATCAGGTATTTAGTTGCTCCGCTCGCTGCGCTTTATTTCAAGTTCTGGAGTGGGTAGCCGTTCTTCGCACAACCGTCGATGATCAATTTCTTGGCGTCGGATGGCGGATTCTTGGGGTCGTCGGACTCTAAGAGGCTGATAGTTGCGTCTACCCATCGTTGCGGCTCCGGGTCGAGCTTCCCCGACTCGCTGAGCTTCTTCAGCCCGACCACTGTCACTTTGCTCACCGCAGAGCCACCGCCGACTGCTGCGTCCACGGCGGGGCAACCGATCTTGTAAACGTCCGTGGCCTTGACGGGCGTTTGAGCACATGAAGTGAATCCCAAGAGGGCGGTGAAGCCAACGATGGCGGCAACAATGAGGCGGCGCATACATCGAGAGTATGTGGGCGCTGACCCACGACTCACAGCGTTTGACTCAAGAATCGCCCGCCGCTGCACCGCCGTTTCTACGCACAAGGCCACGAATGCAGCTCGAAACGCCCGTCCAGGCCCTCATTCGCGGCCTTGTGCGGAATAACGCCACAAACTGCGCGTAGTGCGGCCCTGCGCCGCACCGGAGAAGCCTCTCTTCACGGTTTCCAGGCCGTCAGTGGGGACTCTCATGGTTCTCCGCACAAGGCCGCGAATGCGGTGGTTCACCTTGATTCGCGCTCCATTTGTGACCCTGTGCGGAGGAACACGCCGCAACCGATGCCGATCCGCTAGTCATGGGAGCACGGCCAATCAGAGGTGCCGGTCGCCTCGCTCATAGTCCTCGATGGCCTGTCGCATTTGTCGTACCGCCGCTTGGATCTCGGCCTCCAACCTTTCTTCCTCAGTCAGGTACCGCCGCACCTCTGGCTGCCAATCGCTAAACCAGCAGTAGACAGCCCAGCCCGTGACGCCGATGGCAAACAGAATCATGAAGATCGTCGTTATAGTCGTCGGCTCCATGCCTGAGTCCTTCGGCGTCAGTTCTATAGAGAAAGCCCTGGATAGAGCGGATTGGCATCGAGAAGCTCTGCCGACGCGGCCTTGGTGGCCTCGGCAACACCGTCGGCGAGCACATACTTAGCCTTGCCCGGTTGACCGCTGGAGGCAATTACTGGGCTGGTGTTCTTTAACACGTTCACGATCAGCTCAGCAACCTTGTCGAACTCGTCAGCACCGAATCCCCGAGTCGTGAGCGCCGGCGTACCGATTCGTACGCCTGAGGTGTACCACGCGCCGTTGGGATCGGCTGGTACCGCGTTCCGGTTCGTGACGATTCCCGCGTCCAGCAGCGCCGCCTCCGCTTGCCGGCCAGTGAGCCCAAAGGTTGATACGTCGATGAGCACGAGGTGGTTGTCGGTTCC
>DATLQC010000060.1:0-2285 GCA_035535395.1 Propionibacteriaceae bacterium | reverse complement strand
AATGAGAACCAAACAGAGCGCTGAAATGACACCGATGCGCTTCGCGCCTGACCAGGGAAATAGTGAGTGGAGCTTAGGGGACTCGAACCCCTGACCTCTTCCATGCCATGGAAGCGCGCTACCAACTGCGCCAAAGCCCCGTAGGTGTGAACGGGTGCGCCGTCCACGGGACTGACCGATCCTACATTCGATGCGGCAGCCCGGCCAGTCGAACGAGGGTCAGCGCAGAGTTCGCCACAGGTCCACCGCAGGCGCGCATCAGACCAGGGTTGGTACGAATCGACTGCCCGGCCGGCCAGCCAGCAGCCAGATGCCGCCGGCAACCAGTGCGCAGCCCAGCACGGGTTACAGACTGCTGACGGATTGCCTGCGGTTGGTATCAGTAGAAGAAGATCGGTAGCCAGCCCGGATTGTGGGCATGGAGGAGTATGCCCCAGAGCACGCAGTCGAAGATCAAGTGCACACTGACCACGTAGGGCAGCGACCGGGTGCGGTTGAAGATGTAGCCCTGGATCAGGGCAAACGGCGTCGTCAGGAACGGCCCCCAGCTCTGATAACCCAGCTCCCACAGGAACGATACGAAGATGATCGCCTGCAAGATGTTCGCTTGCCACATCCGGAAGTGTCGCCGTAGTAGCGCGAACGCAGTGCAGACAAAGAACAGTTCGTCCCATAGGCCGACAGCGTTCACGCAGATAAAAAGCCTGATGATCTCACTGGGCTCGCTCACTGCCGGCCAGTTGAGGTAGGTGCCGGAGCGGATGAAGTAGAACGGCATGATCACCCAGGCAAGCCCCACCACACTTGCCAGGTACCACTTCTCGCCGGTCGTCCAGCGGCGTCCCGTGTTGATCGGAAACCGCACAATGTGACGTTTGAACACGAAGCGATCGACGACGTACGGGACAACGACGGCCATCAGCAAGACGCTGCCCATCAAGATGATGTTGCTATAGCTGATGTCGGCAGCCAACGAGATCGTGCCGATGATCGCCAGGCTGAAGCCGATCAGCAGCAGGCTCTTGCCAAGATCACGATCAAGGACGAATCCCAGGATCACGCTGGCGGTCAGCACGGCATAACCGGACAGCTGGTGCTGCAAACCGAAGAGCAGGAAGCCTGACAACGACACGCCGAACGCCGGCGCCAAAGCCCAGGAGAACCGCGGCGGCGCCTCGACCTCGGTGTCCGGCGGTGCCGTCGTCACTCGACCAGCATGCCATCGCGCGACAGGCCGACGGTGCGCGCGAGCTTCATCAGTCGATCTCGAGATCAGAATCGGCGGTGACGTTGTAGCTTTCGATCCGCCAGTACGCCCCAGACCTATGCCGATCGATGCTTACCCACGCGCAGTTCGACAGCCCGCCGAGCAGCCGCCATTGCTCGAACGGCAGTCCGACGAACCGGCACGTACCGACCCGGCCCGCTAGGCCATGCGTCGCGATGACCACCGTGGAGTGATCCTCGGCTGCCTCGGCGATCTCCGTCAGCACCTCCAGCATGCGGTCGGCGACCTCGCTGGGGCTCTCGCCCGTTGGGGAGCGGCGTACGTCCTCGCCCGCCCTAAGTCGCCGCGCCAGCTCAGGGTCAGCCGCCTTGATCTCCTCGCCGAGCAAGCCCTCCCACGAGCCGACGTGAATTTCACGCAGCCGCTTGTCGGTCGTGATCTGGAGTCCGGTGCGCTGAGCCAGCGTCTCCGCGGTCTGATGGCAGCGCGTCAAGTCACTGGAGTACAGGCTCGACGGCCGGTAGTCAGCAAGCACTGCGGCCGCCCGGTCCGCCTGGGCGTAGCCGACGTCATCCAGCGGGATGTCGGCTTGCCCTTGGAAGCGATTCACCACATTCCACTCCGTACGGCCATGACGCCAGAGAATGATCCGCGCGGCCGTCATCGCCGTTGGTCCACCTTGAGCTCGATTTCTGGGCAGTCCCGCCACAATCGCTCCAGTGCGTAGAAGCGGCGCTCCTCTGTGTGCTGCACATGCACCACGATGTCGAGGTAATCCAGCAGCACCCAGCGCTGTTCCCGATAGCCCTCCCGGCGCACCGGCTTCGCATCATGTCCGCGAAGCGATTCCTCGATGCCGTCGACAACTGCTCCGACTTGGCGCTCATTGGACGCGGTGATCACCAGGAATACGTCGGTGATGGCCAGCTGCTCAGAAACGTCGTAGGCGACCAGATCGGTGCCGAGCTTGTCGACCGCCGCAGTTGCGGCCGCGCGAGTCAATTCCAGTGCACGCTTGGTAGCAGTCAAGATCTCTCAATCTGTGGGACGGTACTGC
>DATLQC010000059.1:0-7230 GCA_035535395.1 Propionibacteriaceae bacterium | reverse complement strand
ATCGTAATCACAGCGCCCGATGCGGCGCAGGCCGGCGAACCGTGGTTCGTACGGGTGCGCGACTACCCGGGCCTCGGTTCGGCCCTCGCCTGGGAAAGCCCTACGATCCTTGCTCCCGGTGAGGTGCTTCACCGGACCTTTTTCGCGGCTATTGCTGACGGCCGACTGACTGAATCGGAAACAGGGCGACTGGCTGATCAGCTGATCGCGTCGCGATCCTGAGTGCCGTCGCGATCAAGGAGAGTCGGCCAAGAGGTGGATCCGGCTCTTGATCGTCTCTACGAGCCCGCATCGGCCGAGAGCTCAGGGTCCCACGTGTCGAGAACATCGCTGACTGCAGAGCTGAAGTCTGGGTTGGCAGCCGCAGCCCGTGCGGCATCCGCTGCAGGGTCCTTGATCGGTGCGCCGTGGGCCCGAAGGTGCAGAATCCAGGCCGCAATGACGGTTGCGCAGCCGGTTGGCATGCGACCTGCCGCCCGCTCCGCCCGCAGCGTCGGGAGAATGCGGGCGTATAAGGCCATCCTGAGGGGCCGAGCTGGTCTGCCATGTCTGGTCGACGGGTGGTGAATCCAGCGATTCCCCAGTCGGCCGCGTCGGGTGCGTTGGGCGGTGTACTAGGCCTGATATGCCCGGTGGAAGTTGCCGACACCCAGATGGACCATGCGGACTGGCGGCGACTCGGGCATTCCTGGCGGGCGGCGGCTCAGGCGGGGCAGATTCTGAACGGGCACTCCTTCATCTTCGGGGCAGCCGCCCTTTGACGACAATCCAGGGCAACCCGCGTCGAGCCGAATGATTCAGCCAAGTCAGGATGTCCTGTGTGGCCCACTAATGCCGACTCGCTGATCGCTTATCAGCAGCAGCTGGCCAGCGCGGAGCCTCCGCAGGTGATCGTGGATCCCAGGAGCGTAGTCATCGGCGGCTGCTGGGTGTGCTTTCCACGCGGGCTCGCTGGGCCCGGTACTGATCATGATCCGGCGTGGTGCGCTGCAGTGAGCATGTCGGGTGGTCAAGTGATCGAACACCAAATGATCAACGGTACGACAAGCGCGTCCTATGTGCCGGGCTTGATGGCCTTGCGGATTGGCCCGCTCATGGAGCAGACCGTGCGGGCGTTGTCACGGCGTCCCGACGTCCTGCTGCTCGATGCGACGGCTCGTGATCATCCACGCAGCGCGGGGCTCGCGCTGCATCTCGGGGCAGAACTCGACATTCCGACCATTGGCGTGACGCACCGCCCGCTGGTTGCTTTCGGCACATGGCCGCCTGATCAGCGAGGTGCCACCAGCCCACTTCGGATCGGCGATTCAGTAGTTGGCAGCTGGTTCCGAACCCAACCAGGCGTACGCCCGCTTGCGGTGCATCCGGGCTGGCGGGTGGATTTGGGGACGGCGGTTGACGTGATCAGTTCTCTTACCCGGCGGCGCCGTACGCCCGAGCCGTTACGTCGCGCGCGCGAGCTCGCCCGCCGCGCCCGTACGCAGTAGTAGATGCCAATGGATGCAGGAAAACCGGCAGAGAGACACTTGACTGGTGAGCGGTGATCTTGAAAATGCGGTTCAGATCCCTGTTGCCGGAGTGATCTTGGACGGCGACTTGGCCGTGCCAGGCCGTGCGGCGGGCGTCGTTCTCTTCGCGCACGGCAGTGGCAGCAGCCGACACAGTCCCCGCAATCGGATGGTCGCAGCGAAGCTGCAAGAGGCAGGCTACGCAACACTGCTGATGGATCTGTTGACCGCGGAGGAGGACGAGGTCGACAGCCGGACCCGGAAGTTCCGGTTTGATATCCCGCGTTTGGCGTCACGGTTGACCGGCGCAATTCGGTGGTTGAGCGATCGCGCCGATGCCGCTGACCTGCCGGTGGCCATATTCGGTGCCAGCACCGGCGCAGCCGCTGCGCTCATCGCGGCGGCGGAAGTTCCTGATCATGTTGACTTGGTGATCTCTCGAGGAGGTCGGCCAGATCTGGCCGGGGATGCGCTGACGAGGGTCCAGGCGCCCAGTCTGCTCATCGTCGGCGGTCGGGACCTCGAAGTCCTGGATCTGAACAAGGCCGCCGCGGCACGGCTGGGTGGGCCGGTAGAGATCGCCGTAGTGCCTGGGGCGACGCATCTGTTTGAGGAGCCCGGCACTTTAGATCGGGTGGTCGAGCTCGTGATTGCTGCCCTTCGCCAACACCTGGCCGCCTCGACAAGCAAGCCGCCGGAACCCTAGGTCGCCTGCCGTTGGGTCATGGCCTGCATCATGCCGAAGATGTTGCTCTCAGTGTCTTTGTAGTAGACCTGCCAGCCCACACCCGGCACCTCGATCTTGCCCAGCGCCTCAACGCCACCCAGTTTCTTCGCCTTTTCGATCATCTCGTCGACATTCTCGACATCGATTGTGCAGACATAGGCGATCACCGCTGTCGGCTCCTGTGGATCAGGGTTCTCGCCCATCCGGCGCAAGATCGCTCCCTCGATTCCCGGCGCCTCGCTACCGGTGCTCACTAGCCAGTAGTCCACCGGCCCGTCCCACTTGGTGATCTCCCAGCCGAACAGCTGGCGGTAGAAGTTCGCCGCCGGTTCCGGGTCCTCGGCATGTATCTCAAAGTGCACCGGCCGTTTCATACCCGCAATCTATCGAGATCAGCCTGTTGCCGATGGGTCTGGCCCGTGGAGGATACGTTGCGACCATGCCACTTGACGCCCGAAGCATCGCCCGACTGCGCAATGTCACGACGCGATCCATCAGCCCTGAAAACCTCGACGGCGCCAAGGGTGGCGGCGGCCGAGCCTCTGAGGGCACTGGAGCAAACGCCGCCCGTGATCTTGGAGTCGGCTGGAAGATCTCACCGTCAGTGATCATCGGTTCTGGCGCGACCTTACCGATGGCGACAATCGACGGACCGGGCAGGATCACCCACATCTGGCTCACGACGCACTCCAGCAATTGGCGGACACTAGTGCTCCGGGCGTACTGGGACCATCAGTCCGAGCCGGCAATCGAAGTTCCCCTCGGTGACTTTTTTGCCAACGGTTGGGGTCGATTCGCCCAGGTCAGTTCGAGCATGATCGCCGCCAATCCGCACGGCGGCTTTAACTGCTATTGGCCAATGCCCTTCCAGCGCTACGCGGAATTGACCGTTGAGAATCTTGGCGCTGTCGATGCAGAGCTTTACTTCCAGGTCACTTATGAAACCGATGTCGAGGGCGACCGCCTCGGGTACCTTCACGCCCAGTTCTACCGGAACAACCCGCTCCCAACAGGCAACGTGCACGTCCTGCTGGACCGCGTCGAAGGTCACGGTCACTACGTCGGCACCTACCTCGCCTGGGGCTCCAACTCCCCGGGCTGGTGGGGAGAGGGTGAGCTCAAGATCTACCTCGACGGCGACGAGGATTATCCGACGATTTGCGGCACCGGTACCGAGGACTACTTCGGCGGAGCTTGGAATTTCGACGTTCCGGGCCGCGGCTACACCGAATACTGCACGCCGTACCTCGGCATGCCGCAGGTGATTCGCCCCGATGGGCTCTATCAGAGCCAGCAGCGCTTTGGCTTATACCGCTGGCATGTCCTCGACGCGATCCACTTCGCCAGCGATCTGCGCATCGAGATCCAGGCGCTCGGTTGGCAGTCGGGAGGTCGATTCCTGCAGCTGCACGACGACATCGCCTCGACCGCGTTGTTCTATCTCGACCGGCCAAGCACGCAGCGACCGGACTTTCCGCACGTCGACGCCCTGCAGACGGGTTGATTGGCGGGACGGGAGGTAAGCACCGCGCCCAGCATTAGCCTTAGTGGCCGCCCATGTTCATGTGCTGCCCGGCCATTTCCTGATTCATCTTGTCGAGTGTCTGTTGCGTCTGTTTGGAGAGTCGGCCGTCTTTAGTGATGTCGATGATGCCCATCATCCCGTTGTCCTCGTGAGCCACGATGTGGCAGTGGAAGACGGTCGCGCCGGTGAAGCGGTTGAAGTGCATGCGAATCCGTACCTCGCCGTGCCACGGTAGCGGCACGGTGTCTTGCTCGCCGTAGGACTGGACCGGCTTGCCGTTGACGGCCATGACCAAAAAGTCGTTCACGTGAATATGGAACGGATGCTCCTCACGGGAGACGTTCTTAATGATCCACTCTTCGGTCGTGCCGAGCTTGGCGAGGAAGTTGACGTGAGTCGCGTCGAACTGCTTGCGGTTGATATAGAACTGGTTGGTCTTGGTGTTCTCGCTGAATTCCAAGTGCCGGGTTCGGTCGACCTTGTCTGTAGCGAGCGGTGACGGCGGCGCCATTGAAGTGGGCCACTCGACATCCGGAACCGCGTCGCCGTTGACCTGCACAGTCATAAGACGCCGCTGGGGGTAGTTGTCGCCATCGGGCCCGGTGCTGTACGGCAGGGTTTCCAGCGATTGGGTTCCAGGCTGCGGCCACCTGACCAAGACGTCGTACCGTTTGCCCGGCGGGAGCACGAGCTCGTCGGCTGTCCATACTTGCGCCACCGGGTTTGCGTCCTGCGCGATCACCGTGAACTGGGTGCCGCTCAGCCGGAGGCGGTACCAAATGTCGGCACCGATGTTCGCCAATCGGAGCATCTGAGTTTGGTTGGTCTGAACGCTTAGCACCGGGTCAACTTGGCCGTTGACCGTTCGAGTGGTCGGTGCACTGGAATCGATGTTCTTCGTCAGAATGGCACCGTCTTTGACCTGCAGGTCCTTCAGCGCCACGACGTGCTGCTGGATGGTCTGTAGCTCCGGTGGCAGGAGTTGTTCCAGGCCGTCGACGATGAGCACGCCCGACAGCCCGGCGAAGATCTGCGGTTCGACCAGTCCATGCAAGTGTGAGTGGTACCAGTACGTGCCGGGCTCGATATCGGTCGGAAGCTTCCAGACAACGTGGTTAAAGGTGTCGCTCTTCATGACCCGCAAGACGTTGTCGGAGATGCCGATCGGTGACATAAACATCCCGTGGCCGTGCAAGTTGGTGGGTTGCCCGAGTCCATTCGTCAGGTCGATCCGGACGGTGTCGCCGGGATTGACCCGCAGCGTCGGTCCGATGTAGTTGCCCTGATAGGCGTAGCCCTTGATCTTGGCACCGGCGACGGAGAACGTGGTCGGCTCCACCGTGAACGCGGTCCGCAACTGCCCGTTTGCCGAGCGCAGCTCGACTGGTGCCTCAAACGGGCGACGCTGTTCGGCCTTGAAGGTCGTCGGTACGAGCTCCGCAGCGGAAGTGGCGCCGGCAGTGGCCGATGGACTGCTCGGGCCGGCGCCAGCCGCCTTTGGCAGTGTTGGAATCGGGCCGAGCCCGATGACAACGGCCAGGATGAAGACGATAAGGCCGACGACGGCCCAGGGGATGACTAGCGCACGTCTTCTCATACGCCCGACCCATTTCTCCGACCGGCGCTCAACCGGCGTCGTGGCAGTAAGGTATCGCAGTCAGGCGTGGTCTGTCTCTATCAGCTGCGGCGCCGGGCAGCGGCGATCAAGGTCGGATGATCAGATCTCGATAAGGACAAAAAATCATGAATGACCTGACGGCCGGCGACAGTTGGCGATTGTCTGCAAGCTCCCTTGGCGATCAAGGTGTAGCCGTGATCACCGGAGGTGCTGCCGGCATTGGAGAAGCAATTGCTCGACGACTGTCGGCAGACGGGTTCATGATCGTCATCGCCGATCTTGACGGCGAGCTGGCTGAGGCAGTTGCGGCTGACATCTCAATGGCCGGCAGGCCGGCGTTTGGTAGGCAGGTAGACGTCTCGACAGCGGAGTCGATCACCGCGTTGTTCGATTGGCTGGCTGATGATCTTGGTCGATGCGACGCACTTGTGAACAATGCTGGAGTTGCCAGTACAGCGACGTTGTCGGAGTTGCCGCTGGAGCGCTGGGAGTCCACCATCGCTGTCAATGTCACCGGTGCCCTTTTGGCGACTCAACAGGCCGTACCTCTGATGAAAAGGAGCGGTCGCGGCCGTGTCGTCAACATCTCTTCCATCAGTGGGATACGCGCGAGTGCTGGAAGGATTGCCTACGGCACGTCCAAGGCCGCGATCATCGGGCTCACACGACAACTGGCGATAGAGCTTGCTGCGGACAACATCACGGTGAACTCAGTTGCTCCCGGTCCGGTGGATACCGCGACCGCCCGCGCTGTTCATACCGAAGCAACGCGGCAGAGTTACTTGCGACTGATTCCGATGAGGCGCTATGGCCGACCGGAGGAGGTCGCCGCTGCTGTGTCATTTCTCAGCTCAGCGGGCGCGTCGTACATCACCGGACACACCATTCCGGTCGACGGTGGCTTTCTTGCGGCCGGTGTCCTTGAGATTTAGCCAATCAGCGTCGACGGCGACGCCATCCGATCTCGAGGACTTCAACTGTTGGCTGTTGCCTTGCAGAGGCATTGTTGGCCAGCGCTATTGATCTTGGGTCGATAGGGGATTGGTCCCAGGGGTCAAAGGTCTCGGGCTGATAGATCGTCGGGAACACGTCCGGCATGTGGCGAAGATCGTCGACGAGCTGGTTATAGGCAATCCGATTGCCGCGTTGCCGAGTTGCTGACATCCAGGTGTCCGTCGCCACCAGGTGCTCGACACGGCGGAGGTCGGCGCACAGTTTGCGCCGGCGCTCCACTAGCCACAACTCAAGTTCTTCGCTGTCCAGCTCTTCGGTTCGTTTCCAGTGCGTCGTCACCCACTCTCCGACACGTCTGGCTGGCCGGACAAGGACACGTACGGCTACGGGCCGGGTGAGAAGGAACAGCACGACGAACAGTGCCAGGACGACTACCAACGAGGTGTCCAGCCCATGCATGTCAATCACCACCGAACGCTGCATCGGCGAGCCTCCCGCCCGGTTGCCGGGCCAACTGAGGAGTGTCGCGATGCAACCCCTTCTAGATTGATCGCTTGATGCATCGCTGACAAGGGTTCCAGGCCGGGATATGCGTACGGTCGAGATGGGCCCTACGGGTAAGGAGACGATCGCAGTGGCCAAGCTCATTGCGTTGAATGTGGGACTGCCTCGCGATGTCTCCTGGCACGACCGCACTGTGTACACCGGCGTCTGGAAGAAACCTGTCTGGGGGCCTCGCATGGTGCGACGGCTTAACATCGACGGAGACGGCCAGGGCGATCTGGGCGGTCACGGAGGCGAGCAACGGGCGGTGCTGGTGTACCAGCTGGACTCGTACCGCTATTGGGCAAGGGAACTGCAGCGCGACGACCTGCAACACGGCGAATTCGGCGAAAAC
>DATLQC010000058.1:0-19868 GCA_035535395.1 Propionibacteriaceae bacterium | reverse complement strand
TTGACGGCACTGTCTACGACTTGCGTCAGGGCCCTGTCCTGGGATCGGCGAAGCTCGACACAGCCATGACCGGCCTCGCGCGCGACGCCGACGGCCGCTGGCGGGTGAGACTGGTCCTCGGTGACCGGTATGCCGAGTTATTGGGCGACGAGACGATGCAGTGGGTTCAGGTCTTTACCGGAGGGCCGAGCCGTGACTCTTCGATCGCCGTCGAGCCCATGACATGTGGCCCGGACGCATTCAATGCTGGCCCGACCCACGATGACATGCGGGTACTCGGGCCCGGCGCGACGTTCGTGGGCGAATGGGGCATTTCCGGTAGATAGCCTTGCAATGCGTCTCGTCGGCGCAAAGAAGTTTGGGCAGGAACCGAAAATCAACGCCTATTCCACGCATTTTCGCCGACCAGTCGTCTAGGGTCGGCCCCATGACGAAGTCCGAGCTCTCCTCAGAGGAGGCTTCCGGGCAAGCCGCGCCACCGCAGCTGGAGCGCATTCCAGATCCAACAACGGGTCCTTCGGTGGCGCCGGACCATCTGGGCAGCCCGTTGGTGGTGCTCAGCGATGTCGACAAGCACTTCGGTGAGCTCTATGTACTCCAAAAGATCAATCTCACAGTGCACAAGGGCGAGGTCGTCGTCGTTCTCGGGCCGTCAGGTTCAGGTAAGTCGACACTGTGCCGAGTTATCAACCGACTCGAACCGATCGAGTCCGGAACGATCAGCATTGACGGTCAGAAGCTCCCCGAAGAAGGAAAAGCACTAGCACAGCTACGCGCCGATGTCGGGATGGTGTTCCAGTCGTTCAACCTTTTTGCCCACAAGACGGTCCTGGACAATGTCACACTGGGCCCAATCAAGGTGCGCAAGAGGCCTGCCGCGCAGGCAAAGAAGCGTGGCATGGAGCTGCTCAAGCGCGTCGGAGTCGAATCACAGGCGGAGAAATATCCCGCTGAGCTATCCGGCGGCCAGCAACAGCGCGTGGCAATTGCCCGGGCTCTCGCGATGGATCCCAAAGTGATCATGTTCGACGAGCCGACGTCTGCCTTGGACCCCGAGATGGTGAACGAGGTGCTGGATGTGATGATCTCGCTGGCCCGCCAAGGCATGACCATGATCGTGGTCACTCATGAGATGGGTTTCGCGCGCAAGGCAGCAAATCGAGTGGTGTTCATGGATGACGGCCAGATCGTCGAGGAGGCGGATCCCGACTCGTTCTTCACAAACGCGCAGAGTGCACGTGCCAAAGACTTCCTCAGCAAGATCTTGACCAACTAACTCCGAACAACACAAGGAGAGCAATGCACATCAACAAGAAGATCCTTGCCGCAATGGCGGGATCGGCGTTGGCACTCACCATGGTTTCCTGTGGCGGCGGTGGCGGCGGTGCCGGAAGCGCCACCGGTGACACCGTCACCATAGGTATCAAGTACGACCAGCCCGGCCTCGGCCAGAAAGTCGGGGAGGACTTCAAGGGCCTCGACGTCGACGCGGCCCGCTATGTCGCCAAGGAACTCGGGTTTGAAGGCGACAAAGTGATCTTCAAGGAGACTCCCTCGGCCCAGCGTGAGACTGCGATTCAGGGCGGACAGGTCGCGCTGATCTTCGCGACCTACTCGATTACCGACGCTCGCAAGGAGAAGGTTTCCTTCGCGGGTCCCTACTTCATCGCTGGCCAAGATCTGCTTGTAAGCGCCGACAACACCGAGATCACCGGCCCAGACACCATGAACGGCAAGACGCTATGTTCGGTGACTGGCTCAACTCCGGCACAGAAGATCAAGGATGAGTACGCCACCACGGTGAAGCTGTTCGAACAAGACACCTACTCCAAGTGTGTGGAAGCCCTGGTCGGGGGCACCGTAGACGCCGTCACCACCGACAACGTGATCTTGGCAGGCTTCGCGGCGCAGCCGCAGTACGCGGGGAAGCTCAAGGTCGTTGGCAAGCCGTTCTCGACCGAGAGATACGGCGTCGGCCTGAAGAAGGGCGATGTCGAGCTGTGCAACAAGGTGAATGCCGCTCTGACGAAGATGGTCTCCGACGGGTCGTGGCAGAAGGCGGTCGAGGCGAACGTTGGCCCGTCCGGCTTCAAGGTGGACACCGCCACGAACCCACCGAAGCCGGATCCCTGCTCGTAGGTCTGAGAGGCGTCGTCGGGGGTGATCGGGGCCGGCCTGCTGTTGGCCCCAACATCCCAGGAGGTGTTGGATGCTTCATGGTCTAAGCGAGCTCTTTAATGAGTACAACGTCCTTGCCGCCTTTTGGATGACCATTAAGCTCACCGTCGTCGCGGCAATTGGAGCTCTGCTGATCGGCACGATTATTGCGATCATGCGGGTTTCGCCCGTGGCGGTGTTCAGATCCTTCGGCGCCGCCTACGTCACGCTCATCCGCAACACGCCTCTTACGCTGATCGTGTTCTTCTGTGCCTTCGGGTTCTACATCACACTGCAATACCGGATCGGAGCACAGAACTCGCCCATCGACGTCCAGAACTTCCGTTGGGGGGTGCTTGGGCTCACGATCTACCACGCCGCTTTCGTCGCCGAGGCGTTGCGCAGCGGGATCAACAGCGTCCCAAAGGGCCAGGTCGAAGCCGCGAGGGCTATCGGCCTGGGTTTTGGCGCAACGTTATCCAACGTGGTGTTGCCGCAAGCCTTCCGCGGAGCCATTGCTCCGTTGGGCAACGTACTGATAGCGCTCACCAAAAACACGACGGTGGTGGCGACCATTGGTGTGGCCGAGGCGTCCTATCTGATGAAGGGGATGATCGAGTTCCGACCTGACCTGATCTACGCGATCTTCGTCATCATGGCGACGGGATTCGTGATCTTGACGCTTCCCGTAGGGATTGCCTTCACTACGTTGTCACGGCGACTGGCGGTCAGGCGATGAGCGCCGCAGTGAGTGTGCTGTTTGATGCTCCAGGCCCCAAGGCCCGGCGTCGCCATCTGATCATCGCAGTAGTGGGCAGCCTCGGCATACTCGCGGTGCTCTACCTAGTGATCAGTGCGCTCGCAGCGAAAGGTCAGTTCACCGCTGCCAAATGGAGTCCCTTTCTCGATCCGGTGACCTGGACGTCCTATTTGCTGCCAGGCCTGCGGGCCACTCTGGTGGCGGCCTTCTTCTCGGTCATTCTCGCCATTGTTTGCGGAATCTTGCTCGGCATGGGGCGCCTGTCTGAGGCGACGCCAGCGCGGTGGGCCTGCGGTGTCTTTGTGGAGTTCTTCCGCGCCGTTCCGGTGCTCATGATGATGCTTTTCGCCTACTACCTGTTTCTCTTCGGTTTCCAGATCTCGGGCGAGGCTCTCCCGCTGCTCGGCGTCATCGCAGGACTCACCTTCTACAACTCCTGCGTTATTGCTGAGCTCATCCGCTCCGGAGTCGGATCGCTTCCAAGGGGTCAGCGAGAGGCCGGCTTGGCGATTGGGCTGACACCTTTTGCGACCTTGCGTCTGGTGC
This sequence comes from Propionibacteriaceae bacterium, assembly GCA_035535395.1. Taxonomy (GTDB): domain Bacteria; phylum Actinomycetota; class Actinomycetes; order Propionibacteriales; family Propionibacteriaceae; genus Microlunatus. The sequence continues at coordinate 16,405 of DATLQC010000058.1, read as the reverse complement.
TGTTACCGCAGGCCATCACGATCATGCTGCCATCCATCATCAGCCAGCTTGTCGTGATCTTGAAGGACTCTGCTCTGGGGTTCCTGATCTTGTATCCAGAGCTGGTTCGCAGCGGGCAAACTCTGGCCGCACTTGAAGGAAACCTCATTCCAACCTTCATAGTGGTGGCCGCGATCTTCATCATCATTAACTACGGGCTGACGCGGCTCGCTCAGTACCTGGAGCGACGACTGCAGAGGCGGCGGCGCGGGCCAAAGATGCCCGAGGCAGAGCCCCTGATGAGTCCATCAATGGCGCCTGGGGGCGCCCTAACAGCGCCGAGCCAGGCCTAACGAGCTGTTTCCGTGGCCCTCGACTCGCGTACCACCGTCACTTTGATCTGGCCCGGGTAGGTCAGCTCTTCCTCGATCTGCTTGGCAATGTCACGGGCTAGCACCTGCGCCTCAATGTCATCGACCACATCCGGAGCCACCATGACTCGGATCTCGCGGCCGGCCTGCATTGCAAAGACCTTGTCGACACCTTCGCGAGCAGCCGCTATCTCTTCGAGCCGCTCCAACCGCTGAACATAAGCCTCGATGCTCTCCCGGCGAGCGCCCGGCCGGCTGCCGCTGATCGCATCCGCCGCCTGAACGAGGACAGCCTCAACGGTGCGCACTTCCACCTCGTTATGATGCGCCTCGATGGCATGCACGACGTCAGCATGCTCGCCGTACTTGCGAGCCAGGTCGGCACCAACGATCGCGTGCGACCCCTCCACTTCGTGCGTCAGTGCCTTGCCGATGTCGTGCAGGAAGGCAGCGCGCTTGCAGTGCGCAATATCGAGGCCAAGTTCGGCGGCCATCAGTGCGGCGATGTGCGCGCTCTCGACCAAGTGCTTGAGCACGTTCTGTCCGTACGAGGTGCGGTAGCGCAAGGTACCTAGCACGGGAACCAGGGCTGGATGCAAGTCGGATATTCCAACTTCGGCCATTGCATCCTCGGCCGCACGCAGGCACTGCGCTTGGATCTGACTCTTACTCCGCTCATGCACCTCCTCGATACGAGCGGGATGAATCCTGCCGTCAGCCACCAGCTCGGTCAAAGTCATGCGGGCGGTTTCTCGCCGTACCGGATCGAAACAGGACAACAGCACCGCTTCCGGCGTGTCGTCAATCATGACGTTCACCCCGGTGACCTGCTCGAATGCCCTGATGTTGCGACCTTCCCGACCAATGATTCGACCCTTCATGTCGTCGCCTGGGAGATGGACCGCCGAGACCACCGATTCCGAAGTCAGCTCGGACGCGAGACGCTGAATGGCTCCGACGACGATTTGCTGGGCTCTTGCATCTGCTTCCCTAACCGCCTGACGTTCGATGTCTCGAGCAAGGAGTACGGCTTGCCGCTTCGCATCGTGCCCAACTGAGGCGACCAACTCCGCCTTGGCCTGTTCAGCGGTTAAACCAGCAATGCGTTCGAGCGTGCTCTGCTGCTGGGCTTCGAGCTCGGTAAGCATCCGCCTTTGGTTTTTGAGCTCGTTCTTGAGCTCCTCAAGCTGCCGGCTCTTGTCCTCCAGGCCCCGTATGTCGGTGTCCAGTCGTTCCTCTCGGTCTGAAAGGCGTTGTTCACGACGCTCGAGGTCGGCACGCTGCTCGCGAATCTCCGTGCGACGCGCCCGCGACTCCTCCTCGGCTTCGGCGCGCGCAGCCTGTGCCGATGCAAGTAGCTTCTCCGCCTTGGTGCGAAGTACCTGAACCTCCGCTTGGGACTCCCCCTCTGCAGCAGAGTCACCCTCGCCACGATCTATCTCGTCTCCGAGAGTTGCCCCCGAGGGCGACCGAACCGCGGTTCCTGGTTGGCCCGTCCCAGGTTGATAGACGCCCGCGCTGCGTTGATCGGCGCCTCCGGCGTGGTGTTGATCGGCGCCTCCAGCGTGGCGTCCGCGTCGAGCCATGACTAGCGTGGCCAGGCCGACGACCGCGATTAGCAAGAAGAGACCGACAACTATAAGTGCTTCAAAGACCCCGCCCACCGTGGCGCTCCTGTCTACACGCTCGCACGTGCACTCAAGAGGATCCGCAACGCGAAAAGCAAATCAGCCAACGCTCAATCAGTGAACGTCAGGTTCCCTAAATAGCTCCTCTGATTTGAAAGTAAACTGCTTCATTAGTTAACTCATCCGGAGCAATGCTCGATAAAGCCTGCTTGATCGAGCAATGTTGATCGACAATGCTTGACCAAGCAACATTTTGATCCGGGTTTTCATCATATCGTTCGGACGTTGTCGGATACCTCGTGGTTGCAGAGTATGTCCGGTCAACGCATCGGTCAAGCACAAATGTGAGATCCGCTACTGCGTGGTGTGGCTAGGTGTGTCGCTCGCCACTCACTGGCCCAGCAGCTCGTTCAGCACTTGCACTGTGACAGCGGTATCGAAACCGCGCCGGCCGAGTATTCCGGCGAGCCGCCGATACTGCACATCGCGCGCAAGTCCACTCATGGTCGCTCGTTTCCTGGCAACCAGATCCCGAGCAGTAGTCAGCTCTGAATCGAAATCGACATCGTTAAGTGCGCTATCGATGTCGCTCCGTTCCACCCCTTTTGACTCCAGTTCCCGCCTAAGCGCCCGGCGGGAGAGATGGCGGCGCTGCTGGCGCGAGGCAACCCAGTCAGCTGCAAATGAGGCATCATCCACGAGTCCGACCTCTTGCATTCGGTCGAGCACCGCCTTCTTGACGCTTGGCGGCACATTCTTGGCCTGAAGTGCCTGGTCAAGTTCGTGTCGGGTGCGCGGTCGCGCCGTGAGTTTGCGTAGTGCGATACTTCGGGCGACGGATTCGGCATCGGCATCATCATTAGAGGGTTCAGATAGTTGCCGAACGGACTGATCAGCTGATCCAGCCTCTGCTAGGCCGTGCTGCTCCAACCACTCTCGCGGGTCGATCGGCACCAGCTAGAACTCCACCTCACCGGTAACCGGATCGATGCCTGCGGGTAGATCGATCTTTGGACCGATGCCCATCCGCTCCTTAATCTTCTTCTCCAACTCATCGGCCAAATCGGGATTGTTTCGCAGATAGCTGCGAGCGTTCTCGCGTCCCTGACCCAATTGATCCGCGTCGTAGGTGAACCAAGCCCCAGCCTTACGAATGATTCCGGTATCCACACCCAAATCAATCAGGCTGCCTTCGCGACTGATTCCTTGCCCATAAAGAATATCGAACTCAGCCTGCTTGAACGGTGGCGCAACTTTGTTTTTGACAACCTTTACCCGCGTACGGTTGCCGACCATTTCTTGTCCGTCTTTGAGTGTTTCGATACGACGCACATCCAGCCGTACTGATGAGTAGAACTTAAGGGCACGACCACCCGTTGTGGTCTCGGGCGACCCAAACATCACCCCGATCTTCTCCCGGAGCTGGTTGATGAAGATCGCTGTCGTGCCGGCGCCGCTCAAAGCGCCGGTAATCTTCCGAAGCGCCTGACTCATGAGCCGCGCCTGGAGACCGACATGGTTGTCACCCATCTCACCCTCGATCTCGGCCCGGGGTGTCAGCGCCGCCACCGAGTCGATCACAATCAGTGACAATGCGCCTGAGCGGATCAACATATCGGCGATCTCCAACGCCTGCTCGCCGTTGTCAGGCTGGCTGACCAGAAGCGAGTCAGTGTCAACGCCGAGACGTCTCGCATAATCAGGATCCAATGCATGCTCGGCATCGATGAATGCGCAGATACCGCCCTCAGCTTGTGCGTTGGCGATCGCATGCAGGGCCACCGTTGTCTTGCCACTCGACTCCGGACCATAGATTTCGACCACCCGGCCACGAGGAAGACCGCCGATACCAAGAGCTATATCGAGGGCAATGGAGCCGGTGGGAATGATCTCGATGGGGGCCCGAACCTCCTCACCGAGGCGCATCACCGATCCCTTTCCATACTGCTTGTCGATCTGTGCGAGCGCTGCCTCAAGCGCCTTCTCGCGGTCTTCCGCGGCCCGATCTTGAGTGGCCATCGTGATCCTTCCCCCGCCCGCCAGACATCTTTGATGCCTCAGGCGCTATGTGTGTGTCAGAAAGTCTTGCGCTGTGACCCTAAGGACGAGCACTGACAATCGTTCAGTCGCCCTGAATTCTGTGGATAACCGATTCCCCCGCTTGGTGGATAAGCTACCGAACGTCTGTTCGAACACTAATCGACACGCCGCCTCGAAACACATCCGTCTGGCTAGTCGGCTTGCGCTTGCCGCGCGTAGGTGGCTGGCGGGGCACCAATCGTGGCAGTGAACGCCCTAGTCAGATGCGCCTGATCAGAAAAACCCAGCTCGACGGCGAGACTGCTCCAGTCCACCGATTCCGATGCAGCTGCCCGTGCCGCATCTTGTAACCGGAAGCGTTGGATCACCCACTTTGGCCCAGCGCCGACATAGTCGCCGAAGACGCGCTGCAGACTGCGTACGCTCATCTGCGCCAGGGCGGCGACCTCAGACACCCGAGTAATGCCCCGGTCGTTGCCGATACGGCTCACGATGTCTGCCAGCAGCAGTGCGGTCTCATCACGAGGTGGTAAGTCCTCCAGCAGAAATGCCGTGAGTATGCCGGCTCGACGAGTCTGGTTTTCCTCACGCTCTATTCGCTGGCGTAGTTCGACGGTAGGTCGACCGAGCACGTCAGCAATGGGGCGATGCTTGTCAGTCATTTGAGAAACCGGCCAGCCTACGAACGGGCGGAAACAGGCTGGACGAAACCGCACTCCAATCGCGAATCCGCGGCCGATCAGACGTCGGTCGTAGCGACGACGGACCAGTCCGGTCACGTCGGCTTCGGTGTTCGTGACTGAGAGATTGACCGATGGGTAGGGCAGCACCTCTGCGGTGTAGGAATCCCCTGCCGGCAAGTCCCAGGTGACAGTCCAGAGATTCTCGACGAAATCGCTCAGTTCCGACGGTGCCTCGTGACGCCGGTAGTTGAAGTGCCGTGACGACAGTTTCGGCCGCAAGATCGCTGCTTCGCCAATCCGCTGGCGCACGGCAACAGCGTAGTTGGGTCCGACATGGCATCTTGACGCATTCCTTCAAGATCGAGTGACGTCGGTGCGCAACGCTCGGAGAATGAACGCAGCCACAACAGCAGACATCATTCCCGAGGCGTGTATGACGGTAGCCAGCGTCGTCGGCGGCGCTGCCGGTGCCGATCTAGAGAGCGCCACACCGTGCACGGACTTCTCTCTTCGGGCACTCTTGAGCCACTTCACGGGTACGACCGGCGCATTCGCAAAGGCAGGCAAGACCCACGAACTGGACGCGGACGATCCGTGGGGCTCCACCGTGCAGCTCGACGAGAGCGACTGGCCAGAAACACTGGCCGCCAATCTAGATGCGATTGCGGTCCGGTGGTCACAGCCCGAAACCTGGCATCGAACAATCCGGGGAAGCAAACTGCCTGCGCAGGCTCTTGGTGAACTGGCATTGATCGAGGTGTTGCTGCACGGCTGGGATATCGCGCAGACGACTGGTCAGCAGATCAAGGTCTCTGATGTGCTCGGTGCCGAACTGTATCGGTGCGTCGCACAGACCGCCGAGCAGGGACGGGAGTTCCATGTGTACGGCCCGGAAGTCGCCGTTGCGGATGTGGCATCGGACTTCGACAAGGCTCTCGGCCTAGCGGGTCGCGATCCGGCATGGCATCGCTGAAGCGGTCGGCTAGAACCACAGCCTTAGCGGTCCCGCGCCGGCAGCTCCAAGGCGGCCCATACCGCACGCCAAATGATCTTGCACGGCACACCGTCGGCCAATGCTTGTACGACGGTGCGCTGCCCAAGCTCGGCCATGCTGTACTCAGACGCCCACACGCGGAAATATCCCGCACCGAGGTGTAGCCGCAGCCGCTCCCAGAGCTCGGTCTCCTTCATAGCCGCCCTTTCATAGCCGCCATTGTGCCTGCGGAGATGCTTGCGTCAGATCCGACCATGAAAAGCTGTCAGTCGCCAAGGGCAAGATAGACAACGTGCCTGGTGATCCTGTGCCCATTGATCTACTGCCAGCTAATCCGCTGGGCGTCTTCTCCCCCGCGACCGCAACCTGGTTTCGGGAGGTCTTCGCACGCCCAACCGATGCTCAGGTAGGCGCGTGGCAGGCCATCTCCAGTGGCGAAAATGCCCTGGTCATCGCACCGACTGGTTCCGGCAAGACGCTTGCCGCATTTCTGTGGGCCCTCGACGATCTCACCCGTTCGCCGCAACCCAACCTCAAGGAACGCTGCCGAGTCCTCTATGTCTCCCCACTCAAGGCATTGGCGGTCGATATCGAGCGCAACCTACGCGCGCCACTGGCCGGCATCACCCAGACCGCCCTGCGGCTGAACCAAACCCCTCCTAGCATCTCAGTGGGGGTGCGCTCCGGTGATACCTCAGCCGCCGACCGGCGCAGCCTTATCACACGGCCGCCGGACATTCTGATCACCACTCCAGAGTCGCTGTTCTTGATGCTCACTTCCGCGGCACGTGAGATTCTCCGATCGGTTCAGACTGTCATCGTCGATGAGGTGCATGCCCTTGCCGGAACCAAGCGCGGAGCCCACCTTGAGGTATCCCTGGAGCGTTTGGAAGCGCTGACAGAGTCCGATGCTGCGGATTCGTCGGCGCCACGCCCCCTGCAGCGGATCGGTCTATCTGCGACTGTCCGACCACCCGAGCGAGTTGCTGCCTTTCTCAGTGGATCTCATCCGGTTCGGGTGGTGGCTCCGCACGCAGAGAAATCATGGGATCTCTCCATCGTCGTGCCGGTTGAGGACATGAGTGATCTTGGTGCCACCGCGTCCATCCCCATCCAGGGCCCATCAAAGCTCGATGACGAGCAGGCACCACCCAGGCCACCCTCGATTTGGCCACATGTAGAGAACCGCATTCTCGATCTGATTAGCGAGCATCGTTCGAGCATTGTCTTCGCCAACTCGCGGCGGCTGGCGGAGCGGCTCACCGCCCACCTCAACGATCTATACGCTGAGCGACTCGGCGAACAGACCGACCCTTTCCCACCGCCTGCTCAGGTGATGGCACAATCCGGCGCATCCAGCGGCCGCGACGGCAGCAGCGGCGCGGTCATCGCCCGAGCCCACCATGGCTCAGTCAGCAAGGAACAGCGGGCCCAGATCGAGGACGACCTCAAATCCGGACGATTGCCCTGCGTCGTGGCAACCTCGTCACTGGAGCTTGGCATCGACATGGGCGCCGTCGATGTCGTTGTGCAAGTCGAGGCACCGCCGTCGGTGGCCAGCGGTTTGCAACGTGTCGGTCGCGCCGGCCACCACGTCGGGGCGACGTCTCACGGCGTGTTCTTTCCGAACCATCGGGGCGACTTGATCGCATCAGCGGTCGTTGTTGAACGGATGCGGCAAGGGGCCATCGAGGAAGTCGCCGAGCTGCGTAACCCGTTGGATGTGCTAGCCCAGCAGATCGTGGCGATCGTGTCTGTCGAGGAAGCCAAGGTGGAGGAACTGTACGCCTTGGTACGCCGGGCTCACAGCTTCCGGCAGCTGCCGTACAGCGGCTTCGAGGCGGTCCTCGACATGCTGAGCGGACGCTATCCCAGCGAGGAATTCGCCGAGCTCAGACCGCGGCTGGTGTGGCATCGCGATACCGGTGTCTTGGTGGCCCGTCCGGGAGCTCAGCGGCTTGCCGTTACCTCCGGGGGCACGATTCCTGATCGCGGACTCTTCGGGGTCTTCCTGGTCGGTGAAGGCAATGCCTCCGGCCGGCACCAAGCTGGCCGTCGCGTCGGCGAACTTGACGAAGAGATGGTCTACGAGACTCGAGTAGGCGACGTTTTCACCTTGGGCACGACAAGCTGGCGGGTTGAGCAGATCACTCATGATCAGGTGCTGGTCTCGCCCGCACCGGGCGCTCCCGGACGCCTGCCGTTCTGGAAGGGCGATGCTCCGGGCCGGCCGCTGGAGTTGGGACGGGCGTTCGGCACATTCGTTCGTGAGGTCGGTGGACTGCGCCCTGAGGCTGCAACAGCGCGGCTACGTGAGGCCGGACTCGACGAATCTGCTGCCAGCAATCTGGTCTCCTACCTGGCTGAGCAGCAAGCCGCCACGGGCGCGCTGCCAACTGATCGGACAGTGGTCTTCGAGCGGTTTCGCGACGAACTGGGCGACTGGCGAGTCTGTGTGCACTGCCCTCTGGGCACCGGAGTCCTGAGCCCATGGGCTCTTGCCGTCGAGCATGCAGCACGGGAACGCTATGGCATGGACGTGCAGGCGACTGCGACCAACGATGGCATGGTGCTTCGCATCCCAGACACCGAATCGGAGCCGCCGAGTGCCGAGCTGCTGGTATCCGACCCAGAGCTCATAGAGTCGGTCATCACCGACGAGGTGGGTTCATCGGCGCTCTTCGCCGCTCGCTTTCGCGAAAATGCTGCCCGAGCGTTGCTGCTGCCCAGACGGGACCCGAAGTCACGTTCGCCACTGTGGCAACAGCGGATGCGCTCGGCCCAGCTACTGACGGTTGCGGCGCAGTATCCCGAGTTTCCGATCGTGCTGGAAACCATGCGGGAATGCCTGAACGATGTTTTCGATCTTGATGGCCTGCTCGACGTGCAGCAGCAGATCGCATCGCGATCAGTCCGGATTGTGGAGGTGGAGACAAAGGAGCCCTCGCCCTTTGCACGCTCGCTGCTGTTCGGGTATGTCGGTGCGTTCGTCTACGAAGGTGATGTTCCGCTTGCGGAGCGGAAGGCAGCGGCGCTCACGCTAGACCCCACCCTGCTGGCTGAGCTGCTTGGCAAGGACGGCATCAAACAACTGCTTGACGCTGGAGTCATCGCCAGCATTGAGGCTGACCTGCAGTGCCTGAGCGCCGAGAAACAGGTAGCGACGCTCGAGCAGGCGTTTGATCTGCTGCGTACGGCCGGACCGTTCAGCTACCCCGAGCTCACCGCGCGATCCGTGCCTGGGCTGGATGTCGCTGACGTGATCGACACTCTCATCCGCGATCGCCGCGTGGTCGAGCTCCGAATCGCAGGTCGAGAGATGTTGGCCGTCGCCGAAGATATTCCGCGTCTCCGCGACGGCCTCGGCATCCCGATCCCGCCTGGCGTGGCGGCAACCTTCACAGAGCTGGCAGAGCATCCCATCGATGATCTAGTGCTGCGGTGGGGTCGCACTCACGGACCATTCGTGGTCTCCGCGATCGCCCAGCGCTACGGATTGGGACGCGCGGTTGTCGAGTCGGCCTGCGACGGTCTAGTGAGATCCGGCACCCTGATCGCGGGGTCGTTCGTCGACCTCACGGGCGAGGCCGCCAACGAACGGCATCAGTACTGCCACAGCCAGGTGCTGGCGTTGATCAAGAGGCGCACGCTCGCACTGCTTCGCAAGGGCGTCGAGCCGGTCGATCAAGTCGCGTTTGCCCGCTTCCTGGCGGAATGGCAAGGCGTCGGCTCAGGCAGCCGGGGCGTCGATGCTGTGCTCGGAGCGATCGAACAGCTTTCCGGCTACCCCATACCAGCCAGCGCCGTGGAGTCGATGATCTTGCCGACGCGTGTAGCCAATTACACGCCTGCGATGCTCGACGAGCTGACCGCGGCAGGTGAGATCTACTGGGTCGGGGACGGGCCGATCGGTGATTCCGACGGCTGGGTGCGCTGGTATGTCGCCGATCAAGAGCCGCATCCAGCCCGCGGTGACCCGGAACAATATCGCAGCCAAGAGCTTCTGGCAGCGCTTGCTGAGCGGGGCGCATCTTTCTTCGATGGTTTGCTGCCCCCGGGGTTGCCGGTGGCCAACCGCTCGCAGTATGTGGATGCTCTGTGGGAGCTGGTCTGGGCCGGCGTGGTGACCGCGGATACTTTCGCCCCGGTTCGCAATCTGGCGTCCAGTGGAGCTCACCGGAGGCCCAGTCGGCCGATCGCGAGGACGCACCGCGTTCGGCTTGCCGGCGGAGGCCTTGGCAGGCCCGCTCGTACGCCGCGCATGGCCACGCCGACAACCGCTGGGCGCTGGTCACTCCTCCAGCGGTCCTCACCATCGGGTGCCGACCGCTTGGCCTCTGAAATCTTTGCCCTGTTGGATCGCTACGGCGTGGTGACGCGGGGCAGCGTCCTCACCGAAAACGCCGAAGGTGGCTTTGGCGCCGCCTACCGAGCGCTCAGCTCCCTTGAAGAAGCGGGCCAGTGCCGTCGCGGATACTTCGTCGAAGGCCTGGGTGCCGCCCAGTTCGCGCTCACTGGTGCAGTGGATCGGCTACGCACTCATCAGCGAGAGCCAGCAGAGCCTGGTGCCGTCGTACTCGCGGCCTGCGATCCGGCCAACCCGTACGGCGCAGGGCTTCCCTGGCCGGATCGGGAGGGGCACCGGCCGGGGCGCAAGGCCGGAGCCCTGGTCGTCTTAGTGGGCGGCGCGCTGATCTTCTACGTAGAGCGCGGCGGCAAAACGCTGCTCTCCTTCAGCGAGGACCCAACCAAGCTGGCTCCGGCGGCAGCTGCGCTTGCCAGATCAGTGCAGCAGGGTTTGCTCGGGAAATTGACGGTAGAGCGAGCCGACGGGGCGCACATCTTCGGTTCGGTACGCGTCAGTGAAGCTCTACAGGAAGCAGGCTTCCGAATGACCCCACAGGGGCTGCGGTTGCGGCCGAGTCTCTAGCGCCCAGGCAAACGTGCCTCAGGCAGCGGCCTGGGCCATCGCCCGCATGTTAGGCAATGCAGTCACGCCTTCAAAGACCGCCATCTTCTCGCTCACCACGTTGAGCACCACCGAGAGTGGCAGGTCAAGAGCCGCGCAGATCGCGGCAAGCAACTCGCTCGACGCTTCCTTCTGTCCGCGCTCGACCTCAGAGAGATATCCGAGACTGACGCGAGCCTTTCTGGACACCTCCCGCAGCGTCTTGCCCTGCGAGACGCGCTCCTCACGGAGCGACTCACCGATGAGCTCGCGCACCAGCACCGGCTTCATCGGGAGGTCCTCGGATCGCATATGGAAACTGTACCCACCCTCACTGACAACTCCAGAACGCACCGCGGATCGCGCGCGCGTCGTCAACTCCTCAGATGTGGCTGCTCAATCCGAGCGCCTCCGCGAGCAGGCCGAGGGCAGCTGTTGCCGACAGCTGCCGAATCATCGCTCGATCACCTTGCAGTAGCAGCTCTCTCACAGACGAGAGGTCGCTCGCTTGGTAGCTAACAGCAACGAAGACTTGGCCCACGGGATGGCCGTCTTGAGCGACTGGCCCAGCAACCCCTGTTGTCGCTAATCCCCAATCAGCGCCGCATCTCTGCGCCACCCCATGAGCCATCTCGACAGCGGTGCCCGCGGCGACCGGACCGAGCTCGGCCAATGTGGCCACGTCCACTCCGGCAAGGGTCGCCTTGAGGCGCGTCGCGTAGCTGATCACGCCGCCCAGATAGCTGTCCGATGCTCCGGGTATGTCGGTGAGCAGCGCGCCGATCATTCCGCCCGTGAGGGATTCTGCGCTCGCAAGAGTCTGACCGCGACGGGTGAGCTCGGCGAGCACGTTCGCGGCCAGCGCTGAGACAGTCATTGCCGCCGTGCCCGACGTCGTAATCGATATGCTTCGCGGACATAGTCCAGGCCGGTCGCCATCGTGATCACCCAGGCGACCGCCATCACGATCATGGCCACCGTATGTGCCGGTCCAGGCAAGGGCAGCAAATACATGATCACCGCAATGGCTTGCGTCACTGTCTTGATCTTGCCGCCGCGGCCCGCAGCCATCACCCCGTAGCGGAGCACCACGAAGCGCAGCATGGTGATCCCCCACTCGCGAACCAAGATCGTCACCGTCACCCACCACGACAGCTCACCGATGATCGACAGACCGATGAATGCCATGCCGGTCAGCGCCTTGTCCGCGATCGGATCTGCAAGCTTGCCGAAGCGCGTAATGATGTTGTGTTTGCGCGCCAGGTGCCCATCCAAGGTGTCGGTCAAGATCGCCACAGTGAAGATCACGGCAGTCAGAAACCGCCACCACGGTTCCTGTGGATGGGCAAGCAGCATCCATGCAAATATCGGCACCAAGACGATGCGAATCGCCGTAAGCGCGTTCGGCAGGTTCCAGGGACTGGTCTCTGGTTCAGCCATAGGTCCAACCGGGTGGGTCTCACTCGGCGCCAGTGCATCTGGGTCAGGTTTCGGCCGCATCCGCTCGGACCCGGCATCCGCGCGATGTGCGTCGTCGATCATGATGACCTGAGTTCCTGGCGGACAGCCGGGCTGGGGCGCTGCCCAGCACTCATGGTGGCCAGCAGATCAACCCCGTCGCTGCCGTAGACAACGGCCTCGACAAGATTGCCCGGCTCGGGTCGGTCACTGGTCGCCACATAGACGCTGCCGTCGACCTCAGGACCCTGGTGAGCAGCGCGGCCGACGACCTCGTCACCAGTCTCCTCAACCAGCACTTGAACCTCCTCGCCGATTCGCGAGGCAGCTCGCTGGCTGACCAGCTCCTCAGCCAGGTCTGCTACGTGCCCGCGCCGGGTATCGATTTCTGAAGCCGAGTGCAGTCGGTCGAGCCGATCTGCCTCCGTACCTTCCTCTGCCGAATAGCCGAAGACCCCGATTGCATCCAGCTCCGCTGCTGCAAGAAAGTCGCAGAGCACATCAAGATCGGCCTCGCTTTCCCCCGGAAAGCCGCAGATGACGTTGCTGCGAATTCCTGCAGTCGGCGCCAGCCGTCGAATCGACTCGATCAATTCCAGGAACGAGTCAGCGTCACCGAAGCGCCGCATCCGGCGCAGGACTCCGGGCGCGGCGTGCTGGAATGACAGATCGAAGTACGGCAGAACCTTCGGCGTACTGGCCATGACCTCGATCAAGCTGGGCCGCATCTCGGCCGGTTGCAGATAGGAAACCCGAATCCAGGACAGCCCATCGAGTTCGGACAACTCAACCAGCAGCCGCTCGAGCAGGCGAATGTCGCCGAGATCCTTGCCGTAGCTAGAGGAGTTCTCGCTGACCAGAAAGACCTCGCGCACACCGCTCTCGGCCAGCCAGCCCGCCTCGGCGATGATCTCGGCAGGCGGACGGGAGACGTACGCGCCGCGAAATGACGGGATGGCACAGAACGTACAGCGCCGATCGCAGCCGGAAGCGATCTTCAATGGCGCATAGGGGCCGCCGTCGAGGCGGTGCCGGAACACCCGCGGCCCGCTCGCCGGCCCGACGGCGCTGCTGTGCGTCGTCCGGTGGCCCGGAATCACTACGGTGTTCGCAGCTGATGCCCGCGCAGCGGGAGCCAACGGCAGTAACGAGCGGCGATCACGAGGCAGATGAGCCGGGTGCCGTTCACCGGCCAAGGTAGCCCGAAGGCGGTCGGCAACGTGGGCGTAGTCGTCAAAGCCGAGGATGGCATCAGCTTCCGGCAACGACTCGGCCAGCTCGCGGCCGTAGCGCTCCGCGAAACATCCGACGGCAACAACGGCTCTTGCTCGCCCAGTGTGCTTGAGATCGCTGGCTGCCAGCAAAGTGTCGATCGAGTCCTTCTTGGCCGCCTCGATGAAACCGCAGGTATTGACGATCACAGCGTCGGCCTCGTCTGGATCAGCTACCAGCTTGAAGTCATCGTTATCCAGCTGCGCGGCAAGCTCTTCGGAATCGACTTCGTTGCGAGCGCAACCCAGCGTGACAAGGTGCACCGTCGTGGGCTCGGAGTCTGTCGGACCGTGACTGGCAGCCCGAACGACGGACGTTGCGGACTCAAGCATGGCCGTCCCAGTATGACCGATGTCGAGATGAACCCGGGTTTCCCGGTCGGCCGTTGGCCGCTGCTGCGGGATTTGAGCTAGCCCTGCCTGAGGTTTTCCAGGACTGCGTCCAGCTCGTCGGGAGTAACCAGAACGTCGCGAGGCTTGGATCCCTCGGAAGGTCCAACGATGCCGCGGGTCTCCAAAATGTCCATCAACCGCCCAGCCTTCGCAAAACCGACGCGAAGCTTGCGTTGCAGCATAGAGGTCGAACCGAGCTGCAGGGTGACTACCAACTCCGCTGCCTGAACCACCAGATCAAGATCATCACCGATATCCTCAGCAACTCGGGCAGAGGATTCGGCGGCTAACGTCACGTCCTCGCGGTAGGTGGGCTTGAGCTGATCACTGACATGGCTAACAACGTCACGCACTTCCTGCTCGGTCACCCAGGCGCCCTGGATACGAATCGGTTTGCTCGACCCCATCGGAAGGAACAAGCCGTCGCCCTGACCAACCAACTTCTCTGCCCCCGGCTGGTCCAAGATCACCCGGGAGTCGGTCATCGATGATGTCGCAAACGCCAGCCGGCTGGGCACGTTCGCCTTGATGAGCCCGGTGACTACATCGGTGCTGGGCCGCTGAGTCGCGAGCACCAGGTGAATCCCGGCGGCTCGTGCCAGCTGAGTGATGCGGACGATCGAATCCTCGACATCACGGGGCGCCACCATCATGAGGTCGGAAAGCTCATCAACGATGACAACGAGATACGGATAAGGCGAAAGCATCCGATTCGAGGATTCGTCCAGCGGAAGCGACGGTTCACTGCCGTTGGATTCTGCCGCCGATTGCTTGACCGATCGGGTACGGACTGCCTTGTTGAAGTCGTCCACATGCCGGAAGCCGTACTTGGCCAAGTCGTCGTATCGCAGGTCCATCTCTCTAACGACCCACTGCAACGCCTCCGCCGCCCGCTTGGGATGGGTGATGATTGGCGTCACCAGGTGAGGAATGCCCTCGTACGCGGTTAGCTCGACACGCTTGGGGTCCACGAGGAGCATGCGGACCTCGTCCGGGGTGGCGCGCATCATGATCGAAGTGATCATGGAATTCACAAAGCTGGACTTGCCCGATCCAGTGGCGCCGGCGACCAGCAGGTGCGGCATCTTGGCCAGATTGGCCACCACGAAGCCACCCTCGACGTCTTTGCCCAAACCGACCGTCATCGGGTGGTGATCATTTCTGGCCCGGGCCGACCGCAGCACGTCCCCAAGCGATACGACTTCCTTGTCACTGTTGGGGATTTCGATACCGATGGCGGACTTTCCCGGAATCGGAGACAGGATGCGCACATCCGCGCTGGCCACGGCGTACGCGATGTTGCGGCTCAGTGCAGTGACCTTCTCCACCTTCACGGCCGGCCCCAGCTCGACCTCGTATCGGGTGACGGTCGGGCCCCGACTGTAGCCGGTCACACGTGCATCGATCTCGAACTGGAGCAGCACTTCGGTCAGCTGATGAACGACAGCGTCGGAGGCATTGGTACGCGCCTTGTGTACGCTGCCGTGCTGCAACATGGCGGGGTCGGGAAGCAGATACTGCACATCTCCGGACAGCTGGAGCCGTTCAACCCGCTGTGTCATGGGAGTGTGCTGTGGAGCCTCTAACTCCTCGCCATCTACTCCGTGGACTGTGACGCCTGGTGGAAGCCCAGCGGTGACGGGACGCCGCGATTCCAGAGTTGGGTCGGTCGCCCCCTCAGAGGTATCGGATCCGGATGGCTCGAGGTGTAAGGCATCGTCCGCCCCGCGCCGGCGTCGCTGCCCCGGCCGATCGCCGATTACCGGAGTGTCGTAGGCCTCATTGCCGCTGTACTCCAGCTCGCGAACCACCTCACCTTCGATCACTACGGGACGGCGCTGCAGCCGAGCGCGTGCCGACCGCACTCGATCGGGGATCTGGTGTAGCGGAATGCCGACCACCACGAGCACTCCGAAGAGCAACAACAAGATCAGCAACGGCACGGCGACATAGACGGTCAGCAGATCCGAGAGCAGGCTGGACGATACGTAGCCGATGATCCCGCCCGCATTCCGTAGCCGTTCAGGGTCATTGGTGCGGGGCAATCCACGGGCGATATTGATCAAGCCCAGCAAGCCGAGCATGATCGCGCTCCAGCCGATCAACTGCCGTCCCAGCGGACCATTGCGATCAGGGTGACGCAATGTTCGCCAGGCCATCAGCACCAGAAGGAGAGGTGCCACGTAGCAAAGAGTTCCGATAGTGCTGGCGACACCAATGAAGATGGCATGCCCAACCGCGCCCGGCAGCCCCCACCACACTGCCGCAGCGACAATGATCGCGCTGCCCAGCAGGAACAGTCCAATTCCGTCACGGCGCACTGCGGGGTCGACGTCCTCCACAGCCGGTCCAATCCGCCGTACGGCGCGGCCCACGGCGTAGGCGAGTCCGCCCAACATTGCGGCGACGCCCAAGAGGAGCTGATCGAAAAGCGACGGACGGGACCGGCGACTCCGAGACCGGCTCCGGCTGGGTCGCCGGCGAGACGCGCCGGCCTGTGCTGCCACAGCAGATGTGGATCTCTTGCTTGCAGCTGACCGTGGTCTCGCGCGCCGGGACGATCCAGAGCGGCTGCGGGACCGCGTTGGGGAAGACGCACGGGTCGCCATGTTTGTGAGGTTACAAGATCAACGACCGGAT
>DATLQC010000057.1:0-8905 GCA_035535395.1 Propionibacteriaceae bacterium | reverse complement strand
ACGTGCGGCTGAGCGTCCGCGCCGGGCTGGTGAGCCGTCGCCGAGCCAGGCCGAGCCGGTACCCGCTCCGCCGTCTGGGGGGTGGCGGATCCCACTCGCCGTGTTAATCGGCGGCATGTTCATGTCCATCCTCGACGTCAGCATCGTGAACGTCGCTATCGCGACCATCCAGTCCGATTTCGGTGGCAGCACGGCGGACGTCGCGTGGATCACGACGGCGTACAGCCTCGTCCTTGGTGTGATCGTGCCCGCGAGCGCTTGGTTGGGTGATCGGTTCGGACTTGATCGCGTGTACATGATCGCGCTGGGGGGCTTCGCCCTCGCCTCAGCGCTCTGTGGGCTTGCGTGGAGCCTTAACAGCTTGATCGCTTTCCGGGTAATCCAGGCGATTCCCGGCGGATTGCTACCCGTTGTGACGCTGACGATGGTGTATCGGATCGTGCCGCGGCACAAGATCGGCACCGCCATGGGAATGTATGGCCTGGGTATCGTGTTCGCTCCCGCCATCGGTCCCACGCTTGGCGGTTACCTCGTCGAGTACGTGAGTTGGCGTCTGGTGTTCTACATCAATGTCCCCGTGGGGGTTCTGGGTCTGATCGCAGCCGCAGTCGCGCTGCCGAAGTTCACTCGAGCGCCGACGCGCCCGTTCGACGTCTGGGGCTTCATCACGGTGGCGACGGGACTGGTGGCCTTGCTGTTGGCCTTCTCCGAGGGCCAGTCTTGGGGCTGGTCCAGCTACCGTGTGCTGATCTTGATGGTCGGCGGACTGCTGTTGCTGGCCCTGTTCGTCACCGTCGAGCTCGAGGTCGATCACCCGCTGCTGAATCTACAGGTATTCCACAGCGCCGCGTACACGACATCTCTGATCATCATGGGCGTGATGATGACCGGGATGTTCGCCACATTGTTCTACATCCCTCTCTTCCTGCAGGCCGGACAGGGATATCAGGCGCTCGACACGGGGCTGCTCCTCCTGCCGCAGGCGCTTGTAATGGCTTTCCTGATGCCGATCAGCGGTCGGCTGTACGACAAGATCGGGCCCCGATGGTTGGTTGTGTCGGGACTGCTGGTGGCCGCCTTCGGCAGCTACGGGCTCGCCAGAATCAATCCCGACATGACGCGCGAAGAGGTCGTCTTGTGGATGTGCATCCGCGCCGCCGGGGTCGGCATGGCGATGATGTCGATCATGACCGGCGGCCTCGCCTCGCTCGACCCACATATGACCAACAGCGGGAGCGCGATCAATACCGTTGTGCAGCGGGTCAGCGCGGCCCTCGGACTCGCGGCATTGACAGCAATGGCGACCGCTCAGCAGGCACAGCTCGCCCAAGGCCGGGCAGATCTGCTGGAAGGTACAACCAGCCAGGCGGCGCATTTCGACCTACTGCAGCTCTTCGGGCTGTATCGGCGTACTCAGGTGTCGGTACTGGCCAACTCCTACGCCAATGTGTTCTTGCTGACTGCAGCGGTCACCGCCGTCGCCGCGGTGGGCGCGCTGTTCCTTCGCTCCGGTCCCGCATCGCATGCTGGCTCGGAGGCCGCCGTGACCATCGAGTAGTTACTAGCGAATGCTGAGTGTCTTGAGCGCGTCGGCTGCCTGGCGGGCAACGTCGGAATTGGCGTCGTTGGGCACCGAGCTGGCGGCCATGATCAATGAACCATCATCGAGCCGTACCACGACTGCCGTGACGGTGTCGTAGCGGCTCGGCAGCCGGTCGACCGAGTAGTACACCTGAGCGGAAAACAGCATTCCGGGCCGTCCATCAACTGCGTGCTGCTCCCACCTCAGCCCCTTCAGCTCGGTTGCGTGCCGGTCGAAGATGACATTGCTTAGCCGGTGCAGGGCAAGCGTGCCTTCGGTCTCGAGCTGGCCTTGGCTGCTGGATTGGGTCACCCGCCCGAGCAGCACGCCGGACGACCAGTCGTGTTTGCCGTCGTAGCGACTGTGGACCGGCGCGCTGGCCCAGAAGAGAAGGTCAAGTACTCCACGAATCGCCATGGGGTCAGGCGAGAGGACATACGGGTCGCCGGGCATGGTCAGCGATGCCGGCCCAATGTTCGCTGTCCTCGTGCGCTCGTCAAGGTAGCCAACAGGATCGGTCCCGAGGCTCCCGACACTGGGCAGCCCGCCGGAGCCACCCGCAGCCGGCTGCGCGGACGTGTTGGACTGGCTCGGCCAAATCATCAGACCCAAGCCGATCGAGGCACTGACGAACAACGCGAATCCTAAGCCGAGGGCAGCGGCGACGCGCAGCGGTGAAGCACGGCGTAGCGGGGCAGTACTTTCGACTGCGGTTCCCGTCGCGATGGGAAGGGGCGGTGGTGCCTGGACCGAGTCACTGGTTACCTCGGCCCAGTGACCGCCATCCCACCAGCGGTAAAGTCCAGGGGCGCCGGCTGGATCCGGATACCAGCCAGGTCTCGGCGCCGCGGTCACTCCTTGAGCCTATGCGGGCTTACCGAAGAGAAACGCGATCCGAGCTCCTCGAACGCTGATTGATCAACATGATTACCGCTGCTCTTGCCCGCCGCGTCATACTGCACCCGTGATCTCCCGCGATCTCGCCATGCGGCTTGCCCCGCATGTGTCATGGACGCCGGTCAACGGCGACGTGTTCTTCATACCGCGACCAGAGATCGCCGACTCTGTTTTCACGGTCAGCGACATGGTCGTCGAATTGGTCGTATCGAACGGGGAATCGCGTTTTCATTTCAATGGAACTGTTGAGTGGGCGCTGGACTCAGTGGAGTCCGACGGAGTGGTGTGGCTGCCTCGGGAAGACCAGCTCCGCGAGATGCTCGGGGACTATTTCTTGTCGCTGGATTCCTCGGCAGGCGGTTTCGTCATCACTGTCAGCGGCCCAGGCAAGGCATACCACACCGAGGCTGAGCTTGACGCTGCGGATGCGTACGCCCGGGCAGCGTTGTATGTCCTCGGAGTGGAGAAGCCGAGCGCCCTGAGCTCGTCATAGGCCAGGCTACTTCTAGACGGTATGAGCAGGCCTGAGGCCTCGCTCGCAATTGGTCGTGGGTTGCCGGGCAGGCTGTGGGCTTGTCCGGTAGAGCCACAAGTTGCGGGAGGCCTCAGTGGGGAATGAGCGTACGTTCGTCGGGTTGGATGTGCACGCCAGGTCGGTGACCGGGCATGCCCTTGACGCGGTGACCGGTGAGGTGTGGCAGCGCAAGCTGTGCCCCGATCCGGGCGAAGTGTTGCGCTGGGTGTCGGGTCTGCCGGGTCCAGTGAAGGTCGGCTACGAGGCCGGCCCAACCGGATACGGCCTGTATCGCTGTCTCAATGATCATGGAACCCTGTGTGTCGTGGCGGCGCCATCGAAGCTGCACCGGCCGCACGGGGATCGGGTGAAGACCGACGCCCGGGACGCGGAGCTCTTGGCCCACTTGTTGAAGCTGGGCGAGATCGTCGAGGTGAACGTGCCGAGTGTGGAGCAAGAGGCGGCCCGGGATCTGGTGCGGGCCCGAGAGGATGCCCGGGCCGACTTGATGCGGGCCCGGCATCGGGTGTCGAAGATGCTGCTCCGGCAGGGAATCGTCTACTCAGGAGGTGATGCGTGGACGAAGGTCCATGACGGCTGGCTGCGCGGCCAACGGTTCGACCAGCAGTCCCGGCAGCTGGCCTACGACTCGGCTTATGAGGCCATGGTGTTGACCGTGGACCGTAGGGATCGTCTCGATCGGGCCATCGATGAGATGGCTGGCAAGAGCAGCTACACCCCGGTGGTGCGCCGGCTCAGCTGCCTGCGCGGCATCTCCACACTGACCGGTTTCGCGCTGGCGGTTGAGATCGGTGACTGGCAGAGGTTCACCGGTGCCACCATCGGCGCGTTCGTCGGGCTGGTGCCCACCGAGTCCTCCTCCGGCCAGTCCCGCTCCCAGGGCTCGATCACCAAGACCGGCAACACCCACGCTCGCCGGCTGCTGGTCGAGGCCGCCTGGCACCACGCGAAGCCTTACCGGGTGCCAGGCAAGACGATGCGGGATCGCTGGGAACTCGCCCCGCCGGCGGCCCGGCTCCGCGGCCACGAAGGCAACCGCCGACTGCACCAACGCTGGCAGAGGTTCAACGCCCGCAAGAAGCGTCCCGCGGTCGCCGACGTCGCCATCGCCCGCGAGCTTGCTGGCTGGGCCTGGTCGCTCGCCGTGCTCGAATAGCAACGGCATCGAAGACTTCTTCACCTCCGTCGCCGTCAGCCCGGTTGCCGCGCGAGGAACGACCCACGATCTAACTATGAACAACCATGATCAACATCTTTCATGATCACGATCGTGGCCACGTTCGCCCTCTAGACCAGTGGCCGTTCCCGACGAACAGCCCGTCCTGCGGTAACCAACCCGCGCATATCAGTCTGACCGCGCGTCGCACCTGACACGCCAACCAGGAAAGACAAAGACGCAGCGAAGAAGAACGGGCCGGTCTCCACGCACCCAGCAGGGAGACCGGCCCACCCCTGCCTACTTGACAATTCGGGACTACATATCAGTTAGGTGATCATTGTGACGAGGCAAGCCGCGTAAGCACCGATCAACATTGAGGGCGCGTACGGGAATGCCTCACGTCGACCCCGGGCGAGCCGCAGCAGACCGAGGAACCCGCCGATGACGGTACCGAGGAGCAAGGTCAGCCACAGTAGTGTCCAGGAGCCGGCGGCAGAGGCTGCTCCGAGCAAGGGCGCGAACCGTACGTCACCGAAGCCAAAGCCCCCGCGTGAGATGAGCCACACGAGCAGATAGAGGGTGCCGGCAATCGCTGCGCCGACTGTCGCCCGGCCTGCAACCCAGATGTCTCCGCTCAGCAAGGCAGACACGAGTGCAGCGATGGCCATGGCGAGCCACGCAATCTGGGTCAGTCTCAGCGGCAGCCAGCTGGTGCGTGCGTCTATCGCAGCGAGCAGCACTCCCAAGATCGCCAGCACAGACCACATCGGTTGGGCGTACAGAGGAAGGCTTAGCCAGCTAACGACTGCCGCCAGTCCCGCGAGTACGCCGCAGCTGAGGAGGAAAGGAATGCCGGCAAGGTCACGATAGAGCGGTTTGGCGTCGATGTTCTGGTCGTCAAGAGCGGCTGGTTCGGGAAGTCGTTGCAGCACCGGACGCGCTAGCAATGCACAAGCCACGGCGATCATGAGCGCCATGGCTACTGCGGCCAAGGCCTCAGCGATCACCCGGTGATCCTAGCGGCAGGAGTTGCGAGACCGCGCTCTCGCGACATAAAGATCTTTAGACCTCATGCCGCACGCTGCATGGGCAAGAAGGACAGCCGGCGCCGGTAGCGCAAGCTGTCCTCCGCGCGGGCAGCCGCCGTCAGCCGAACGGTGAGCAAGAGGGAGCAGGTATCGGCACCGGCAGCCAATTCGACGAGCTCGGGAGTCGCGACACGTACCTGCTGGGCGATCGCCAGATTCTCCCACCCGGCCCGATACAAGCGACGCAGTTGCAGCCTCGCCGAAGCAGCGGGCACGATGATTCGCCGCAGTGCTTGCACGTGTTGATCAGAAACCTGGATCAGCCGACGTGCTGTCTCGGGACTGATCCGGCGCAACGGCCGACCGTTTCGTCCGTGAAGCAGCCGATCGGCAAGGCGGGCAGAGATGCCCGCTACCGCAGCCACGTCATCGACGCTGAGTGAGCCGCTCGCCATCAGATACAACAGCTGCGCTCGGAACGGCCCTGCATCGACCCATCGATCGGAAGCCTCTTCGTGCTCGGCACGCACTGCCATGCCAACGCCCCCTTCGTCGAACCCCTCTATCTGTAGAAGGCTTCGCGAAGGGGGCGGATGTTAACGGCGACCTGAAACTTGCGCGATTTTACGGACCAGATGGCTAGCGACCGCAAGAGATTGCGTCAAGACGAGCTGAGCTCATTGGCCGCTAGCCATGAGACCGGACGCTAGCGCTGGGCACGCACAAAGCCGGCTTGCTGGGCCGCTTCCTCGCTGTTGAACCAGACCTCGGCGACCGTTCGGGCGTAGCCAGCTGACGCGGGCACGTGGTATTTCATCGACCGCTCGTTGCCCTTGATGGTGAAACCCTCAGGGGGCTCACTTCCCACATAGACGCCCTCACCTTGGTACCGAGGTGTCCCGGCTCCAGCAGCGGCTGCCGGCTCACTGAGCACGGCGCCGTCTTGATCGCTGCCAGGTGTCGGCTCGGCTAATCCCTCATCGCTAGGAGGCGTTTCGGCGGCCTCGGGAGCGAGCGTGGTATCAGTCGGCGTCTCTTCAGTGCGCGTCGGCATTTCCGAGAGAGTCGCATCCCCCGCACCACTGATGTCGGCGGGAGGTTCGACGCCGATCCTGTCTGCTGCCTCGGCGAAAGCTTCGTCGACGCTCGTTGTCATGTCGGTTGGAGCATCGTCGACGTTCGTGGTGGTCATACCGGCTGGAGCATCGTACTCCCCGCCCTCAGCTGGCTGATCCGGCACTGATGCGCCGTCCGCCTCGAGATTGAGCATGTGCGCCGACATTCCGCCCTGAGGATCCTCGTGTGCATCCTCGTCGTTGTCCATCGCATCGACGACGGGCGCCCCAGCCGATGTCTCAGTCCCTGTCTCAGTCCCTGTCCCAGCCGTTTGAGCAGGTTTCGGCGGCGCGTACGGCGTAGTCGGCCGTGCTGCCTGCCAGTCGGCGTCCTTCCCGCCCAGGATTTTGCGTACCACGAAGACTGCCACGCCCGCTAGGCCAGCGACGAGGAGCAGCCACTTGAGCCATCCACCCTTCTTCTTCTCCTTTGGCAGCTCCAACTCGCCCTTGGCTGCGGCAACTACAGCCTTGCCACGTTTTGTTGCCTCGGCGACAACCGGCGCTCCCGCGGCAGCGCTCAATGCCTCAGTGAGCTTGGGCACTATGTCGCCAGACACCTTGCTGCGCGTTGCTTCAACGGCCGGACTGACTCGCTCGAGCGCCTGGTCGAGGACTGGGGCGATCCTGTCGACGGCATCGTGAGCGAGCAGGGCGCCACGTTGCTTGGCCGAGCTAGCCATCGGCGCGAAGCGCTCCGCAGCTTGCTGCGCATACGGGGCAACGCGGCCGATCGCCTGCTGAGTGTAGGGCGATACACGCTCGATGGCCTGGTTGGCTAATGGAGCAATGCGATCCGCAGTTGAATGAGCCAGCGGAGCCAATCGGTCGGCAGCGTCATGAGTGATCGGGCCCACCCGCTCTGCAGCCGATTGGGCCAACGGTCCCAGCCGATCCGCTGCGGTATGAGCTATCGGTGACACCTTGTCAGCGGCCGCGCCAAGCCGGTCTGCGGCGGCTTCAGCAAGCGGCCCGACTCGGGTGGCGGCGGACTGCGCGAGCGGCCCTACTCGATCAGCCGCGGAGTGGACCAGCGGTCCAACACGATCAGCGGCCGAGTGCACAAAATCCTCGGCGGCTGGCGCAGCTTGCATTCGGGCGGCTTCGGCGCGGCGGGAACTCCTAGACACGTTTCCTCCGTTGTGAGAAACCTCATGCTCCCCGGTGGAGCATTTCCCACCGTATCGCGATCTTGTGCGGTCTGACAGGATGGCTGCCGGACCTGCGTCCAGAGCCCGTCGAAGGGCGCGGGCGGCCAGAGCCAGACGATGATCACGACAGAAAGGTGCCTCGACGTGGCACAGCAGACGGCAACCCTGCACACCAACTATGGCGACATCAACCTCGTGCTCTTTGGTGATCAAGCTCCCAAGACAGTGGACAACTTCGTGGGGCTCGCCTCAGGCGCCAAGGAGTTCACCGATCCCAGCACAGGTGAAAAGAGGACCGGGAATTTCTACGACGGGCTCACCTTCCATCGAGTGATCGACGGCTTCATGATTCAGGGCGGTTGCCCGCTGGGGACCGGCACAGGTGGTCCGGGCTACACGTTCGGTGATGAGTTCCATCCCGATCTTGTCTTCAACAAGCCATACCTGCTGGCTATGGCCAACGCTGGTCCGAGCAGCAATGGTTCGCAGTTCTTCATCACTGTCGGTCCGACGCCGCATCTCAACCGGCGGCACACGATCTTCGGTGAGGTGGCCGATCAGGCTAGCCGCGACGTCGTTGACGAGATCGCCCAGGTGCGTACTGGACGAGGTGACCGCCCCGTCGACTCGGTGGTGATCGAGTTGGTATCAATTGATTCAGGCGACAACTCCGCGTGAGTCAGACGCCGAATGCGGGCCCGGACTTCTCGCCTCCAGGTTTCGCTCCGTGTTATCGCCATCCGGAGCGAATGACCGGCATTTCCTGCCAGCGATGCGATCGGCCGATCTGCGGCGAATGCATGAACCCCGCATCGGTCGGCTTTCAGTGTCCTTCCTGTGTAGCGTCGCGGCGAGCGAGCGGGCGACCACCGAGGACGGCATTTGGCGCGGTATTGAAGCCGGGCGGGGGGACCGCGACGAAGGTCGTGATGGGTGCGCTCGCTGTGGAATGGGTGCTAAATCTTGTCAGTGGCGGCCTGCTCAATGGGCTGCTCGTGATGAGCAATGAGGCGATCTATGCCGGGCAGTTCTGGCGACTGTTTACCGCTTCACTGACCTCGGGATCGATCCTCGGGGTTCTGATGAACCTCCTGGTGCTATGGCTCGCCGGTCGCGCCATCGAGTCTGAACTGGGGGCTTCGCGATTCGTCGCGCTCTACGTCGCCACCGGATTGGGCGGTGCCACGTTGCTCTTCGTATTTGGGCCGTACGGTAGCGGAGGTTTTGGTGCCGCCGCGGCAGTGATTGGGCTGCTTGCCGCCAATGCCATCTTCAAACAGAAGATGCGTGAGGACGTTCGCGCCGATATCGGCCTGTTCATACTGCTCATCCTCTACAGCATCCTGGTCGGTTTCCGCAGCTTTGGTTGGCTGATGCTCATCGGCGGCGTCCTTGTGGGCGCACTGGTTGGGATCGTGTTGGCGTACGCGCCGCGTCG
>DATLQC010000056.1:0-2343 GCA_035535395.1 Propionibacteriaceae bacterium | reverse complement strand
GCAGCAAGCCAAGACCGACGGCCTGTCCGGTACGGTCGTCGAACGCGCTGATCTCGGCATTCCTGCCATCCCAGGCGCGAATGGACAAGACAACCAAGAGCTGACCTCGCTAGTTTCAGGCACCCACACGCTCCGGGTGCGCTATTCATCGCCGGACAAAGCACGCTTGGCCGTACTGGATACCTACAGCGAATACGACATCATTCGCAACGGTAAGGACGTATGGACCTGGTCCAGCAAGGACAACGCCGCAACTCACCGCACGCTGACCGCCGATCAAGCGGCGGAGCCGGGCGCGACGCCTTCGGGTACGCCGAAGACACCACAAGAGGCGGCCCAGGAAGTGCTGAAGGCAATCGAACCGACCACGACAGTGACAACCGACAGCGCCGTCGAGGTTGCCGGACGTCCGGCGTACGAGCTGGTGCTGGATCCCAACGAATCCGACACTTTGATCACTCAAGCTCGATTGGCTATCGATGGTGACACCAAGCTGCCGCTTCGCGTTCAGGTATTCGGGCCCGACAACAAGATCGTTTTCGAAGTGGGCTACACCTCCGTCGACTTCACTCGGCCCGATGACGCCGAGTTCGTCTTCAACCCACCGCCGGGAGCCAAGGTCACCGAGGTACCGCCAAGTGATCAAACTACGCCGAGTCCACAAGATCGTCAGCGTGCCGAAGCAGGGAAGAAGGTCGTGGGTACCGGCTGGACTGCGGTGGCCGTGAGCAAGGTCGGCGATGTCTCGAACAACCAGAATGATCAACAAGTCAAGGCGTTTCTTGACAAGCTACAGCGGGTCAGCGGCTCGTGGGGTTCGGGTCGGCTCCTTACTGGCACAGCCTTCTCGGCAGTGTGGACCGACGACGGCCGGCTTGCCGTTGGCGCCGTACGACCCGACGTGATCTATCAGGCACTCAACAAGTGACGTCGGCCACCGCCGACGCGACGCCGGTCGCCACCAAAGGTTTGACCAAGCGGTTCCGGCGCCAGATTGCTGTTGATCGCATCGACCTGGAAGTTCCAGGCGGTGCGGTCTACGGCTTCTTGGGACCCAATGGCTCCGGCAAGACGACCACAATCCGGATGCTTCTCGGCCTGATCTCGCCGACAGCTGGTGAGATTTCCCTACTGGGCTCCCCAATGCCGGCCGCAGCTCGGAGCGCGCTCCGGCGCATCGGCTCGTTGGTCGAAGGGCCGGCTTTCCATCCCTATCTGTCGGGGCGCGCCAACCTCGCGAGGCTGGATGCAGCCGACCGTTATAGCGATCCACGGACCGCACGCGCTCGGATCGACGCTGCGCTGGATCGTGTTGGCCTGCTTGCGGCGGCGCAGAAGCGCTACCGGGCGTACTCGCTCGGCATGCGCCAGCGACTCGCCATCGCGAACTCGCTGTTGATGCCTCGCGATCTGCTGGTCCTGGACGAGCCCACCAACGGACTTGATCCGCAGGGCACCCGAGAGGTCCGGCATTTGATCAGCGAGCTTGCCGCCGATGGCGCCACCGTGCTGGTATCCAGCCACCTGCTCGCCGAGGTCGAGCAGATTTGCAGCCATGTCGGGGTGATGTATGAGGGCCGGCTCGTTGCGCAGGCTCCCATCACTGAGCTCCGTGGCACCACGAAGCAGACCGTACGCGTGGACACCGACCGGCCCCAGGACGCGGGCCGCGTACTGAATGAGCTCGGACTGAGCGAGATAGCGGTTGCGCCTGGCTATGTGACGGCAGCCTTAGGGGACGTTGCGGTGGAGAAGATCGTGCCCAATCTGGTCAATGCGTGTGTGCCGGTGCTCGGGTTCGCGGTGCTGCGGCCCAGCCTGGAAGACGTCTTCGTGTCCTTGACCGGGGAGGGATTCGATGTCAGCGGCTGAGCTCCTGGTGGTCAGCAGCCGACCGCGCGCACGGGTGTCCACCCGATTCCTTCGGTCCGAGCTCAAGATCATCTTTGGCCGGCGTCGCAATATCGCCGGGCTTGCCGTGCTCGCCGTGGTTCCGGTGATCTTGGCGATCGCGGTACGCGTCTCCTCACCCAGTCAAGGCGACGGCCCCAACTTCGTCAGCGCGATTGCCGGAAACGGGCTGTTTGTGGCCTTCGCGGCGCTGGCCTTGGAGCTGCCATTGTTCTTGCCGCTGGCGGTAAGCGCCATCTCGGGCGATTCTGTGGCTGGCGAGGCGAACCTCGGCACGTTGCGTTACCTGCTCGCGATCCCGGCCGGCCGAACGCGACTGTTGGGAATCAAGTACGCGGCGATCATGATCTTCGCTCTGGTGGCAACTTTCATCGTGGCGGCCGTTGGGACGATCATGGGGCTCGCGCTGTTCGGCGGCGGTGACATGATCCT
>DATLQC010000055.1:0-2437 GCA_035535395.1 Propionibacteriaceae bacterium | reverse complement strand
GGCTGCCCCCCGGCTCGCTTTCGTCCCTACGATGGGTGCCTTGCATGAGGGCCATCGTTCGCTGATCAAGTTGGCAAGATCACTTGGCGATGTGGTCGGGGTCAGCATCTTCGTCAATCCGCTGCAGTTTGGGCCCGGCGATGACTATGCGCGTTATCCGCGACCCCTTGAGGATGATCTTGAGGTCTGCGAGGCGGATGGCGTTGATGTCGTCTTCGTGCCGAGCGTCACCGACCTTTACCCGCCCGCGCGGCAGGTTACCGTCGACGCGGGCGCCCTGGGATCGGTGCTGGAAGGGCAATCCAGACCCGGCCATTTCAATGGAGTGCTCACCGTCGTTCTGAAGTTGTTCAACATCATCCGGCCGCAGCTGGCGATATTCGGCGAGAAGGACGCGCAGCAGCTGGCCTGTATCCAGCGAATGGTGGCCGATCTGAACATCCCTATCGAGATCGTCGGCGCGCCCATTGTCCGCGAGTCCGATGGGCTGGCACTCTCCAGCCGCAATGTCTTTCTGACCGCCAACGAGCGTGCGGTCGCACGTAGCCTCTCCGCCGCCCTGGATAAGGCAGCAACACAAAGCTCAGTTCCCTCTGCTCGAGCGGCGGCCTACGAGGTGCTGGATCGAGCTGAGGCAGAGCCCTGCTTCGAGCTCGATTACGCGACCATCGTCAACCCTGCAACGTATGCGGAAGTGCCCGATGATCATGTCGGACCGGCTACGTTCGTTGTCGCGGCCCGCGTCGGCGGCACGCGGCTGATCGACAATGCGATCATCAGCTTCACACCGACACCATGGTCCTGAACCTTTTAAGCGCGTTCCCGTGGATCTCGATACCGCTGCCGACGAGCTCTACGGCGTCTCCCCCGATGACTTCATCGAGCGGCGCCAGCAGCTGGTAGCGGAGACGAAGCAGGCCGGCGACCGCGAGCTCGCCACCCAAATCGGCAAGCTGCGGCGGCCAACCCGCAGCGCCTGGCTGATCAATCTGCTGGCTCGCGAGGAACCAGACAACATTCATGCACTTTTCGAGCTCGGTGCCGCCCTTCAGGAGGCACAGCAGCGGATGGCGGGCGATGAACTTCGGCAATTGTCTGCGGAGCGTCGTAAGACTGTCGATGCCATGGCACGCCGTGCGGTCGAGTTGGGCCGCCAGCAGGACTATGACGCGCCGGATGGAGCACTGCAGGAAGTGAGCCAGACGTTGCAGACCGCGCTAGGTGATCCGGAGATCGCCGATCTGGTACGCGCTGGACACTTGACACAGGCGGTGACATACGGCGGTTTCGGTACAACTGATCTTGCCTCTGCGCTGGGGGCGTCGCTGCCGACTAAGGCTCCGAGCCGCCCACAGAAGGCAGCCGAAGCGGCGCCACAACCAGCACCGAAGCGAGACGCGAAGCAGCGCCGGGAGGAGGAGAAGGCAGCGGCCGAGGCGCGGGAGCGGGCGACAGAGGCGCATCGGGCTGCTGAGTCAGCTGAGAAGGATGCGGAGGCCGCTACGCAACGTGCCGATGATCTTGCCGACCAGGTGGAGTCACTGCGCACTCAGCTGCGTCAGGCCGAGTCGGCCGAACGGGAGGCCCGCGACGAGGCGCGAGCCGCGCGGAAGCAGTATCAAGAGTTGCGCCAAGCCGCCCTTTCGGCTGAACAGGCTGCAGCCGCTGCGGAGCAGGCTGTCGACGAGTAAGACTGGGCCGCCTAGCCGACTGCCTCCAAGTGAAGCAGTAAGACAGAACCTCGGCGGGCCGGTGGCAGCGGTATACCCGCAGCGCCGAGTGCCTGACCAGTCAGCACCGGGGCACCCGAAGCCCAGGACGGTGTTACGGTCTCAGCCTCCCCGGGTCGGGCCCCAATGACCTCAATCCGGTACGTCGTGGCCGGGTCCAGCCCGTCAAGGCGGACCCGTCGGCTGGCGAGCGCCCGTTCCAGCCACACCAGAGCAAAGAGCGCTTCATCGCGATGATCAGCTACAACGCCGTGCGCAATGAAAGCTCGATCGCTCTCGTCTGATCGAATGGTGGTGCCTGAGTGCAGCAACGAGCGAAAACGTTTATGTAACCCCAGCCAACGATGAAGGCAACGCAGACTGCCGGGTGCTTGCTTGCGAAGATCAATTCCGAGACCCAGCCTGCCGTAGAAGGAAGAAACCGCCCGGTACGCCGTGTAGGCAGGCTCCTCCGGTTCATCCAGCGCCGGCTGCCACACCAGTCCTGGCGGCAGCAACTGCACCAGACCGGCAAAGTCAGCGTGACGTGCGGTCGAGTCACCAGAAAGATCAGCGGCTACCGCCCGTGATGCCATCGCTAAGTCGAGACTGGTGGTCTGGATGGTGAGGTGCGGGTAACGCTCACGTAAGGCATCGAGCAACCGGTACGCGGCCAGCGTGCTGGTGTGCTGCGTTGCGGTAGCCCCGGGCCGGTGTGCGCCATGAGT
>DATLQC010000054.1:0-3671 GCA_035535395.1 Propionibacteriaceae bacterium | reverse complement strand
GACAGGCTCAGGGCGCATAGAGCACACAGCGGAAGCCGATATGGCTCATGCCAGTATCGATCATCTGCGGCCGGCGGGCGGCGGGCCGGTAGCGCATGCAATAGCTGTCGGCACAGAGATACGAGCCGCCCTTGATCACTTTCCGCGGCACTCGGAACTGGGGTTGCCGGCGGTCGTAGCTGTCGTCGATGGCGCCACCCCGCGGATTACGTGGTACGCAACACGGCTTGTCGACCTCGGCCGGGTGATGATCGGAATACCAGTCGATAGTCCAGTCCCAGACGTTTCCGGCCATGTCGTACAAGCCGTACGCATTGGCCGGGAAGGAGCCGACTGGACTGGTCGTGCCATAACCCAGATCAGGCCGCCACGGGAATTCGCCGTGCCAGAAATTGGCTAGCCGGCCACCCGTAGGCTCAGCCTCGTCGCCCCAAGTGAAGATCGTTTGATCAAGTCCGCCGCGCGCCGCAGCCTCCCACTCGGCCTCGGTTGGCAGACTCCGACCTGCCCAATTGGCGTACTCCTCGGCATCCTCGTAGGCGATGTGCACAACTGGATGATCTTCGCGGCCACTGATCGACGAGCCGCGACCTTCGGGGTGGCCCCAGTACGCGCCGGGAGTCCAGGTCCACCACAGATTGATATGCCGAAGATTGACCGGCGCCGCAGTGCGGGTGAACACCCGATCCGGGCTGCAGGCTTTCAGTCGGCGCGCCCGGAAAGTCGGTGGGATCCAGCGGTCGCTCAGCAACGGTGACATAGCCAGTGACGTCGATGAACGCCTCGAATTGAGCGTTCGTTACCTGGTGAGGCTGAATCCAGAAGCCGTCGAGGCTGACCTGGTGGACCGGTCCCTCTTCCCGGTAGTGACGGTCAGAGCCCATCGCATACGTTTGAGCCGGAATCCACCTCAGATCGTCGCTCATGTCGCGTCGGTGATGACGGTATTCCAATCGTTCTTCATGCTCACCACGGTCCAATTCTGCTGTCCGGCGATGTGCAGCGCCTGCTCCGCCCCGGCCGTGTAGTCAAACTCCCGGTCGGGGTCATCGTCCAGCAACAAAAGCCGCAGCGCAGGCAAGGACTCCGCCCCCGAGTACGCCAGCATGGGCACATCGCCATTCGAATTGCCGAACGCCAGAATTGGCCGCCGCCCTATCCGGCTCCAGATTCGTATCGGTTTCTCCGGACCGTCATCAAAGAAGTCCATCGCACCTAGCGTGCCGTCATTGTCGAAGACGGCGACTCGGGCGGCGGGTTCAACGTAATCGGGTCCGCAGGCATCTGTGCCCCGCTTTCGGTGTGATCATCAGGCTGGCTTAGCGGTGGATGGTTCAACATCACCCAGGCGGGGTGAATAAAGCTTCAGCCCAGGGCAGGTTCGGCTTTCTGTCGACGCCGGCGATTAAGCGGAAAGATCAGGAAGAAGGCGACCACCAGATAGCCGATCGTCGCAATCAGTGGCGTGAACAATCCAACGATGATCAACACGATGTAGACGGCAAGGCTCGGCCTGAGCCGAGCTGTCAGCAGCTTGATCTCCTCATCGCCGGTATCGGGATGTACGAGGTCCGCGCGCACGGCCTGCAGCCACAACAACGACAGCAACACCATCGCCCCCAGCAGCGCAACGCCGTAAATGGTGGCAGCCACCTTCTCGTCTTCACGCGATCCGAGGTTTTCGCGAGCAATTTGGTGGGAAACGGCAGGAATGACACCAGCAGCAGCAGTGCGAGATTCAGCCGAAGAAATGTGGTATTGGCGCTGTGCATGTAGTGCGTGATCGTGTTGTGCCCTAGCCAGATCGCTCCAATCGTGGCGAAGCTGACAATGTAGGCGAGGTAGGAAGGCCACTGGCTGAGCACACCCCTGAGCAGGTGTCCCTCGAAGCCTGGCGGGATTGCAATCTCCAGCACCAACAAAGTGATGGCAATGGCGAACACCCCGTCGCTAAACGCCTCCATCCTTGCAACGCGTAAGACCATCTCGTCATCTTGAGCAGCCATGTCCTGATCATTCCCCCGAGCACCGTTCCCACGGCTCACCCCCGCAGGGTGATGCACCAACCACCGACTTGTCAGAAGCTGAGCACAACACATCCAGCTGCGAGCGTCGGGAATCGCGCGCCGCCGCACGGAGGAGGAGGGAGCAGAGGCGTACTTTCCTCTGCGACCGACGACGACGGCGGCGGATTCCAAGCGCGATGCGCGAGCAGCTGCAAAATCAAAAGGGAGACGGAGATGGCGGTCGAGACGTTTGTGGCGTACGTCGGGGTGTACCCGAGCGTCGAGGACGCGGAGGCGGACTACCAGCTGATCAAGGACTTGCATACCAAGGCCGGGATGTTGGACGCGTACGACGCTGCCGTAATCGAAAAGCGGGACAACGGGAAGGTCCGTATCACCAAGAAGCACGAGACACCCACCCGGGTTGGCGGGGTGCTCGGCGGCGGTGTCGGGCTGGCGACCGGGCTTATTGTTGCGCTGTTTCCATTCGCCGCGATCGGCGGCGGACTGCTCGCGGCGACGACCGCAGGCGGGGCGGTGCTCGGCGCAGTCAGCGGACACGCGGCGGCAGGGATGAGTCGCAGCGACCTCAAGGAGCTTGGCGAATACCTTGATGAGGGCGAGGCTGGCCTCGTCGTTGTCGGCGTTCAAGAGATGGAAGACGACATCAAGCAGTCAATGTCGAAAGCCGAGAAGGTGGAAACCAGGGAGATCAAGGCCGACACCGCCGAGATCGAACAAGACGCCAAGGCAGCGGGTGCCGAACAGTTTGCCGCCGAGGACGCTGACACCGAAGACTGACCGCTCCGATAGCTGAGCCCGGGCGCGACCGCGTGGTTGAGGCGTTCTTCTGGGGAGCGATCGGCGCGGCCGCATTGCTGGTCGGCGCCTTGATCGCCTATTTCCTCAACCCGAGCCGGCAGGTCATCGCGGTCGTCATGGCGATCGGTACCGGCCTGCTGATCGGATCAGTCTCCTTCGAGCTCGTCGACGATGCTCTGGAGAACCAAGCTGTTGCCGGAGTGGCAGCCCTGGTTCTCGTGGGCGCGATGGTCTTTACCGCTGGCAACTGGCTGCTTGATCGCTATGGCGGCTCGACGCGCAAAGATCCCACTGGAGCCCAATCGGATGCTTCGCCCTTGGCGATTGTCCTGGGATCGGTACTGGACGGCATTCCGGAGTCATTCGTACTTGGTCTCACCGTTCTCCAGGGCGGCGTCAGTCTGGCCCTCCTGGTTGCCATCGCGCTCTCCAATCTTCCAGAGGGCATGTCTTCCTCCAGCGGCCTGAAGCGTGCCGGTTGGAGCCGCCGCCGGGTCGTTCTCATGTGGCTAGCAGTGATCGGTGTCTCCGCAATCTCGGCCGCGGCGGGCTATGCCGTGCTGGGTCCGGCTGGCGCGCGTACCGGCGCCCTGATCGAGGCGTTTGCCGCCGGGGCACTGCTGGCAATGCTCGCCGACACGCTGCTGCCGGAGGCGTACAAGGTGGAAAAGGTCTTTACCGGACCGCTGGTGGTGATCGGCTTTGCGATCTCCCTCGGGCTATCGGCTGCCTAAGTATGTTTCCAGGAATTCTCCGCGCGCGGCATTTTCTAGGCACCCACCACGCCGGCCCGGGTGGGCAGCAGCGCCTCGCGCAGGTCGTCGACCGTGTCCGCCACCCCGT
>DATLQC010000053.1:0-3297 GCA_035535395.1 Propionibacteriaceae bacterium | reverse complement strand
GCGCCATAGCCGCCGAATGAAATCTCCGGGAAACCGTCCATGTAGCAGTTGATCCAGACGGTTCCTGCCTTGGTGGCGCGCGCATAGCCGAGCGCAGTGTCAATGTCGCGGCTCCAGACGCCGGCGCTGAGGCCGTACCCGGTGGTGTTGGTGATCTCCACCGCCTCAGCCAGATCAGCAAACCTGACCACCGACAGCACGGGGCCGAAGATTTCCTCCCGAGCAACTCGGGCGGTTTTAGGTACGCCGGCGAGCACGGTGGGGGAGTAGTAGCGGCCACGGTCGGAGTTGAGCCGGCTGCCGCCGAGCGCGACTGACGCACCTTCGGTCTGGCCAAGATCAACATAGCCACTGACTACACCGAGATGCTTCTCAGAGATCAACGCACCGACCTTGGTGACTGGGTCGAGCGGATCGCCGACGGCAACATCTTCGGCGCGCTGCACCACTCGTTCGGTGAATTCGTCGGCAATGTCGGCGTGCACGAGGAGCCGGGAGCCGGCATTGCAGCACTCGCCCTGATTGAAGTAAGCGCCGAAGACGACTTTCTCGAGAGCGGCGTCAAGATCCGCATTGGGGAAGATCACCTGCGGGTTCTTGCCGCCCAGCTCCAAGCTGACCTTCTTCAGATCTTTGGCGGCGGCGGCAGCGACCAGGCGGCCGACGCCGGTGGATCCGGTGAAGGTCGTCATGTGTGTACCGGGATGACTCGACAGCCAGCCGCCGACGTCACCGCCGCCGTGCACGAGGTTGACGACGCCATTGGGCATTCCCTCATCGTGCAAGATCTGGACCAAGCGAGTTGTGGTGCCCGGTGTCAGATCGCTCGGCTTGACGACGGCCGTGCAGCCGACTGCAAGCGCGAATGGCAGCTTCTGCGAAACGATCAAGAGCGGGAAGTTCCAGGGCGTGATCACTCCGACAACCCCAATGGGCTCCTTGACCGTAATCGCCAGATAGTTGGGGCCGAGGTGGTTGTGGGCGTCGCCGTACGCGTGCTGGGCAAGACTCGCGGCGTAGTACCAAATCCCCGCCGCGCTGGCCACCTCATCCTTCGCCTGCGAAATTGGCTTTCCCGACTCCAGCGTTTCGATCAAGGCCAGCTCATCGAGTTCGGCTTCTATTCGGCCGGCGACTCGCCGCAGCAGCGCGGCCCGCTCAGCACCCGATGTCCGGGGCCAGTAGCCGGAGCTGAAAGCCCTGTGCGCTGCGCTGACGGCGGCATCGACGTCGGCCTCGCTGGCGCTGTGGTAGCTGGCGACCCGGACGTCGTGGGCCGGGCTGTCGCGTAGCACCTCATCGCCTCCGCCGCCGACCTCGCGACCGTCGATGATGTTGGGCCAGATGTTTGAGGTGATAGTGGCCGGGGCGGTGCTGGTGATCGTCGTCATGAGAGTGCTTTCGGTCGATGGTGATAGTGCTCAATGGTGGGAGTTCAGCTACCGCGGTACTTGGCGTCGCGTTTCTCGGTGAAGGACGCGAAGCCTTCGGCGGCGTCCTCAGTAAAGGCCGTGGCGGCGGAACTGATTTGCTCCATTGCCTGATAGGCGTCGCCGGAGTCGATGGCCTGTTTCGCCATCTGTACAGCGATGGGGGCTCTGGTGGCGATCTTGTTGGCCAGGGCATGTGCCGCCTCGAGCACCTGCGACCGAGGAGCCAACTGGTTGGCGACACCCCAGGCCAGGGCCCGCTCAGCGGTCAGCGGCTCACCGGTAAAGATCAACTCCTTGGCTCGTCCAGTCCCGACGAGATCACGGAGCCGTCCGGTGCCGCCCCACCCGGGCAGCGTGCCAATGCCGACCTCGGTGAGGCCGAGCGTGGCGTCCTCAGCCACGATCCGTAGGTCACAAGCTAGGGCGAGCTCGAACCCGCCGCCGTAGGCGTTCCCAGTGACAGCAGCAATCGTCGGCTGCCTGAGCTCTGCGAGGCGGTCGAACACGCGGTGCCCAAGACGGGTCCAGTGCGCCCACATGTCCAGCGGCTGCAATGCCTTGAAGAGCTTGATGTCGGCGCCGGCACAGAACGAACGATCTCCAACGGCGGTAAGAAGGACGACTCGCACGTCGCGATCAGCATCGAGGGCGATCAGGATCTGCTCGAGCTGCTCCAGCATCTCCGGGGTCAGCGCGTTGTGCTTGTATGGCCGGTTCAGGCAAATCGTGGCGATCTCCCAGTCAGACTCCACCGTGATCCGGCCGACGTCAGCCGGTGTGGATCCGCTCATACTGGACCGTCGCTAGGGTCGGGCGGGGTGAGGCCGTGCAGCACGTGATGAGCGCCCTTCTCGCCGATCATGGTCGAAGTCGCCATAGTGTTGCCACTGATCAACTTCGGCATGATCGATGCGTCGATCACTCGGAGCCCTTCCATACCGCGGACCTTGAGCTCTTGATCAACGACGGCAAGATCGTCATCGCCCACCTTGCAGGAGCCGACCGGGTGATAGTCGGTCTTAGCCCACTGCTTGATGTACTCGCGGATTTCGGAGTCGGTCTTGACATCTGCCGAGGGCAGGAACTCCTTCACGACGAAGGGTTTGTACGCCTCGCTGCGCATCATCTCCCGGCCCCACCGGAAGCCTTCCAACGACTTCTCCCAGTCGTACGGATCGGTGAGAAAGGCAGGATCGATAGCCGGTGGATCGTCCGGATTCCCCGTATGCAGCGTGACCGAGCCGATGCTGTGAGGACGCAGATGGCAGGTGTTGATCGTCATGCCATGGCCCTTCACTCGCATCCGACCGTGGTCAATGACGTACGCCGGCAGGGCGTGCATCTGGATGTCCGGGGTCGCCACGTCAGGGCCGCTGCGTACGAACATGCCAGCCTCACAGACCGAAGCGGTGATTGGCCCGGTCTTGGTGGTGATGTATTGCAAGCCGGCCAGCACAGCCTTGTCGGGCCGGTCGGAGGCGTTGTAGCTAACTGGAGTGGTCACCGCCGTTAGGTAGACGTCCATGTGATCTTGCAAGTTCTTGCCTACTCCGGGCAGGTCATGCTCGACGGGAATGCTCAGGGCGCGCAGCTCATCTCCCGGACCTATGCCGGACAGCAGCATCAGGCGCGGCGTGTTGATCGCGCCGCTGCTCAAGATCAACTCACGATTGACTCGGACAGTGGCCGGCTCGTCTTTGACGATGTACTCCAGGCCCACGGAGCGGCCGTTCTCTACCAGGATCTTCCGAGCCAACGCATGGGTCTGGACTGTCAGGTTTGCCCGTTTCCGCGCTGGCTTCAGGTAGGCAGTAGCAGTGCTCTCACGCCGGGCGTCTTTTTGGGTGACGTCGTACCAGCTGAC
>DATLQC010000052.1:0-4422 GCA_035535395.1 Propionibacteriaceae bacterium | reverse complement strand
GTTTTCGTGGCTTTGTGCGTAGAAACGCGGCACGACGGTAAGAGATGGATCTGGGCGCGGCGGCAAGAGATGCGAGTCTGAGCTCGCTCCACCCCCGAGTCGCAACCTACGTGTACGTAGGTTGCGTGAGGTCTGCACAGTTTGCAACCTGTGCAGACCGTCAGCAACCTGTGCAGACCCATGGAAGAGATGGAACCCGGCTCGCGCGTTCAACCTGTCCGGGTACGGGCGAGCCGGGAATTCATCAGGCCCCAGATCAATCAGGCCCAGATCGATCAGGCAGTGCCGAGTGTCACATCGACGGTCTGCGGGGCGCCGCCGTCGCGGATGTAAGTGACCGTGACGCTCGTTCCGGGCGCATAGAACCGGGTAGCAGCGATCAGCCCGTCGGTAGTAGTGGTGTGGAAGCCGTTGACCTGGGTTACCACATCGCCAGCGCGTAGACCAGCCTTCTCCGCAGGACCGCCGCTGACAACCTCACCAAGCGGAACACCAGCCGAAGTAGGCAGTTCCGAATCAGAACCGGTCAGTCTCACGCCCAACTGCGCGTTGCTGGTCTTGCCGGTGGTGATGAGTTCATTCGCGACGCGGGTCGCGACCTCAGACGGGATGGCGAAGCCAATGCCGATGTTGCCTGATTGCCCACCGTCGGGACCCGAGCTGGTGCCAGCGATCGCAGAGTTGACGCCAACCACATCACCATTGAGATTGACAAGCGGGCCGCCGGAGTTGCCGGGATTGATCGCGGCGTCGGTCTGCACCGCCAGATAGACCGCGTCGTTGTTGGTACCGGAGCGAACCGGGCGGGCAGTGTTCGACACAATGCCACTCGTCACGGACTCAGAGAGTCCCAGTGGCGCGCCGGCAGCGACCACGGTCTGGCCGACCTGAAGATCAGTGGAGTTCGCAAAGGTGATGGGGTTGAGATCCTTGACGCCGTCGACCTTGATCACAGCCAGGTCGTTCAACTCAGATGTCCCAATGACCTTCGCGGTGGCCGTCGTGCCGTCGTGGAAGGTAACGGTGATCGTGCTCCCGTTGCCGGCACCCGCGACGACGTGGTTGTTGGTCAGGATGTGCCCATCCTTGTCAAGGACCATCCCGCTGCCGATGCCACTGCCATTGGATGCCTGGACCGCAATGGTCACCAGTGACGGCTCGATCTTGGCGGCGGCCGCCGAGACTGTGCCGTCGAGTGTCGGGCTGGGCGCTGCGGCACTTGTCACGCTGACCGATGAAGGATTGTGGTCTACCAAGTAGGCGTAGGAGCCGATTCCGGCCCCGGCGCCCAGGATGGCAGCCAGTGCCGCGCCACCGATGAATGCGCCAACTCTGCGCTTCGGCCGCTCGAAACCTGTGGCCGGTGCGGGAGTCGGGGCAAGCGGAGGAACACCTGGCGGTGCCGGGAAGTCGGCAGCGGTGTAGTTGGCGTACGGACCGTTCGGCAGGACGACTGTCGGCTCCTCATTCGAGCCCGGAGCTTGGGGGCCTCTGAAGTCTGGGGTGTAAGTGCCTGGCTGCTCTGTATTCATGCTTCGAAGGTCTCTCAGAATCCTATGAGGATCCTGTGCAGTGGAAATGAGCTCGCTGAGCGTTCTGGCCGGCCTTCGACCGAGCGCTCAGCACTTATTCATGGGCCCGCAAATAGTCCATTTGTGCCCGAACCGACTGCTCCGCTGCCGGCCACAAGCTGCGGTCAACGTCGGCGTACACCCGGGCCACAACATCACCCGGCGTACGGTCCCCCGCCCCGAGCGCGGCTCGTACCTGATTGAGTCGCTCGTGCCGGTGTTCGCGATAAAAGGACAGCCAGGCCGCCGTATCGGTAACGACCGGCCCGTGACCCGGAAGCAGCTCAACGACGCTGTGTGTTGTGACCAGCCGGTCAAGGAGATCGAGCGAGTTGAAGTATGCGGCGAGATCGCCGTCCGGATAGGTGATCACAGTCGTGCCACGGCCCAAGACCATGTCACCCGTGATCAGCCGGTTGGCCTGATCAGGGCCGGACAGGAGCAGCGAACGCGAATCGCTAGTGTGGCCGGGTGTCTCGAGCACCTCAAGTGTGATCGCACCCAGCGTGAGCCGTTCTCCCGCATCGAGGCCGTCGGTACCAATGCGGAACTGCGGATCGGCGGCGCGTACGCCGCAGCCGCCCCGCGCGGCCAGCGCTGCGGCGCCTTCGGAGTGATCAAGATGTCGATGAGTAAGAATGATCATGACCAGCCGAGGCCGGCAAACAGCCAAGACGGCGTCCAAATGGGATTCGATCGCTGGACCCGGGTCAACAACCAACGCACCTTGCTCAGCGTCGGTGATCACCCAGGTGTTGGTTCCGTCCAGCGTCATAGGGCCTGGGTTGGGGGCACGGATTAGTTGGACGTACGAGGCACTCGAACCCCCCGCGGGTATCACGACGACTGCTCCGGAGAACGCGCCTGCGGATAACGAAACTGCCAGCCGCTCTCGGTCCGCACCAACTGTGGCAGCACCGGTTCGATCTGTCGATCTGTTGCGAGGTTGATCACCTCAGCAACCGTCGCAAGATCGGCAAGTTCGATCAAGATCGACATCGTGGGCGGCAGCATCTTGATCAATCCCGAACGTTCGGCAGCTAGCGCCTCACGTGGAGTCGACCATTCCGCGAGATCAGTCTCTCCGGAGATGTCAACGGCCTCCTGATCTCCAGGCATCGCCGCTACCAAAAACCATGTGTCATAACGGCGAGGCTCGATCTCCGGGGTAATCCAGTGCGCCCAGGGAAGCAGATCGGCCTCGTCTAGGAGGACACCGGTCTCTTCAGCGGTCTCACGAATCGCGCAGCGATGAATCGGATCGAGACCGCTCTCACCATCGGCCGGGTCAACCCGACCACCAGGAAACACCACCATCGAGGCGGCGAAGGGCATCAGTGCATGGCGATGTAATAAATAGGTCTGCAGGCCCTGCTCACTGTCGCGCAGCAAGATCACGCTGGCCGCCGGAGCGGCCACGCTCGGAACCGACTCCGGTGTCCACCCTTCGGCCCGCTCCACCAAGCCAGCCGGCACGTGTGGCCCCAGCCGAGTCAACACGTCGTAGGAATGCGACGGCATGAGGCAGCCTTCAGAGCGGCTCAAAGGTCGGCGTCGAGCCGACGGCGACCACAAGGTCCACCTCGACGGGTGCATCTAGGGGGAGGACTCCGACGCCAACAGCGCTACGCGCGTGCCGACCCGCCTGGCCGAAGACGTCACCCAACAGCCGACTCGCGCCGTTGGCGATCAGCGGCTGATCAGTGAATCCGGGCGCACTTGCCACATAGGCCGTCACCTTGATGATCCGTGTGATCGCATCGAGTTCGCCAGCCAGGTCAACGACCGCCGCCAGCCCATTGAGCGCTGCGATTCGAGCACAGTCGACCGCATCCTCGACCGATACCTCCGCACCGACCTTGCCGACAGCCCGTAGCGTCCCATTCACCAGCGGCAGCTGGCCGGCGGTGTAGACCAGGTCCTCGAACCGAACCGCCGGGACGTACGCCGCAAGCGGCGGCACGACCGTCGGCAAGCTCAATCCAAGATCGGCCAGCCGTCGCGACGGCAGAGTCACGCGCCAGCTCCCGGAGCCGGGACTGGGCGCTTGAGGTAGGCAACCAGATTTTCAGGAGTCGGTCCCGGCACCACTTGGACCAGCTCCCACCCGTCCTGCCCCCAGTTATCCAGGATCTGTTTGGTTGCGTGCACCAAAAGCGGCACCGTGACGTACTCCCACTTGGTCATAGCCCTCACTGTAGAGGTCGTGGGTGGGCGAGATTGTCATGCGCACAGACAGAACGGGTGGCCGCTTGGATCCAGGAAGACGATCCAGTTGGGCGCATGGTCGCCCTTGGCAGCGCGGCTAGCACCGATGGATTCGGCGTACGCCGCCGCTTCATCAAGATCGTCCACATGGAGATCGAGATGGAACTGCTGCGGGACTGCGTTGTCGGGCCAGGTTGGCGGCTTGTGATTCATAGCAAGTTGAAAAGCGATCTTGGTGCCGGAGTCGCCACCAATGGTGATCCAGTCCTCCTCGGTTTCCTCAATCCGCCAGCCAAGCAAGGCGGTATAGAACTCGGCCAGGCGCGGCGGGTCGTCGGTGTCCAGCACCACGTTGTCTACGCTGATATTGGGGCGCGATGGGCCTGAGGTCGCCGAGACCGGCTCGGCGTTCGTATCAGATGTAGAGGTCATGAGACTCATCCTCGCCGCCATCACTGACACTATGACGGGCGGGCCGCTTCGCCGACTGCAGGAGCTCGCGGAGCTGTGCTGCGCATTAAGAAATCACTGATGTACGCGAGCGGCGAAGGAGGTGAATCGGGCGGCCGCCTGTCAGAGTGCAATAAAATACTGACAGTTCTTCATTCGGGGCCGCCAGTACATTTGGCCGGGTGAAGGTCGG
>DATLQC010000051.1:0-3299 GCA_035535395.1 Propionibacteriaceae bacterium | reverse complement strand
AGCATTGCCTGGAAAGCCATGGAGGAGGGCCACGGGGTACGGGTGGACTCGGCGGATCAGCAACCGGAGGTCTACATTCATCTGCGTCCTTATGTGCCGGTCACCCAGGCGATGGCCCTTCCGCTGCGAGGTGAAGCTGGTCCGCGTGGTGCGATCATTGCGGGCCGGATTGTCCCGCACCCGCCCTTCAGCGGAGCCGACCTTGATATGGCCGAGGCTTTTGCGGGCCAGGCGGCTATCGCCTTGGAACTGAGCGACGCCCGAGCTGATCAACAGCGGTTGGGTGTCCTCGAGGATCGCGACCGCATTGCGCGCGATCTGCATGATCATGTCATTCAACGGCTGTTTGCGGCTGGTCTTAGCCTGCAAAGCATTGCCGCGACGGTGGACGATGACGCTGTTGATCAGCGTTTGACGCGTACTGTGGCGGAGCTCGACGACACAATCGGGCAGATCCGGAGCACGATCTTCGCGCTCCAAGACGATTCTTCGCGATCGTTGCGTGGCACAGTGCTGGCAGTTGTTGATCAACTAACGCCGCTCTTGCCGGCGCGTCCCGACGTACAGCTTCTGGGGCCACTCGACACGATTTCCGATGAAGTGATGATCGCCGATGCGGAGGCCGTCTTGCGGGAATCGTTGACCAATGTTTCCAAGCATGCGCAAGCTCGGCACATCCGGGTACGACTTCAGGCCAACAAGCACCGGTTGGATTTGACGGTCATCGACAACGGGATAGGTCTGGGTCGAAGCACGCGGCGTAGCGGCCTGGCAAACTTGAAGCGCCGCGCCGAGCGCCACGGCGGATATCTTGATGTCAGTGACGCACCGGAAGGAGGGCTCCGGCTGCAATGGTCGATCCCAATCCAACAGTGACCAGTAACCGGCCCATCCGAGTCTTCATTCTTGATGATCATGAGCTGGTGCGCCGTGGACTTACCGACTTGCTGACAACGACTGACGATTTGGTCATTGTGGGTGAGGCGGCCACGGCTGCCGATGCGCTGCATCGTATTCCCGCCGCGGCACCCGATGTCGCGCTGCTTGACGCCAGGTTGCCGGATGGCAGTGGCATTGATGTATGCCGGGAGATCCGCACCTCGTATGAAAACGTCCGGTGCTTGATTCTGACCTCGTACGACGACGACGAGGCGCTCTTCGCTGCGGTGATGGCTGGCGCCTCCGGATACCTGCTCAAGCAAATTGGCGGCAATAACCTCCTCGAGGGCATCCGACAGGTTGCCGCGGGCCGATCCCTGCTCGACCCCGCAGTGACTGAGAAGCTGCTCGACCGGCTCCGCAATCCGGTTGAGCCGGACCCCATGGTCGGCAAGCTCACAGCACGCGAGCGCGAGATTCTCGACCTCATTGCCGACGGGTGCACCAACCGGCAGATTGGTGAACGACTTTTTCTGGCCGAGAAGACGGTGAAGAACTACGTATCGGGCTTGCTCACCAAGCTCGGCATGCAGCGGCGGACGCAGGCGGCGGTGTACGGGGCTACGCTGCGCCGACGTCCTGGCGGGCCGTCTCCGCGGGGCTCCTGAGTTTGCTTCAGCGGCGCCGGAGGTAGCCCATCAGGTTCGATAGCAGCAGAGCCAGCGCAGCGAAGATGAGTCCGACGGCAATGGCAAGCCTGAGGTTTGTGAGAGCAAGGTAGATACCGGCCAAGATCAAAAGGAGCACCACCAGGCTGGCCAGAAATGGAAGCAGTCGGCCACGGAACGTAGCCTCGATGCCCGCAACGGCCGCGATGATCACAATGAGTCCGACCAGCAGGGCCGAGGTGGATCGGTAAAGGATCAACCATGCCATTGCCAACAGCAGAACCGAAACCGATATGGCCGCCCAGAGACGTAGTGTCCAGTGTGCCGGTCTCTGAGTGTCTTGATCAGGTAGTGGTCGGTGCCGCAGGTGAGCGTGGACGGGCTCGGGGGGCAACGGCGTGACCAGAGCCTTTGACACTGCTTGGCGCTCGGCCAGCAGACCCGCGATCTCATCCCGAGTGGTATCGACGGCTGACTGTGCGGCGGTGTAGGTCCCTGGAACGGGCGTACCGTCAGCCGCGACGGCGCGCGTCCCCTCATGGAGCGACCGCAGTCGGCTTATCTCATCAGCCAGCCGCACCTGCGCACTGTCAAGCTCAACTTCAATATCGCTAGTCCGTCGCTGCAGCGCGGAGATCTCATCCATTTGGGTTGGTGGCACCTTGTCCAGCCCGGCCCAGGCAACCGGTCGATCCCAGGACCGCCTAATCGAGCCGTCGCGTTCATAGCGTGGCCCCGCAGGTGCGCGTTCTCCGCCGAACGGATCTCGGGTGTCGTATCCCCACAGGCCGCGATAGTCCCGCACCCAAGGCGTTTCATGGTCAATCACAACGGGCGTCCAAGATTGTTCGGTGCCGGGCCCGACAGATGGACCGTCGCCGCGTCGGTAATCAATGAACGGCAGACCAATCCCTGACCGCTCCCGGGTTTTCTTTGAAAGCGTGATCATGCGAGCAAAGCGGCGCCACCACTGAGTGAGCCTTTCGAGCGCTGGAGGGGCTACCGTAACGATGTAGTCGCCGGGCAGGTAGGCGCCGCTGTGTGATCCGGCCCCTGCGTGAACAACCGGGTGTGTTCCGCCGACGAGCTGTAGATCGGGGTCGTCGACGCGTCGTCGCAGATCATCTCCGACCTCGTCGTGAGCAGAGAACGCGACCCAGGCGAGTTGCGGCTCGCCTTCGTCTGGCTCGGTGAGGAACAAGGTGATCTGCTCCCAGTCACCTTCATGATCATTTACTCCGGCGAATGTTGATCGCCAGTCGTTCATCGCGTAGAAGAACCAGTACTGCAAGATGAGATAGCCGGCATCCCGGACCGCGCGTACGTAGTAGGTGGGCGCGAGTGGTCCGGCCTCTTGATAGCG
Source organism: Propionibacteriaceae bacterium (assembly GCA_035535395.1). Classification (GTDB taxonomy): domain Bacteria; phylum Actinomycetota; class Actinomycetes; order Propionibacteriales; family Propionibacteriaceae; genus Microlunatus. Next base: position 389 of record DATLQC010000051.1, on the reverse strand, counting down.
GATATGGGCCGCTGCCGCAAAGCCACCGGGCACCTTGCCGCGGATGATCAATGACAGCCGCATGATCGAGTCGATGATCCGGCCGAACATGCCGACCATGGCGAAGCGACTGCCACCCTGGAATCGGGCGCGATCTGGGCGACGTCGCCAACGACGGTATGTCGAGCGATTCAGCGGTTTGTCGACGAAGTGGAGTTCGAGGTCGACACCACCGCGCTCGCTGGCGTAGCTGAGCAGGGTCGATAGGTCAAGGGTCGTGGCGGGTGCCACAAGCTCGGGGACCTTCTTGCCCACCGAACGGCGAAACAGAGCAGAGGCTTCGACATAGCGTTCTACCGGCATCGGGAAGAACAGCTCGCCCCGGGTATAACGCAGCACTGGTTCGAACC
>DATLQC010000050.1:0-6062 GCA_035535395.1 Propionibacteriaceae bacterium | reverse complement strand
TGCTGATAGGTGTCGCATTCACACCGGAAGCGCTACGCCGGGGGCTGACGCTCAGCGTGCGCGATCAGCCCGTCGGAGACTTCGGCAAGATCGTCTTCGTTTTCACGTGGGGCCTGAACGCCGTGGTCGCAGTACTTGCGGCGATTACGTGGTGGGCGCTCCGGCCAGGGCGGATCCGTCGACATCTGGCGCTCAGATGTGGCTATGGTGCGATGTTGCTGATGCTCGTTCTGGGCAACCTGCTCTCCAGCTACGTTTACCAGTTCGCTGTGATGCTCGAGGCGACATTTCAGGTCATCACCCTCGCGCTGCTGGCGCGCTGGGACCAGGCGACACGACCCGCGATCGTCGCCTAGCGCCGGTTGCCACAGGAGTTGATCACACGGAAGGGTTCACGACATGGCAAGCGAACGAGAAGCAAGTGTTGACCGGGTCATTTCCTTCAGCGATGGCGTCATGGCGATCGCAATCACACTCCTCATCCTCCCGCTCACCGAAATCCAGCGGGGGGAAGGTGCAAGTCTGATCAACGTCGTTGCCGACAACTTCCCGGCTCTGCTCGCCTTCGCTCTGTCATTCGCGGTGATCGCCAACTACTGGACCATTCACCACGCCATCTTCCGGCCTGTTCGGCGCCACGACGGACGCCTCATTGGGCTCAACATGCTATGGCTCGCCACCATCGTCTTCTTACCCTTTCCCACCGCACTGATCGCGGACGGCCTCGACGGCGGCTTTGCTGCCTTCTACATCGGCTCCTTGCTCATCATCTCGGTCCTGAACCTCTTCATCGCCAACTATCTCGACCATCACCCTGAGCTCACCGACGGTCAGGCCACCGAGAAACGCCGCCAACACCGCATCGCCAGTGCATTTATCATCGGGACACTCCTCCTCGCCATGATCATCTCGCTCCTCTGGCCTACCGTCGGCATTTTGTGCCTGCTACTGCTCTTCCCGGCACAATTGATCGCTGAGCGGGTGTCCCGTAGGGCCGCTCCGGCACGCCTAGAGTGAGTAAATGGCGACCAGGATGGCCTTCGCCGATCGGGCAGGAGCACTGTGGACGTCACCGGCGCTAGTCGATGGTCTGCTCGCTTACGCGGTAGCGATGGCGGTCGGAGTGGCCGTCTTTGCCAGCTCAGTCGGCAATCAGCCCGGGCCTTGGCCGGCGTACCTTTTCGCTGTCGGCTTTGGGCTGATCTTGCTCCTTCGCCGAAGCCATCCCGTACTAGTGCTCATCATCACCTTGCTCGGCATTTGCGTGTATTACACGCTGCAGTATCCGCCCATCGGCCTTGCCCTGCCGATCGCAGCCGCGCTGTTCTCAGCCGCTGAAGCCGGCCACCTCCGGGTCAGCATTGTTCTCTCAGTGATCTTGGTCGGATTGACGGTTTACTTCCAGATCGCTGAAGGCCGCGATGTTGCCCAGCTGCTCGGTTACGAACTGCCACCGGTCATCGCCTTGATGGGTGCTTCGCTCGCGTTGGGCGATGGGGTGCGGACCCGGCGGTTGCTCAAGGAGTCGCAGCGCGAGCGGGAACGTCAGGCCCGCCTGGAGCTCGAACGACGTGCCACCGAGCAGCGAAACGAGGAGCGGCTCCGGCTCGCCCGAGACCTACACGATGCGCTTGGCCACAATGTCGCGATGATCTCGCTGCAGTCAGCGGTGGCCGCCGAGGCGCTACCGGAGCGAGTGCCGGAGGCACAGCGGGCCGTGGCGGAGATCAGGAGCATCAGCCTTGCCGCCATGGCAGATCTGCGAAGCACGGTACGGCGGCTTCGGAGCATGGAATCGGATGTGGACCTGCCAGCTGGGCTCAACGAGCTCCCGGCGCTTGTCGAGCAGGCGCGCAGCAACGGCCTCCAGGTGCGGATTGTCGAGACCGGTGACGGCCGGGAGATGCCGGTCGCGCTCGGTCAGACGGCCTACCGAATTATCCAAGAGGCACTGACAAACGTCATCCGGCACGCGAACGCCGCTAGGGCGGTGATCACCCTCGATCGGGGCCCAGACGCTTTCACCGTGACTGTCAGGGACAACGGACAGGGCGTAGGCCAACTTGCATCCGGAAACGGCATACGCGGCATGAGAGAGCGTGCCGCTGAATGGGGCGGCGAGCTTACTGTTGCCACCTCCGGCCGGGGTGCCGGGACGCTTGTCACAGCCGTGCTGCTCTGGCCCCAATCCGCAGACCGACAGTCCGCTGCGGTGCGGTCCGGCCCATGATTCGCGTAGTGCTGGCCGACGATCAGGCCTTGGTACGAAGCGGCTTGCGCGCGCTGCTTGCGAACAGCGAGGACATTCAGGTCGTCGGCGAGGCCGGCGACGGGCGTGAGGCGGTCGCCGTCGTGACCCGCACTCAGCCGGATGTGGTGCTCATGGATGTTCGGATGCCTGGCGTTGACGGAATCGCCGCCACGCAGCGAATTACCGCCGATCAGCGTCTATCCGAAGTGGCGATCATCATGCTGACCACCTTCGATGAGGACGACCAGATCTTTGCAGCGATTCGGGCCGGCGCCTCGGGCTACCTATTGAAGGATGCCGAGCCTGATGACCTCCGGGAGGCGATTCGCCTCGTGGCAGCCGGCGACGCTTTGTTGTCGGCCTCGGTAACCCGCAAGGTCATGGAGGGTATCGTCTCCGGCCCAGCAGGCGTTGCCGACCGCGGCCGACTGAACGAGCTGACCGAGCGGGAACGCGAGGTGCTGGCGGGAGTCGGCCGAGGGCTGTCGAATGAAGAGATCGCCGCCGAAATCCACATCAGCCCAGCGACCGCCCGCACGTACGTTAGCCGGATCCTGACGAAGTTGGGCGCTCGGGACCGGGCCCAATTGGTTGTGATCGCTTATGAGACAGGTCTGGTGAAACCCGGCCGGCACCAGGAGCCACCCGACCGACCCTGAGTCGGCGTACGTCAAAAAGCGATCCCACCTGTCGCCTGCAGCTAGTAGAGAGCGGGCGGCGCGATTCCTACCGTGGTGCGAGTCCTTGATCAAAACCGACCACGGAAGGAACACCTGATGTCTGCCCGTCTCAGCCGCCGCACCCTGCTGGCTGGTCTGGCTGCAATGCCGGCTTTCACGCTGGTGGGCTGTGAATTCGATCGCACCACTGCGGCACCAATCAGCACAGTCGACACCCTCGACTTCAGCAACCTGCTTCGGATCCCGGCCCTGGCCGAGTCCACTGTGGATCACGACGGTGTCCGTGTCTTTCACCTCAGTGCTGCCGAGGGATCGGCCGAATTCCTTCCCGGCGTGTCGACCCCGACCTGGGGCTACACCGACGGTCGATACAACGCCGGATTTCTCGGCCCCACATTGCGGGCGACCCTCGACGAGCAGGTTCGGGTGATCGTAGAAAACCGACTATCGGAGATCACCACCGTGCACTGGCACGGCATGCACCTGCCCGCACGCTACGACGGCGGCCCGCATCAGCCCATCGCTAGCGGTGAGTCGTGGCAGCCGGAGTGGATGATCGACCAGCCGGCCGCGACTCTCTGGTATCACCCGCATCCGCACGGTGAGACCGAGGGTCAGGTGACACGCGGTCTGGCAGGACTGTTCTACCTCGAGGACGGCAGCAACACGGCTCTGCCGCATCGATACGGGATCGACGACATTCCGATCATCTTGCAGGACCGCACGTTCGACTCGCGCGGCCGGTTCGCGCAAAACGGTCGAGCAGTGACCGGGCTGCTGGGTGACAAGATCTTGGTGAACGGGACGTACAACCCGCACTTGCCGGTCAACACCCGGCGGGTGAGGCTTCGTATCCTCAACGCCTCAACCGCCCGGATCTACCATCTGGCATTCGCTGATGATCGGGAGTTCACCCTGATTGCCACCGATGCCGGGTTTCTACCGGCGCCCACGCGGATGCGCAGATTGCTGCTCTCCCCTGCCGAACGGGCCGAAATCGTGGTGGACCTGCGACCTGGCGAGCAGCCAGTGCTCCGCTCGATTCCATGGGATTTGAACATGATGGCGGTGCTGACTAATGGTGCGGGTGGCGGTGATCATCTTGATCTGTTACAGCTCCGCGCCGGAAACTCGCTTGCTGCGGGTGGCTGGATTCCAGAGCGGCTGGAGACCAGTTCCGCACTGACGCTTGATCATCTGACGGCCCGTCGCACGATCCAGCTTGACGGCCGGGAGATCAACGGTCAGCAGATGGAGATGTCGCGCATCGACACTGTTGTTGGCGCCGGCACCACCGAACTGTGGACGGTACACAACACGCATAATCAGCCGCACAACTTCCATGCGCATGGAGTCGCGTTCCAGATGGTTCCAGCCGGCGCGAGCAGCCCTGATCCGCAATTGGGCTGGAAAGACACCGTGCTGCTGGCTGCCACAGAGACGGTCCAGCTAGCGATCAGGTTTCCGCCGTACACCGATCCGCTGACCCCATACATGTACCACTGCCACCTGATGTGGCACGAGGACGTGGGAATGATGGCGCAGTTCACGGTGGTCGATCCCGATCAAGTTGATTCAGCGCCTCGAACCTTGGACGTCGATCATGATCACATGGCCGCCGGCCATGATCACGGCTGATCATGGCCAATTCAGCCCAATCCAATCAGCAAAGGAGATGAACCTTCCATGTCAACCAACAACGCACCATCGAACTCGCCAGCCACCAGCAGGCGGCGGCCGGCAATGATCATCGCCATGATCCCTCTAGGAGCAATCCTGGGATTCATCGGAGGCCTCCTCATTGTGATCATCGTCGGGCTCATCGCCAGGTCTGTGTTCAGCGCGGAACATCCAGGAACTAACGCCTGGCAGCTGCTCGGCCTATTGCCCGGGCTCGGCGCATTGATTGGAGCAATCGTGGCGCCGATCTTGTATCGCCGTAACGGAGGATCGGCAAGATGATCCGCGGTGTCCCTGGCGTACTCCTGCCGATGCGTTCGACGCTGCGCTGGCTGATGGCAACAGCCGCAGTCAGCGCAGCGGCTGCGCACATTCCGGTGATCGCACCGCACCTGAACGAGGCGCCCTATATGGGTGTGCTGTTCATTTTGCTGACGATTGCCTGCATCGCCCTGGCGATGGCCGTGATCACCTACGACGCGCCGCTGGTCTACCTTGCCGCGGCGACGATCTGCGGGTTGACGATCATCGGCTACGCAGCAACCAGGCTAGTGGCGTTCCCGATGCTTGCCGACGATGTTGGCAACTGGTTGGAGCCGCTCGGCGTTGTCTCGATAGTCGCTGAAACAGTAGTTGTCGCCAGCTCCATCGCCGCGCTGCGATGTCGCCGCCTGGTGTAATAAAGGACCATCATGAGCGTCACGATCGTGCCGTACCGGCCGGACTGGTCCGCCGAGTTCTACGCTATTGCCAGAGCATTGCGCATCGCCCTTGGCGACAGTGCTCTGCGGATTGATCATATTGGCTCGACAGCGGTGCCTGGATTGGCAGCCAAGGATCGTATCGACGTGCAAGTCTGTGTAACGGAGCTGTCATCGGTCGACGCCGTTGAACCTCGGCTCAAGTCGGTTGGCTATGAGGCCCGACCAGACATCTCTCATGATCATGTTCCGGCCAACATGATCGAAAACACCGGCGACTGGGAGAAGCGATTCTTTACTAGCGGGCCAAGGAATCGCCCGACAAACATCCATATGCGCCGGCTCGGCGCCGCTAACCAGCGCTATGCGCTCCTATTTCGGGACTATCTCCGAGCTCATCCGACCAGTGCGGCTGCCTACGGTGAGCTGAAACGCCGGCTCGCTGCGCAGCTGCCAGATCTTTTGACCTACACCGATGTGAAGGATCCCGCCTGCGATCTCATCATGATCGCCGCCGAGGACTGGGCTAGTTGGCAGGGCTGGACGCCTGGACCGAGCGACCGCTGATAGCCGGGCAGGATTCCGCGCGCTTCGGATACGCCCGAATCATTGCGACGTAATGCGGTGGGAAAGACTCTGATGCAGAGCCATCTGAGGAGGAAGGATCTGGCAGTGACGCAACCACTCGGGCCCCTAGTTGTCTCCGGCGCGAACCCGCGGTACTTCGCCGTTGCGGGCGCTCGAGAAAAG
>DATLQC010000049.1:0-6193 GCA_035535395.1 Propionibacteriaceae bacterium | reverse complement strand
CCGGAGGCATCCCCGTTTGTCGGGCCTGATCAACAGGCACTCGAGGCCCTGCTCGCCACCTTCGAGCCGACCTGAGCACCGCTCACGAATCAGCCGTCACCGGAGCGTGCCGTCAGGGGCTGACGCGCGTGCCGTCTCATCAGGGAAATTCTCCGGGAAGTGGCACGCAACCTGATGCCGCGGCAGCAGCTCGACGAGTGGTGGCTCCTGGGTCCGGCAGATCTCCTGCGCCTTCCAACAACGGGTGTGGAATCGACACGCAGGTGGAGGCGAAATCGGGCTGGGCACGTCACCGCTCAGCAGAATCCGCTCACGCTCCTGGCGGCGTCGGGTGTCAGGCACGGGAACGGCTGACATCAACGCGACCGTGTACGGGTGCATCGGCGTGCGGTACAGCGCCTCACGGTCGGCCAGCTCCACGATCTTGCCGAGATACATCACCGCCACCCGATCCGAGACGTAGCGCACCACCGACAAGTCGTGGGCGATGATCACGTACGTCAGATCGAACTCCTCCTGCAAATCCTCCAGCAGGTTGATGACCTGCGCCTGAATCGATACGTCCAGGGCCGAGACCGGCTCGTCAGCCACGATCAGTCGTGGGCGCAGCGCCAGCGTTCGGGCGATGCCGATGCGCTGCCGCTGACCCCCGGAAAACTCATGAGGGTATCGGTTGTAGTGCTCGGGGTTGAGCCCAACCGCAGCGAGCACGTCCTGAACCGCTTTCTTGACTCCACCCGGCGGATCTACGCCTTGGATGCGGAATGGGGCGCCCACGATCTTGCCAACAGTGTGCCGTGGGTTCAGCGACGAATAGGGATCCTGGAAGATCATTTGTATGTGGCGACGCAACGGCCGCATCGCCCCATCCTTGAGATGGCTGATGTCGCGTCCCTCGTAGGTGATCTTTCCCGCTGTCGGCTCGAGGAGACGCGTCAGCAGCCGGGCCGTCGTACTCTTGCCGCACCCCGACTCACCGACGATCGAGAACGTCTCGCCACGCTTGACCGAGAAGTTCACTCCGTCCACAGCCTGAACGGCCCCGACCTGTCGGCGCAGGATCCCGGCCCGGATCGGAAAGTGCTTGATCAATCCTTCGGCGATGATCAGATCCGAGTCCGGCTCGGCGCCTGCCGCTGCGGGCCTCTGTGCGGGTGCGGTCACAACTTCGGCGCAATCTCGTGTTCCCAGATCTGCTCACGCTCAGTTGTGGAGAGATGGCAGGCGACGGTGTGGCCGGGTTCGACAGGAACCAGTTCGGGGCGCACCTCCTCACTGCGACCGCCGTTTCGCGCGGCGTAGTCACAGCGGGGGTGGAATGGGCAGCCGGGCGGCACATTGATGAGGCTGGGCGGCGTGCCTCTAATCGCAAGAAGCCGCTCGCTCCTCTCCCGGTCGAAGCGCGGGACTGACCCCAACAGGCCCCACGTATACGGGTGGGCGGGCCGGTTGAAGAGCTGGTCGGCGCTGCCGTACTCCATGGCACGCCCGGCGTACATGACCAGCACGTCATCGGCGAGCTCGGCGACGACCCCGAGGTCATGGGTGATCAACACGACGGAGGAGTTGAACTCGCGCTGCAGGTCACGGATCAGGTCGAGAATCTGCGCCTGGACGGTCACGTCGAGAGCGGTGGTCGGTTCGTCCGCGATCAGCAAATCGGGATCGCACGACAGGGCCATGGCGATCATGGCCCGCTGCCGCATCCCGCCCGAGAACTGGTGCGGGTACGCGTCGACGCGCTGGCTTGGCTCGGGGATACCGACCCGGCCGAGCAAGTCGATGGCGTGCTTGCGAGCCACCTTGGCGTTCACCGGATTGTGGATTCGGTACGCCTCGATGATCTGGCGACCCACCGTGTAGTAGGGGTTCATCGCCGAAAGCGGGTCCTGAAAGATCATGGCCATTTTCTTTCCGCGCAGGCCGCGGACATACTCCGGACTCTTGGCCAACAGATCCTCTCCTTCGAGATAGATCTCACCGCTCTGCTCGGCGCCTGGCCGGGTCTTTTCCGAAGCCGGCCTGGTATGCAGGCCCATGATCGCCAGGCTGGTGACGCTTTTGCCCGACCCGGACTCGCCCACAATGCCGAGAGTTCGGCCGCGGTCGAGGGCGAAACTCAGCCCATCCACTGACTTAACCAATCCGTCGTCGGTCGGAAAGTGCACGTGAAGATCAACGACTTCCAGGAACGGCTGTTCATCCAGCTGACCGGGGTGCCGGACGACCAGGTCACGCAGCGCAGACGTGGTCATTCGAGCCGCACCCGGGGATCGATGACGCCGTAGAGAAGATCAACAAACAAGTTCGCCATGATCACGAAGAAGCCGGCGACCAGGGTGACGCCGAGGATCTTGGGCAAGTCGTTATTGAGGATGCCGTCGAGAGCGTACTTGCCCAGACCGTTAAGCGAAAACGTCTTCTCAGTGAGCACCGCCCCCCCGAGCAGCAGGCCGACGTCAAGGCCGAAAATGGTGAGGACAGGGGTGAGTGCCCCTCGGAGGGCGTGCTTGACGACAACCTTGCGCTCGGAGAGCCCTTTGGCCCGCGCAGTGCGAATGTAATCCTCGGTCATGGTCTCCAGCATTCCCGCCCTGGTCAGCCGGGCGTACTGGGCCGAGAACAGAAAGGCGAGAGTAATCCAGGGCAGCAGCAGTGAGTACGCCCACTGCGCCGGGTTCTCGCTGAACGGAACGTAATGGCCGCCGGGCGAAGTGATGCCAAGCCGGTAGCTGAAAAATGTCAGCGCAATAAGTCCGGTGAAGAAGATCGGCAGCGATACTCCGGCCAGCGCGATCCCCATAGCGGACCGGTCAAACAACGTGCCCCGTCGGAGGGCTGAGATCACGCCAATCGTGACACCAGTGACCAGCCAGATGATCGACGCTCCAATGACCAGCGAAATGGTCACCGGGGCGCGATCCAGCAAGTCCGGCCACACCGGCTGCCGAGTGATGAAGGAGTACCCCAGACAAGGCGCCGGACAATGTTCGACACCGGAGCCATAGTCGTAATCTGCACCGACAAAGACACCCTTGATCCAGTGCCAATACTGCACGGGCACCGGATCTAGGAATCCCAGCCGTTCCGCCGTCAGATGGACCGTCTCAGCGGTAGCGGCCCGCCCCACGTACCGTGTCGCGAGCGTTTCCGGGGTCGCTCCGCCCAGTCGCGGAATCAGGTAAAAGATGCCGAAGGTGACCATGCTGAGCACTATCAGCAGCAGCACTGCCCACAGCAGCCGCCGCACGATGTACGCGAACACGTCACCTCCTTAGGCGATCATGCGCGCTGAGCCTGTCGAAGCGCCTCTTCCACAGGCTCAGGGCGCAGATGATCTTCTGTCTCCTACTTCTGGGCTCCCATCCCCAGGTAGTCGTACTCACCGAATGCATCGGTGACCATGATGTTGGTGGCATTCTTCGACCGCAGCAGCAAGGTCTTGGCGTACACACCCGGGTAGATCACCGCATCCTCCATGACCCGCTTGTCGATCTCGCCCCACATCTGGTTGCGCTTGTCCGCGTTGAGTTCGGTCAAGGCCTGGTCCAGCATCTTGTCGACCTCGGGAATGCGGACGCTGAAATTGGAGGAACCGCCGGTCTCGCGGATGACCCTCGAGTCGACAATCTGGGACAAGAAGCCGAAACCATCTGGCCAGTCGGCCCCCCAACTGTTGAGGCAGAGCCCTAGCTTGTTCTTCACCACGTATGGCGGAAGGCCGCAGTACTGGGCGAAGAAATCACCCTGCGGATACGGCTTCAATGTGAGCTTGATGCCAACACGACCCAGGGCCTGCTGGAACGCCTCGGCAGTGGCCTTCTCTTTCGGCCGCTCGGCGCGGTAGCCGATATTGGTTTCGAAGCCGTTCGGCTGGCCGCAGGCTTCCAGTGACTTCTTGGCCGCGTCCAGGTCGCCCTTGTGGTCTTGGCCGTTCGGGTACAGATCGAAGGCCTGATAGCCCGGAATGTTGGGTGGCAGGATTGTGGTTGCCAGGTCCCCACCTGCGAACGGGCCACCGTACGCGGCCTGGTAGCCCGTTTGATCCATGGCGTACATGATCGCCTTCCGGCACTCGATGTTGTCGAGCGGCGGGACTGTCGGAATGATCGAGGTGTAATTGAGCCGCGTGCCGAGCGGGTTGTCCGCATTCGCCTTCAGATTCGGATCCTGAAGGACCCGGCTTTGCGCGGCCGGTTGGACTCCAACAGCCGAGACATCGACGTCGAGGTCGCCGCTGAGGATTCGGTTGTCGACGTCGTCAGGATTCACATTGAGGGCAACCTCCATGCGGTCAGGGAGCGCCTTCCGATTGGGATCGGTCGCGGGATCCCACTGATCGTTGCGGACCAGATTGAAGCTCTTGCCGGGCTGCAGGTCGGCAAACTTGTACGGACCACTGGAGACAATCGAGTTCCGGTACTTAGCGCCGGTGTCCTTGTCCTTGGGCACTGGCATCGTGTCGGGTTGCTGCGCCAAATAGTCGAACGCTGCGAACGGCCTCTTGCTGTGGAAGACGATTGTGTACTTATCGGGGGTCTCAATAGCCGAATCAGTGTTGGCGTTCGGTGACTTGTAGGGACCCTTGTAGCCATCTGGTAGATCGAGGATTGCCTCCCAGTAAGCCGGTCCGTTGGGGAACGTTTGCTTGTCGGTGGAGCGCAGCACCGCGTATTTCACATCGGCGGAGGTCACCTCCGTGCCGTCCTCGAACTTGACGCCCTGGCGCAGCTTGTAGGTCCAGGTCTTAGCACCGTCGGATGCCTGGCCCGGGCCCTCAGCGAGATCCGGCACCAGCTGGTTGCCCTCCTTGCCAGGCGCGGCTTTGAACATCATGAGCGAGCGACCATAGTTTCGCGCGAAGTTCCATGACCAGGCGTAGTACGTCTCGCCGGGATCCAAGGTGTCCCAGTCACCGGGGTTCGCGAACTTCAGCGTGCCGCCCTTTTTGTCTGAGGGGCTGACGACGCCGGTGGATGCAGCGTTAAAGGCGGCCTGAGCGCCCTGACTGCCGGACCCTTGCTGGCTACTCGCGCCGCCACCGCCACCGCAAGCGGCCACTAGTAGTGAGGCCGAAACCCCTACGGCGGCCAGGCCTCTAGCTCGCCAGGATCTCGAATGGTTCATTCCTGAATCCCTTCTTGTTCAGTCGGGGGGTCACCCCGAGATGATTCCTATCGGTTGGCTCGTGGGTCGAGGGCGTCGCGTAGGCCGTCGCCGAACAGGTTGAAGGCCAGGACCGTGGCGAAGATCGCCATGCCAGGCCAGAACATGAAGTGCGGCTGCGTGTAGTAGACGACGGCGTCGGACAGCATGCCGCCCCAGCTCGGCGTAGGCGGACGGATACCCACGCCGAGGAACGACAGCGCCGCCTCAAAAAGGATGTTGGTCGGGATCAACAGCGTCGAGACGACCAGGATCGGCGCAATGAGGTTGGGCAGCATCTCGGTACGGAGAATGTAGCCGCGGCGGGCCCCAATGCTTTTGGCCGACTCGACGAACTCCCGTTCCCGAAGCGAGAGCGTCTGCCCGCGGATGATCCGTCCGATATAAGGCCAGTTGAAGAACCCGATGATGAAGATCAGCAACGCGATCCGCAATTGGTTGCCCTGGAGGCCGAACGCCTGGTCCGGGAAGACGCCGGCCAAGGCAATGGCCAAGACCAGCAGCGGGAAGGCCAGAAACACATCCATCAGCCGGCTGGTGATGGTGTCGGTCCAGCCGCCGATGAAACCGGAGATGATTCCGAGCGTGGTGCCGATAGCCACCGACAGCAGGGTTGCCAGAAAGGCGATCAACAGGGATATCCGGCTGCCATACACGATCCGACTGAAGATGTCGCGACCGTTCACCGGCTCGATGCCCATGAGGTGATCCCAGCTCATTCCCCCGAAGCGGCCGATCGGCGTCAACGTGCCACCGGCTGTGTCGATGAGCTCTTGGTGGAACTCGTTGGGCGGATCGCCGAGGTACTTCACGATCAGTGGCGCGAAGATGGCCACCAGAATGAGAAAGATCAGGAAGACGCCACCGGCAAGGGCGACCTTGTCCTTTTTGAGCCGCATCCAGGCGATCTGCCCGAGGGAGCGGCCCTCCGTCGGCCCGGCACCAGCCAGCACTGCTTCCGGGATGGCGGCCTCGGCTCCAGTGCCGACGTCCGGCGGAATTGTCAACTTTCGCCTCCTACCCAGGA
>DATLQC010000048.1:0-22199 GCA_035535395.1 Propionibacteriaceae bacterium | reverse complement strand
GACCGGATCGCGACGTTGAGACGCTCGCTGGTTAGATCACGCTTCAGAGCGCGTCCAGCCCGCGCTCCCCGGTTCGCACGCGGACGATTTCATCCACCGGAACCGACCAGACCTTGCCGTCACCGATGCGACCGGTCCGAGCGGCCTTGACCAGGACATCGATAATGTCTTTGGCATCATCGTCGTCCACGAGCACCTCAAGCCTTACTTTCGGCACCAGGTCGACGGTGTACTCCGCTCCCCGGTAAACCTCGGTGTGGCCCCGCTGACGTCCAAAGCCGCTTGCCTCGCTGACTGTCATTCCCTCGACGCCAAACGATTCGAGTGCGGTCTTTACTTCGTCCAACATATGCGGCTTGATGATTGCGGTTACCAGCTTCATGCCGTGACCTCCTGACCATTCTTGCTGTCTTCCTCGACCTGAGCTTGGGTCGAGCCGGCGTAGGACATGCCGCGCACGCCTGCACCCAGCGTGCCGAGATCGTAGCCCGTCTCAGCGTGCTCGATCTCGTCGACACCGGTGCGCTCTTCCTCTTCGGTGACGCGGAAGCCGATTGTCTTGTGCAGCAGCAACCCGATGAGCAAGCTCATGATCAGGCTGAAGAACAGCACCGCGAAGGCACCGACTGCCTGCCGCCACAGTTGATCGAACCCACCGCCGTAGAGCAGGCCGTTGACTCCTGCCGGAGCAGCCTCGGTCGCCAGGAAGCCAACCGCGAGGGTGCCCCAGAGACCACCGAAGAGGTGGACACCGACCACGTCGAGCGAGTCGTCAAAGCCGAACTTGTACTTCAGTCCAATTGCAAGTGCACAGATAACGCCTGCGAGAGCGCCGACGATGATCGCGCCCACTGGTGAGACTGAAGAGCAGGACGGAGTAATTGCCACTAAGCCGGCAACGATGCCAGACGCAGCTCCGAGTGAGGTGGCATGGCCGTCGCGGATGCGCTCGATGATCAGCCAGCCAAGGGATGCGGCGCCTGTGGCGACCATAGTGTTCACCCAGACCGTTGCCGCCGTGGTGCCAGCAGCGATCGCCGAACCGGCGTTGAAGCCGAACCAACCGAACCACAGCAGCCCAGCGCCGATCATGACCAGCGTCAGGTTGTGGGGGCGCATCGGATCGCGCTTCCAGCCCAGTCGCTTGCCGAGGATGATGGCAAGTGCCAGGCCAGCTGCGCCAGCGTTGATATGAACCGCGGTGCCACCTGCGAAGTCAATTGCCTTTAGGTTGTTGGCGATCCACCCGCCGACGTGGTCACCGGCGGAGAAGTCGAACACCCAGTGGGCCACCGGGAAGTAGACCACGGTGCCCCAGATCACGGTGAAGATCATCCAAGTGCTGAACTTCGCGCGGTCGGCAATGGCGCCGGAGATCAGGGCCACGGTAATGATCGCGAATACGGCCTGGAAGGCGACGAACGCCATCACCGGGTAGGTACCGGTCTGGTCATTGAACGAGACCTCGGTGGTGGCTGCCATAAGGTCCTTCAGACCCAGATACTGAACGGGATTGCCGAGCAGGCCATAACCAATGTCGTCTCCGAAGGCGGTTGAGTAGCCCCAGAGAACCCAGATGACGGCGATTGAGGCCAGTGCCCCAAAGCTCATCATCATCATGTTGAGAACGCTCTTCGCACGGACCATGCCGCCGTAGAACAAGGCCAATCCTGGCGTCATAAGCAGCACCAGCGCTGCTGACGCTAAAAGCCACGCAGTGGTTCCAGTGTCAATCTCGAGTGGAGTCATGATTGCTTTCTTTCGGTGACGGGGACTGGAAACGGTGGAAACCCTCAGGCGGCTGGATCCTGGGACGCCCGAGGTTACGCAAAACTCTGCTAGACCCGTGTTGCGCCAAACGTGCGTTCGGTTACGCCGACGTCACAGTTGGCAAGCCAATGTGACGGCTGTGTTTCGCGGATAGCTCAGCTTGATCGCTCGGCGGCTTGCCGAGCAGTCCACGCCGAGGCAACCATGTCATCGACGGTATGGCGCATCTTCCAGTCCAGATCACGCGCCGCCAGCTCACCGGTCGCCACGATCTGCGCCGGATCGCCAGCGCGGCGGGGCCGAAGCTCCGGAGTGAAATCGATGCCGGTCACGCGGGCAACAGCGTCCATGATCTGGCGTACTGACAGTCCGGTGCCGCTGCCTAGGTTGTAAACCGGCTGCAGCGGCCGGCCTTCCTCCAAGGCCTGTGCCGCCACGACGTGGGAGCGGGCCAGGTCGGAGACGTGGACATAGTCACGGACCGGCGTGCCGTCCGGGGTGGGGTAGTCGTCGCCATTGACATACGGCACCTCGCCTGCGACCAGTCGCTCGAAGATCAGCGGGAAGAGGTTGTGTGGGCTCGTGTCGCGCAGGTCCTCATAGCCCGAACCAACGACGTTGAAGTACCGCAGCGATGTGTGGCGCAGTGGCGCCGGGCCGGCTGCGGTGGCGCGTGCCTGGTCGTGGAGCAGCCACTCGCCGACCAGCTTGGATTCGCCGTACGGGGACTCTGGTCTGGTTGCATCTTGTTCGCTGACCAGGTCAGTTGCTGGTGTGCCATAGACCGCGGCGCTCGAGGAGAACACGAACAGAGCCACGCCATGAGCGGCCATTGACTCCAACAGGGTCACCATCCCGGTGACATTTTGCGTGTAGGTGTGCATCGGCCGGGTCACCGAGACACCCGCGTACTTGAAACCAGCGAGATGAACCACACCAGCGATCTGCTCTTCGGTGAAGATCTGGTCGAGAAGCTCGCCTTGCAGGATGCTGCCTTCATAGAAAGGGATGTCCTCTCGGACAAAGCTGCGGTGCCCGGTGGACAAGTCGTCGATCACCACGGCGGGCATGCCTTCGCCGACAAAAGCCCGCACCACGTGAGAGCCGATGTATCCCGCGCCGCCAGTCACCAGCCAGGTCATCTCGAGGACCTCCTCTAGCGCTCAGCGTAGCGGTGGGCGTACCCGCAGGTCGGTGATCTTGATGTCGAGAACTTGCTCAGTGGCTGCTATGGCATCAGTGAAGAGGTCATCGGCCAATACGGGGTGTGGGTCAAGCATGGCGACCTCAATGTCGACGCGTCGACCCTTGGTGATCGTCTTCCAGCTCGCGACCAGCTGTCCGTCGTAGAGCACCACTGGCGAGAACAGACCGTTCACCTTGGCCCAGACCTGTGGAAGCTGCTGTTCGGTCAAGAAGCGCGTGCGATGCCGTCCGTGGTACCCGACCAGCAGCCCGTCATACTCAGGGAGCAACCGCAATCCCAGATCGAACGGGCCGGCAGGAGAAGAGTCGGCGACGTCCAGATAGTCCTCGTCGGTCGGGCCAGGCAGGTGAATGATCGCCGCGCCGAGCCGGCGCAGAGCATCGTCGACCGCGCTCAGGTTGGCGCCGAAGAAAAAGGCCAGATCTTCCCGGAGGGCAGGGCCGTACGAGCCCAGGTGGATCCGAACCAGATTCGTCAAGGATTCCGCAAAGTCACATTCCGGCAGATCGGGGAGCAGGCGACGAGCTCGCCGATGGTAGATGTCGGTGCGCTTCTCCCATCGCGTGTCACGGGGCCGCCGGAGTAGGCCGCTGTGGCCCCAGATCAGGCCGTCTGAGAGCAGATCTGGACCGCCAGCAGCCCAAGCTGGCTCGCGTTCGGCAAGCCAGGCACGCGCATGCGCCACGATCTCCGAGCGCGTGCGCCAGTCGGCCGAAGTGAAGGCCTCAATCTCTGCGGCAAGCTCCTCCGGCGTGACCTGCTCGAGCTTCAGAACATTGCGCACTTGATTCGCCCGCGTGCGGCGGGCCACCGCATCAAGCCAGACGAACTGCTCAGGCACGCTGCTATGCACGGTGCCACGGATATTGCTGGTCTTGACCAGCTGGTGCGACTCGAACAACGCGGACACCGTCTGATAGCTCACGCCAGGCAGCCTCGATGAGATGGTCAGGAAGGGAGCTCGCGGCACCTGGGATTGAGTCGGTCCGAGCCGTCGGAACAGTTCCAGCACCGCTTCGGGACCATGGCCTGAAATGCTCGGAAATTGCCGGCGGAGGGTGCGTTGTCGAAGCTCGTCAGGGCTGAGCCGGCGCACGCGTTTCATTGCTCCGCTCGCTGGTGCTCGCTCCGCGCGGATCGCGCGTTTGGAGCGCGCCTACTTCGTCGTCGCTCGGTGACGAGAAGCATGTCCCCTCCCTCCTCCTCAGCACGGCGCGTGGCGCGATCCCCGTTCCATTGCTCCGCTCGCGGGCGCTCGCTCCGCGCGGACGACTCCTCATCGCAGATGCATAACCAGGGGAGCGCCAGGATGCGTTGCGCTACCCTGAACCGTATGCAACGCCCCGAGGCCATGGACACCACTGCCCTCCTTATGTAGCCGCGTAGGACTCCTGCGCGGCAGCCCCTCACGCCCACCACGGCGAGGGGCTTTTTCATGTCCAGGTCAGTAGGCATACGCGATGCACAACCAAGGAGACGAAACGAGATCATGACCGAGCAGATTGAGCGGGTCGAGGCTTCCGAGTCGGCAGATACCGCGACTCGGGAGCGCACCGGCTATGACGCGCGTGCCGCACAGGAGCGATGGCAGGCGTTCTGGGAGGCGGACAAGACTTTCGTGCCCAAGGACGACGGCTCCGCCGAGAGGCGCTACATGCTGGACATGTTCCCTTACCCATCCGGCGACCTACATATGGGCCACGCCGAGGCCTTCGTGATGGGCGACGTCATCGCGCGCTACCTGAAGCTGAAGGGCTACGACGTCCTGCACCCGATCGGCTGGGATTCTTTCGGACTACCCGCCGAGAATGCGGCCATCGAGCGCGACGCCCACCCAGCCGAGTGGACCTACGCGAACATCGAAACCCAGGCAACCTCCTTCCGGCGTTACGGTCTGAGCTTCGACTGGTCCCGCCGGCTGCACACCTCCGATCCGGAGTACTACCGCTGGACTCAGTGGCTGTTCTTGCGATTTCGGGAGCGCGGTTTGGCCTATCGCAAGGCCAGCTACGTCAACTGGTGCCCCAAGGATCAGACGGTGCTGGCCAATGAGCAGGTGATCGCGGGATTGTGCGAACGCTGCGGATCGGTCGTCACGAAGCGACAGCTGACCCAGTGGTATTTCAAGATCACCGAGTACGCCCAGCGCCTACTGGACGACATGGATGATCTTGTCGACGGATGGCCGGAGCGGGTGCTGACCATGCAGCGCAACTGGATCGGCCGCTCCGAGGGCGCCTATGTCGATTTCATGATCGAGAATCGGGACGAGCCGGTGCGCGTGTTCACGACCCGCCCCGACACCTTGTATGGGGCAACGTTCTTCGTGATCGCACCCGATGCGCCGCTAGCGGCAGAGGTCGTTACCGACGAGGAGCGTCCGGCATTTGAGGAGTACCTGGAGCAGACCAAGCATGAAACCGAGATTGAGCGGCAGTCCACCGAACGTCCTAAGACGGGGGTGTTCTTGGGAGTGCATGCCACCAATCCGGTGAATGGGGAAAAGATTCCGGTCTACGCGGCCGACTATGTGCTGGCTGAATACGGCACCGGCGCAATCATGGCGGTGCCGGCTCATGATCAACGCGACCTGGACTTTGCCCGCACGTTTGGCCTGACGATCCGTGAAGTGGTCGCTACCGGCGGGCCGGATCCGGCAGCCACGGGCATTGCCACGCCAGGCGACGGAACCTACATCAACTCAGACATCCTGAACGGCTTGACCGACAAGGATGCCGGAGTTCGAGCGATCATCGCAAAGCTGGAAGCCGAAGGGGTTGGCGAAGGCGCGGTGACCTATCGGCTGCGTGACTGGCTGCTGAGTCGCCAGCGTTACTGGGGCTGCCCGATTCCGATCATTCACTGCGAGCGATGTGGGGAGGTGCCGGTGCCCGATGATCAACTTCCAGTTGAGCTGCCTTACTTGACGGGCACCGATCTCGTCCCCAAGGGAACGTCGCCACTGGCAGCGGCCACCGACTGGGTCAATGTCGACTGCCCACAGTGTGGCGGACCCGCAAAGCGGGACTCCGACACCATGGATACCTTCGTCGATTCGTCGTGGTACTTCTTCCGGTACTGCTCGCCGGGTTACGAAGATGGGCCGTTCGAGCCGGAAGACGTACGCCGCTGGATGCCCGTCACGCAATATGTCGGTGGTGTGGAGCATGCGATCCTGCACCTGCTGTATATGCGGTTCTTCACCAAGGTGCTGCACGACATGGGCATGGTCGACTTCGAAGAGCCGATGCGCCGCTTGCTGAACCAGGGCCAAGTGATCAACCAGGGCAAGGCCATGAGCAAGTCGCTGGGTAACGGCGTGGACCTGGGCGTACAGATCGACGCGTTCGGCGTCGACGCAGTGCGACTGACGGTGGTCTTCGCCGGGCCGCCAGAGGAGGACATCGACTGGGCCGACGTGTCGCCCTCGGGGTCGCTGAAGTTCCTGCAACGCGCGTATCGGCTGGCCGACCAGGTGACCAGCGAGCCGGGTGTTCCGCCCGGCGATGGCGACCTAGCGCTACGCAGAGAGACTCATCGGTTACTGGCCGACATTGACCAATCCGTTGCCCGGCAGCGCTTCAATGTGGCCGTCGCGCGAATCATGGAGCTGGTGAATGCCACTCGAAAGGCGATGGACAGTGCTCCGGGTCCTGCCGACCCCGCCGTACGCGAGGCCGCCGAGGTAGTGACGATCGCTCTGAGTCTGGTAGCGCCCTATGTCGCCGAGGAGATGTGGGAACGGTTGGGGCACGATCCGTCGGTTGCGAACGCAACCTGGCCGGCGGTCGACTCCAGCTTGCTGATCACCCAGGCAGTGACCTGCGTGGTTCAGGTCCAGGGCAAGGTACGTGGTCGGCTGGAGGTGCCGCCAGATATCAGTGAGGACGAGTTGCGCTCCCGCGCCCTGGCCGAGGAATCTGTGGTTCGCGCTCTGGCTGGACGCGACGTCGCCAAGGTGATCATCCGAGCGCCCAAGCTGGTCAGCGTCGTGGCGCGATAGCAGTCCAGCAGGCTCGCGCTCCTTTCGCCTAGGCGGCTCGCGGGCGAACGTACGCGCCCTCGGCCTGTCCGAAACCTACGTGCACGTAGGTTCCTGACGGTCTGCACAGTTTGCAACCTGTGCAGACCCTCAGCAACCTATGCAGAGCCCTGGGAGGCAGATCAGCTTCGGCGGTGGCGGGAGGTGTCTGCGCAGGACTCCGCGCGCTCAAACCCCGGCGAGCTTGGCGAATAGGCCGCGATGGTCGGTGCCATCGATCGCGAAGCTAGTCACCGAGGTAGCAGTCAATTCCTTGTTGATCATTACGTGGTCGATGGGAAGCAGCGGAGGCAATCGGCCGTCGGCCGGATAGGTCGGAAGCCAGCCGGCTCCCGCGACGTCAGTCGCACTCTTCAGTCCGACGCGTCGCAAAGCTTGTATTGGTCCATGATCGTCAACGGCATTGAAGTCGCCGGCCACAATCAACGGCTGATCAAGATTATCGATCACTAGCTTGCGTAGCAGCTGATGCTCGGCACTCCAGCGATTACGGCCACAGTACGGATTGCACGGGTGGACGGCCATCAACCGGATGCTGCCAACGTCGGGGACCCGCACGCTCGTCACCCATTGCTGGAAAGCAGTGGCGCCGATCAAAGTGCTATGGCTCAGTGGGAAGCGGGAGTAGATCGCGGTGTTGAAGGAGCCGTCCTTCGGATCTCCCAATGAGTACGGAAAACGCTTGTCCCACCCGAATTGCTTCAAGCCCGTGAGAGCGCCAGGTGTAGCCTCTACCAAGATCACGATATCGGCATGCGCAGCGCGCTCGGCGACTTCCCGGGAATCTGCTCCGCCGTTGAACATGTTCAGACTCATCAGCTCAAAGTCAGCAGTAGCAGCCAAGCGATGATCATTGACGAACAGTGGTGCCAGCCAGGCTAGATGAAGGCTCGTCAACGCCGCGACCGCTACGGTGATCACTGCCAGGCCCAGCCGACGTCTCGCCCTCACCAGCGCAACCAGCAGGCAGCACAATGCCAGCAGATAGCCGATGAGCCCGTAGGGAATGAAGGCCGCTAGCTGCGCAGCCGGATCGTCGGTCGGGGGCAGCACCCGCATGATGGTGCCGACAATCGCCGGCAGCAACGCAAGCGCCGCGACGGTGAGGAGCACACCTTGGAACCGAGGACGCGACGATCGGGTGTCCCAGGTGGCCGTGGTTGGCGGAGTCCCAGTGCTGTATGCACCGCGCTCTGACGTCGGTTCGTTAAGATCCGGCGTCTTCGTCGCTTTCGGTGCGCGAATCGTCACCGGCCCAGAATGCCTGGCCGGGGCAAGCTGATCGCGATCGTCACGGGATGTACCGGTCGCTAGAGACTTCTTCTAGCCGCACGGGGATTTCTACGCATCATCTGCAGGGATTGAGGATGCGGCGGGTACTCCGAATTCCGCCGTTCGCCGGTCTCAATCCAGCCGAGGGCTCTATAAAAGGCGCGGGCGACATGATTGTCGGCCAACACCCAGCAGTACGCCTCCCGGGAGCCTTCGGCGTAGATCTCCATGCATGCGAACTCCAGTAGCGCCGAACCGTACCCACGCCGTGTCTGCTCCGCGACGACGCCGAGATGATGCACCGTATCCGCGTCGAAGGCCACGTAGCCGGCGGGGCCATGAGACAGCTCGAGTAGGTAGGCGCGCATGAGTCGATTGCGGAGCACATGCCGCCAGCGCTCGGCGACTGCGGCAGCGGGATAGGGGTACCGGTCGGGCGGAAAGACATGAGCCAACGCCTCTTCGCTCGCCGCCCGTTCCAGGCTGGTGAGCAATCGGCTTTCGTCGGGCCGCGCTCGGCGAATACGTACCTCGCTCTCCGCAATCTCGAATGGGGGATCGTACAGCTCCACGACGTCGAGAAGCTGGTTGGCGATTCGATCAGCCCGGGTAGGGCGCCCGCGTCGCATGGCGAAGTTGGACTTTTGAACGCACCACGCTTCCGCGGCCTCGTCCTCTGAACCGATGAGCAGACCGTTCTCGCCAGGGGCAACGACGGTGATGTCGTTCCACTCGAAGCTGTGCCTGCGGAAGGGGTTGACGATCTCGACGTTCTGCTCGGTGACCCGCAGCCGTGGATGGAAACCGAATCGCCAGGCGTACAGCAGCGCGAGCACGGCCAGCAAGATCAATAGCGCCGGCAGCCACGGCGCGCTGCCATTCCGATAGATCAAGTACGCCAGAACAGGGATGATCACAGCGGCTGCCAAGGCGAAGGCCGATACCAAAATCAGGGTCACTGGCCCAGCGCGCCAGATTTGGGCACTGCTCGCGCGACCGACGCTCGCAGTGCGAAAACGTTCGGTGTGATCACTCATTCGGTCTTCGCTTCCTCCCGACACCGAGCGGGGGAACCCCCGAGGTCTGCTACCGGCTGTTGGCATCGTCTTACGCTGAGCAGATGGCTGGCGTGGCAGTGGTGACTGACTCTACGTCCTCCCTCGACCCTGCCAAGGCTGCTCGTGCGGACGTCTCGATCATTCCATTGCAGGTCGTGATCGACGACATCAGCCGTCCAGAATCAGAGGTGCAGCCGCGAGCTGTGGCCGGCGCATTGCGTGCCGGACGGCGGGTGAGCACATCACGGCCCACTCCTGAGGTGATTGGCAACACCTACGCCGAGCTAGCTGGAGCTGGCTATCAGGCCATTGTGTCGGTGCATCTCAGCAGCAAGATCTCCGGAACCTGCAGTGCGGCGCAAGTGGCTGCCGCCTCTATCGACATACCGATCATCGTTGTCGACAGCATGACGTTGGCGATGGCGGTGGGCTTTGCGGTGTTGAGTGGGGCTGAGCTGGCGCGCTCAGGCGCCGCGCCACAGCAGGTGGCCGCGAGCGTACGCCGGCGTGCCGCCGCCGCTACCACCTATTTCTATGTCGACAACTTGGAGTACTTGAGACGTGGTGGCCGGATCGGAACAGCGGCCGCAATGGTGGGTTCGGCGCTGGCAGTGAAGCCGTTGCTCACAGTCGTCGATGGAGAGATACGACCGTGCGAGCGGGTCAGAACCGAGTCCAAGGCGTTGACGCGGCTGGAGGAACTGAGCATCGAAGCGCTCGGGCAGGTTTCGACCCGGAACGGGGTTGTCGATATCGCGGTGCACCATCTCGATAATCCCGACGGCGCACAGCGGTTGGTGGATCGGCTAAGCGGCCGAGTGCCGGCTGGTGACATCGTGATCTCCGAAGTAAGTGCCGTGCTGGGCGTTCATGTCGGTCCCGGAACACTAGGGATCGTTGTCTCGCCACGGGTCTGAGGCTGTATCTCGCCGAGCTGCGAATGTTTGTTATCCCCAATCCGGAGGCTGCACCGAGCGCTGTCCACAGATCCTCGAGCGCGCGTACGAAGTCAGGGCCGCGTCCTTAGCTTCCCAGCATGGGATATCGGCAGAAGGTGGACGCGGAGTTGGCCCGGCTGATCAGCGATCGGCTGGCGTTGGTCCTGGCTGAGCAGCCGCCACGTCGAGCACGCGGTCCTGGCCTGATGGACCTCAAGCAGTCGGCCCAGCACCCCGAAGCGTCGGTAGTGGAGAGCGCTCACGAGGGAAGTGCGCAGCTCGCTCACGAGATCGTGGAGGAGCTCCCGCGGCAGCGGTTCGGCCGAATGCATCTCGGGGTGATCTGCGCGCTGCTGGTCCTAGGCCTTATGACGGCTGGATGGCTACTGCTTCATGCCCGGCCGGTAGCCGTCGCTAGTCCTGGCGATGTGGTCACGGTCGCGACGCCCATCCAGAGTTCAGCCTCGGCGACACCCTCGATGGCCAAGACCGCTTCCAAGATCGTTGTCCATGTGCTCGGGGCGGTGCGCGATCCAGGTCTGGTCAGATTGCCTGAGAACTCACGGGTCCAGGCTGCGATCGATGCGGCGGGCGGGCTAACCCGTCAAGCCGATCCCGGTGAGCTCAATCTCGCTCAGCTGTTGAGCGATGGGCAACAGGTGCTGATCGGTACCGCCCATCACCCGGCGGGAGAGGTGCGAGAACAGCCAGGGTCGGGTACGGGCAGTGGCGCCGCCGCGAAGGGCGCGCTCGATCTGAACCGTGCCAGCCAATCTCAACTTGAGGAGCTTCCTGAAGTTGGACCGGTCACTGCCCAAGCGATTCTCGCCTGGCGACAGGAGCATGGCCGGTTCACTCGGATCGAGGAGCTGCAGGAGGTGGACGGCATCGGACCGAAGACGTACGCCCAGATAGCGCCACACGTGCGAGTGTGAGCACCCGGTTACGCCGGCTGGTGCCGGCAGCGCGTAACTGGGTGCGCGGATTCATTGATCGGCACTGGCAGGGTCGTCAGCCTCCCGACGCACCGCCAGCCGCTCGCCCGACGGATCTGCGAATGGTGCCGGTTGCGGCCACAGCTTGGGCGGCCGCGTGGATCGCAACCTCCGAGACGATGGCCGGCTTTGCGGTGGTCGTCGCCAGCGTGGCGGTTGGCATCGTGGTTGCTGCTCTCCGGCGTTCAGCCCTCGTGCTGTCGGTCGCCATCGTTATGACCGCGATTGCTGGTGTTGGCCTGATCGACGTTTATCGATTACGTCATGGACCTGTCGCGCAGCTGGCAAGCCGTGAGGCAGTTGTCTCCGCCGATCTCGAGATTCGCTCGGATCCACATCTGGTGGACGCAGGCGGGACGACGTCCAACGCCGCTGTCATGAAGGCGGCGACCATGCGGATCGAGGGCCGGGGAGGCTCGTGGCTAGTCCGAGCTCCGGTGCTTGTCCTCGTGAGTGGTCCGCAGCTCCAGAAGTGGTTTGAAGTCCCGGTCGGGACGCGGGTCGTGGTGGACGGACGACTGCAGTCACCCAATCCGGGATCGGATATGGCAGCCATACTGCGAGTACGCGGCTCACCCGTCGTTGTCCGCCCGCCACCGGCAGGACTTCGTCTCGTCGAAGAGGTCCGCGCAGGGTTGCGCCGATCAGTCGCTGATCGCCGTCCGGAACCGCGTGCGCTGGTCCCAGCACTCGTGCTGGGTGACACTTCCGGCCTCGACACGGCGCTGACCGAGAACTTCACATCGACGGGCTTGACGCACCTCACAGCCGTATCTGGGGCAAACCTCACACTGTTATTGGCGTTCCTGCTGACGGTTGCCCGGTGGATCGGCCTGCGCGGGTGGAACTTGCGCCTCCTCGGCCTCGCGGGCGTGATCATCTTCGTGGCCTTGTGCCGTACCGAGCCCAGCGTGCTGCGGGCAGCAGCGATGGGACTGGTGGCATTGGCCGCACTGGGATCAGGAAGCCGCGCAGCCGGAGTACGCAATCTGGCCGTCGCAAGCGTGATCTTGTTGTTGCTGGATCCGTTCCTCAGTAGATCGATCGGCTTCACGCTGTCGGTCGTTGCGTGTGCCGGCATTGTCTGGTGGGCGCGCCGCTGGACGATGATCATCAATTCCTGGCTGCCACTCATCGTCGCTGAGTCGATTGCTGTGCCACTTGCAGCTCAGCTGGCTACCACTCCTGTGTTGGCGGCGGTCTCAGAGCGCGTCAGCATCTCAGGGCTGGTCGCGAATGCGCTGGCAGGTCCGTTCGTAGGCCCGGCGACGGTGCTGGGATTTGCCGCCGCCGGCGCGTCACTGATCAGCGGTGACCTGGCGGCCGGGTTTGGCTTCGGTGCCGCGTGGTCGGCCCAGATGATCATTTGGATTGCTCGAGTCGGCGCACAGCTACCCGGTTCGGAATGGCACCTGCCGGTGACCCCGCTGACTCTGACCTGGCTGAGCGTCAGTTCACTGTTGCTGGCCCTCTCAATGGCGTACGTGCTGGCGCGACCCTGGCTCTCGTTGTTGCTTGTTGTCATTTTGATCATCTGCCTCTCCGGCGGCCCGCGCCAGCCGGGCTGGCCTCCCCGTGATTGGCTGCTGGTCGCCTGCGATGTCGGTCAGGGCGACGGCCTTGCCATCCGGACAGATCACAGGAGTGCCATCGTCGTCGACAGCGGCCCGGCCCCCGCCGCGATGCGCAGCTGCCTGGACCGTCTTGGAATTCGTCGAGTGCCGCTGATGATCATTACACACTTTCACGCCGATCACGTCGACGGCCTGATCGGTGTGATGCAGCACCGTCGAGTCGGTCAAATCTGGGTTAGCCCCCAGGCGCCGGTAGGCCCAATGGCAGCAATAGTCAGGCAGCAGGCGATGCAACGCGGAATTCCGCTGAATTCGCCTTTGCCCGGGACGCGTGCCAGCGTCGGAGAGACGGAACTACAGGTTCTCGGACCGGTCAACCATGTCTTAGTCGATCAGGATGAGTCCTCCAGGCAGAATGACAGCAGCCTTGTGATCATGGTCAAGACCGCGGGCTTGCGACTGCTGCTTACCGGAGACCTGGAACCGCCAGGTCAGCAGGCGATCTTGAGCGCGGGGGTGGACCTGCGGGCCGACGTCCTCAAGATTCCGCACCACGGCTCGGCACAGCAGGAGCCCGCATTCATTGCCGCAAGCCACGCCCGACTTGCGATTGCGAGCGCCGGGCTCGACAACGACTATGGCCACCCGGCACCGCGTACCGTCCAGCTCGTCCGATCACTCGGGATGACCCTGCTCAGAACCGATCAGAATGGCTCCATCGCGGTCCGGCTGCAGCACGACCGACTGGCTGCGGTGACCCAGCGATGATCGTGCTACTGATGTGCTAGGCCACAGCAACGGGAAACCGGAGGGGTCCGCGAAGCGTGGTGCCAGGGCGCATGCTGATTGGCCCGGTCTGCCGAATCTTGGGAAACCGTTCTGCGAGCGCCCGGAACGCCTGGGTCAGCTCCAACCGGGCAAGCGGGGAGCCGAGGCAGTAGTGAATACCGCCGGAGAAGGCCAGATGCTCAACCGGTGACTCCCGCATGATGTTGAAGCGGCTCGGTTCGGGATAGACCTCAGGATCACGGTTTGCCGCCGCCAGCAAGGTGATCACCCATTGGTTTCTCGCTACCAATACGTCACCGACCTGGACAGACTCATGGGCTACTCTCGCCGTCTGTTGAACAGGCGGGTCGAAGCGGAGCACCTCCTCGGCGACCGCAGCCGCACGGTTGGTGTCTGCGACCAGGAATTCGCACTGTTCATGATCTGCCAGCAACCAGCGCATGCCGTTACCGATCGCATTGACCGTTGTCTCGAAGCCGGCGATCAAGAGGAGCCGTACGAGCGCCGACAGCTCCGCAGGCGTGATCGCCCGGCCTTGCTCGGCTACCAGCGCAGATACCAGATCATCGCCTGGGTCGGCCGCCCGTTCCTCAAGCAGCTCGGCGAAGGTGGTCCGCAGCTCGGCATCGGCTGCCGCCAAGGTTCGGGCCTGGCCGAGTGACCAGATGCCATCCAGGGCTCGAGCGATGGTCGACCCCAGCCGCCGGAAGCGTTCGGGCTCATTGGGCAGGCCAAGCAGATGAGTCACCACTGCAATAGGCAGCGGCGAGGCAAAGGATGACATGAGGTCAAACTCACGTTGGCGTTCACATTGGTCGAGCAGCCGCTGGATTGCTTGATCCACCAAGCCTGCGTAGCCTGCCATGCGCCGTGGTGTGAACGCTGGTGCGGCGAGTCGGCGGATCCGCGTGTGATCTGGTGGATTGAGCTCTAGCAAGGACATGTCGAGTCCGGCCTGGTCCCCAAGGTCCTCGCTTCCGTCTGGTGCGCTGACGCCAAACTTCCGACTCCGCAGTACCTCATCGCACAGCTGATGGCTGGTAGTGCTGTAGTTGCCAAGCCGGGTCGGCAACATTGGTCCGCGACCACGCATCTCCTCATAGATTTCGTACGGATCCGTGTGGCCGTTCGGCAGGATCAGACGGCTGAAGAGGTCATTTCGGACATGCGCCCAATAAAGCACGTGCGCTCGCTCCCGATACATACCACCGAGGAATTTGGCTGTCTGGAGCGCCTTCGTCGCCGTACTCATCTGGACGCTTACTCCATGATCAAGGCCCGGTCACCGGGTTGATGCGAATGGTCTGGCCCTGGCAAGTCACGACAGCCTCAGGCGGAAGCTCGCCTTGGGTGATGTGCCCCTCGGCCGGATTGTCACCACCTGGCACGTTGGCGAAGCGCACGCCCATTGTTGATCCACGCCCGCAGCTGTAACGCCAGAGCTGGGCACTATCGGTGAGACCAATGCCCATGAGCACATTGGCATTGACATCGAATCGATCACTGCCGGCGACGACGAGGACATCACCGTACTGGGCCGCGACGATCCGGCCCGAGATCCTGACTCCGTCAGGGGTGTGCGCGATCACCGGCGACAACGACACCTGGAGATTGTGGGTCGAGAGCTGCTGGTAGCCCGAGTAGGCCGTCACCGTCTGGCAGCTGAATCCGCTGATCACGAGTGTCTTTGCCGCTTCTTGTTGCTGGGAGACGGTGCTGGGTTGATCAAGGATCCACGCGCCGCAGGTGAAGTGCACTTCGTTAGCTGGGCTAGCGTAGGTCAGCTCCGTCACCCTCTTGTTGGCCACTGTCGTTGCTGGCCATCCGACGGCGGCGGTGATGATCAGGATGCCGATGACAATAAGGGCGCGGCCGACGAACGCCATCTGGCGCCGCGGCGGCCATGCCTGATAGGCCACCCAGATAGCGCCGCCGACCAGGAGACCGGTGAGGTAAAGCAACAATGTGCTTGGAGTCCACAACGCGGCAAGTCGCAGTGCCACCGTGTTGTCCTGGAGCCTGGCAGCAGCATCGCGCATCTCAGGAGCAAACAGCCAACGGCCGACTGCCGTGGGCGCGGGGATGATGATCGCGTACGCGATGAGGAGCGGCAGGCCGCTGTGCCAGGTCTTAGGTGGCAACGGACCGAGGTTGTCGAGGAGCCCGTGCAGAGCGGCATAGCCAGCACTGAACACCCAGATGATCAACAACAGCACCCCGACCAGCGATGATGACAAGGTGCCTCGGACGGCCAACCCGATGACGATTGCCAGCCCAGCCACTAGACCAAGAGCGGCGGGAGCCAGCATCGCGGTACGCCCAAGCCAGTGACGCGTACGCGACAGCCAGAACAGCGCAAAGGCACACACCAGCAGCACTAAAGCTGGCAGTCCCCACTGGCCGTTTTGTGCCCCGACCTGCGGTTGACCCTCACTGGTGAGGGCAACTGAGGCCAACGGTGCGAGCTGTGTGAGCCACAAGTTGCTTGCCGGAAGACCGCCAATCTCCGGGATCCAGTAATGGATGAAGAACACCCATTGGGCTCCCAAGGAGATGATCAAGGGGATGGTGGCAGCCTGCCTGATCTTTCGGGAGTCCTCTGCCCGTTGTGGTGTAGAGGGCCCAAGAGACCCCACGTCCGGTCGCGCCGCCTGCGGGTTGGAGTACCCGATGTTGCTCACGACGGGGGGCCGCTCAGGATCATGGGATCACCCGGTGGTGTCGGCTGCCACGAATTCGACCCGCTCATGAGGAACGAGCCGCCGTAAAGCCTCTCGGTCCGATTGCGTGCCAACTGACAATCCTCTCGCACGCTCCTCGGCCGATCGCAGTGCTTGATCAACGCCGATCCGCATTACGGAGTCATCATCAAACGATCGCACCGAGATAAGCCGCCCCGGACTGCCATCGACCTGCTTGAACCAGGCACGAACGAGATCTTCATACGAATCGGCCACAGCGGCTACAAAATGCAGGCTGTGATCTTCGTAGTAGTTACCAAAGGCTTCGCGCACGCGGCTTCCTTCATAGGCGCCGGGTTCACGATCGACTACGGCGATGACCGTGGCCGCATTGCCGACCTTCGCGCCGGCAATTGCTCGAACCTGCGGGTCCGCGTAACGCCGCCAAATTCGCCGTAGGCGGGTATCCATGCTCAGTTCCATGGCCTGCGATGGTGAAGCGGTCCGCGCATCTGGGTTCGGCAGCGGCCTGGGAACTGAGTTTGTCGGCTCCACCTTCGGGGACTTGGCTTGGGGAAGTGGAACCGATATGGGTCCATCTTTGGGCCAGCTGATCTCGCGGACATCGAAATCTCGCCGTACCAGGGTGCCGCCGGCGAAAGATCTTGGCAGCCAGCGCTCGGCCAGCTCCTGTTGCACGGTCGGGCGACGGAGGTCGGCAAGGCGGTTCATCTTGACAGCGGCGTGCATCCCCGTTGCTACATCGGTCTCAACCCGCTGGAGCAGATACGCCTCAAGTTCGGTACCAAACTCAGCAGCCAAGCTCGTTACAGAGGCGTACTGGTCACGATCCGACAACTGCACCGTTACCCGGACGGTGCAGTTCTCAATGTCGTGGCCATCCATGGTGACGAGGTGGTCGACGGTTACGTCCAGCTCGACAGGTGCAGTGTTGACAGCAAGCACTTGCACCGGGCGCAGCGACGGAAGCAGGCCCGGCGTCAAGTACTCCCCGGGGAACTTGAGCCGTGGCACGCTGTCCTGCTCAAAGAGGACGACAACTGTGTTCGGTTGAACCGTGACCATACGGTCCAGCGGATGGGGCTCGCCGGTCAGCTTCATGCCAAGCGCAGGCTCCTCCACGTAAACCCTTTCCGGCTCCCCAGGGGCAGCCGGCAGCTGCCGATCAGAAACAACCCGACCGAACAGTGAGGTCC
Organism: Propionibacteriaceae bacterium; assembly: GCA_035535395.1. Classification (GTDB taxonomy): domain Bacteria; phylum Actinomycetota; class Actinomycetes; order Propionibacteriales; family Propionibacteriaceae; genus Microlunatus. The sequence goes on along the minus strand of DATLQC010000048.1, from coordinate 4,656 downwards.
ACACCTTGCCGACCACCGACGCCCCTTTCGCCTCTATCCAAGTGTCTCGCTCATATATATCAACACCAGTCATAGGCAGGCGCGAATCTGATTTGTGTTGCGAAACGGAACATCGGCCTTTTTTGTTCGCGCAATACAGATTCTCGCAGCTGGACCTTGATTCAGCCACAGTGTCGGCTGGGGCTGGCATGCTGTGCTGCGTGGCGGCAGCCCAATCTCCGTTCGGACGGCTGGTCCTGGTTAGCGGGCCAGAGGCTCTGTTGTCCGACCGCGCCGTCGATGCCCTGCGTCATCGCATGCGATCCGAGTCGCCCGATGTGGAGATCTCAGAGATCGAGGCTGCTCGACTGGATGCGGGCAAGCTTGCCGAGATCACCAGTCCGTCGCTGTTTTCCAGTCGTCGCGCTGCAGTGATCAATGATCTGGAGACTTTGGCTCCGGAGCTTGATGCGGAGTTGGTGAATCTGGCAGCTGCCCAGATATCTGATCTCGCGGTGATCGGCGTGCATTCGGGAGGACCGAAAGGCAAGGGACTGCTCGAGAAGCTGAAATCCGTTGGCGCGGAAGTCATCGAATGTCCAGCCGTCAAGACCTGGGAGCTCCCGCAGTTTGTCTCCGCGGAAGCCAAGCGTGCGGGTAGCTCCATTGATGCGGGCGCGGCGTCGGCGCTGGTGGATGCCGTCGGTCACGATCTACGAACACTGGCCGCCGCTGTCACTCAACTCGTCTCGGATGGCGAGGGCGGTTCCATCAGCGCCGATCAGGTGCGTCGTTACTTCGGTGGTCGGGCAGAGGTAAGCAGTTTTGCGGTGGCAGATGCCGCCCTGGCGGGGCGTACTGGCGTTGCAATGGAGCAGCTCCGCTGGGCGTTGGCGACCGGCGTAGCCCCGGTATTGATCACTAGTGCCATGGCATCGGGCATCCGTGGTCTCGGCAAGTTGATCACGGCTGGCAGCGGGCTGCGGGAAGCCGACCTGGCGCGGGAGGTCGGAGTGCCGCCGTGGAAGCTCAAGTCAATGCGCTCACAAGCGCGCGGCTGGGATCAAGGGAGCCTTGCCACGGCCCTGAAAGCGGTCGCGGTCGCTGATGCCGATGTCAAAGGCGCCGCTGACGATGCCGCGTTTGCGTTGGAGCGTGCGGTGCTCAGCGTTTCACGGCTGCGGCACTGATTTCTGTGTTCGATCTTTCTGTGTTCGATCTTTCTGGGTCCGATTGCTCGCTTCGCTTGCTGCCGGATCGCGAGTGCTGCTTAACCGGTGCTCGCAGAGCGGGCGCGCTTGCGCGGCTTCTTGCTCGACGTTTCCAGGCGGGCCGCCTGAGCCCCGATCGCAGACTTGCGATTGGCGGCCTGATTCTTGTGGATGATCCCCTTCGATGCCGCCTTGTCCAAGGCACGGGAGGCGGCGTGTGCCAACTCGGTGGCTTTGGCGACCTCACCAGTGTTTGCGGCCTCATGGAACCGACGAATCGAGGTCTTCAGCGCGGACTTCGTCGCCTTGTTACGCTGACGAGCCTTCTCGTTGGTCTTGATTCGTTTGAGCTGGGACTTGATGTTCGCCACGACAGGCCTCTGGAACTCCTCTGTGATGTATGGGGCGCTGCTGTGCAAGCGCGACGGACCACGCTACCAGCGGTGGAGTAGGCGGGCCAAATTCGCTATCACAAGTGAGGATGTCTGTTGTGAGTCCCGTGTACGCGCCGCCGCCGGGCCGCACTGACCCATCGATCATCCGCAACTTTTGCATCATTGCGCACATCGATCATGGCAAGTCGACCTTGGCGGATCGGATGCTGCAGCTGACCGGTGTGGTCGATGAGCGGTCGATGCGTGCCCAATACCTGGATCGGATGGACATTGAGCGGGAACGCGGCATCACGATCAAGTCCCAGGCGGTCCGGATGCCGTGGCAGCTTCATGATCACCGGGACAACTCCGACGCCGCTGAGACCTACATACTCAACATGATCGATACCCCGGGCCATGTGGACTTCACCTACGAGGTGTCCCGCTCGCTGGCAGCCTGTGAAGGTGCGGTACTCCTCGTCGATGCCGCGCAAGGTATTGAAGCCCAAACGCTGGCCAACCTCTACCTTGCGATAGATGCCGACCTGCACGTCATTCCAGTTCTGAACAAGATCGACTTGCCTAGCGCGCAGCCGGACAAATATGCCGCCGAGCTGGCCAAGGTCGTGGGCTGCGATCCCGATGAGGTACTCCGGGTCTCGGCGAAGACGGGGGAGGGCGTTGCGCACCTGCTGGATGAGATCGTTGCCCAGATACCTGCACCGGTTGGTGATCCGGCCGCACCGGCTAGGGCGTTGATCTTCGATTCCGTCTACGACACCTACCGAGGAGTAGTCACCTACGTACGCGTCGTGGACGGCGCGCTGTCGCACCGTGAGCGCGTGTTGATGATGTCGACCAAGGCCGCCCACGAGATGTTGGAAGTTGGGGTCATCTCTCCCGAACCAACCAAGGCGGCGTCTCTTGGAGTGGGTGAGGTCGGCTACTTGATCACCGGCGTGAAGGACGTCCGGCAGTCCCGGGTAGGCGACACCGTCACTTCACTGAACCGACCGGCCGCTCGTGATCTAGGTGGTTATCGACCTCCGAGGCCAATGGTGTTCGCCGGCCTGTATCCGATCGACGGTGCGGACTATCCCGAGCTCCGGGAAGCCTTGGACAAGCTGCAGCTCAACGATGCCGCGCTGAGCTACGAGCCGGAAACATCGAGTGCCCTTGGCTTCGGATTCCGCATTGGCTTCCTCGGCCTGCTGCACATGGAGATCGTGCGGGAGCGTCTTGAGCGGGAATTTGATCTTGACCTGATTTCTACCGCTCCAAATGTGGTCTACCGCGTGATCATGGAAGACGGTAGCGAAGTGGAGGTAACCAACCCTTCGGAATATCCGACCGGCGGCAAGATCACTGAGGTGTACGAACCGGTCGTGAAGGCCACCATCTTGGCTCCGGCAAGCTACATCGGCACCATTCTGGAGCTGTGCCAAAATCGTCGCGGCATCCAGCACGGCATGGACTATCTCTCCGAAGATCGAGTAGAGATCCGCTACACACTCCCGTTGGCCGAAATCGTTTTTGATTTCTTCGATGCTCTGAAGTCGCGTACCCGGGGTTACGCGAGCTTGGATTACGAACCTTCCGGCGAACAGGCTGCTGACTTGGTCAAGGTCGACATCTTGTTGCAGGGCGAGCCCGTCGATGCATTTTCGGCGATCGTGCACAAGGACAAGGCCTATTCATACGGCGTCATGATGACCGCCAAATTGAAAGAACTGATTCCTCGGCAGCAATTCGAGGTTCCGGTACAGGCGGCGATTGGATCGCGGGTGATCGCGCGCGAGACGATTCGAGCAGTGCGGAAGGATGTGCTGGCGAAATGCTATGGCGGGGACATCACCCGAAAGCGCAAGCTGCTCGAAAGGCAGAAGGAGGGCAAGAAGCGCATGAAAATGGTGGGGCGGGTCGAGGTTCCGCCAGAGGCATTTGTGGCGGCTCTCGCTGGAGGCGCAGACGCGACGAAGGCTGACAGGAAATAGTCTGGCTATGCTCTGCGAGCGTCGGCAATCGCGCGCCGCCGTGCTGAGGAGGAGAGCAGACACGCTGTATCGTCTGCGAACAACGACGAAGTAGGCGGGGATCGAGCGCGATGCGCGAGGAGAGCCCAAAAAGGGGGCATCAGTGTTTGCGTTGCAGTTCACCGAGTATGGCGGGCCCGAAGTCCTCAGCGTCGGACAAGCGCCAGAGCCGCACGCAGGACCCGGACAGATTCGCATCAAGGTAAAAGCCGCAAGCCTCAATGGGGCCGACCGGAAGTTCGCATCGGGCATGTACGCGCAGGGCAAGCCGCTTGAGGGCACCGGTTATCCCGGCTACGACGCCGCGGGTGTGGTCGACGAGGTCGGAGAAGGAGTGACCGACGTCGCAGTCGGCGACGAGGTGTTTGGTCTAGGCAACCACACCCAGGCCGAGTATGCGGTCCTGGATGCGTGGGCTCATAAACCGGCTTCGGTGGATTGGGCCGTCGCAGCGGCGGCTGGCGTGGTGAGTGAGACGGCTGAGCGGGTGCTACGGCTACTCGGCGTGACTGAAGGCAGCACCCTCTTCATCGATGGTGGTTCTGGTGGAGTCGGCTCGACTGTGACTCAGATCGCGAGGGCCCGGGGTGCCACAGTGATCGCATCAGCCAGCGAGGCAAATCACGACTACCTCCGCGAGATCGGGGCTATCCCCGTGGTCTACGGCGAAGGCATGGTGGACCGGGTACGTGCGCTCGGTCTCAAGATCGACGCAGTCCTCGATGCGGTTGGCAAGACACCGATTGAAGATCTGGTCAGCCTGGCGCCTGAGCCGTCGCAGGTCGTCTCTATCGCCAATTTCGGCGCTGCGGCAGCCGGAGCGCAAGTCACGGGCGGCGGGGCGGACAGCCAGCCCATGAAGGCTCTCGCCGAGGCGGCCGAGCTGCTGGAACAGAGCAAGCTTGTGATCAAGTTCCAGACATTTCCCTTCGATCGCGCCGTTGAGGCGTACCAGATCAGCTACGACGGACACGCTCGGGGGAAGCTCGTCCTCATCCCGTAATCCACCACGCCGACTTGTCAGACTCCAGTTGACCCATGGCTCAACTGGAGTCTGAC
>DATLQC010000047.1:0-3278 GCA_035535395.1 Propionibacteriaceae bacterium | reverse complement strand
TAGTCCATCGGGCTGTGACATCGGGGGGATGCCAGGCTAGTCAGCGAGCAGGTGAAGCGCCCGAGCCTCCGCGACAGCTTGTGTCCGGCTCCTTACGCCGAGTCGGCGGAAGATGCTGTTGGTGTACGACTTAACGGTGCTGGTCGCGACGTACAGCTGCGCGGCGATCTCCCGGTTCGAAAGTCCACCGGCGATCAACTCCAGAACTTCACGCTCCCGACCGGTTAGGGAGTCATTGACGTCGCCTAGATCCGGCGCGTGGAATTCAGTGATCAACCGCCGCGCATAGCGGAGCAAGCTGACCTCTTGTGGATCATGAACTGTATCGCGCCGCGTTTGGATCACGTCCTTGAGTAGCCCCACCATCGGCGCTCCCTCATCGACGAAGACGCGAACGTAGCACTCAGGTTCGGCGAGCACCAGCGTTCCCTCCACCGCCTCGATCGCAGCGGTTCGTTCATGTTGTGCTTGAAGGACCAACGCTTGGAGAATCAAGATTTCGATGACGCTGTTCGTCCGCCCAGCTCCGGCTGCCGCGGTGAACATCCGCTCGAGTAGCTGCAGCGCAGCGTTCAGGCAGCCCGCGGAGCCGTTTTCGGCGCGGGCGATAAGCACGTGGGCGAGGGTGAGGTGCTGCCTCGTGGGTGTAGGTCGCGTCTGTTCCATTTCCATAGCCGTCTGCCCATTCGATGGCGGCGGCGAGGTCGTGTTGTCGGAGAGCGAGTTTGGCCTGGGCCGCTTCGCCGCGTTCTATGAGCAGGTAGAAGAAGCTGCGCCGGCGAGCCAGGCTGAAGAGCTGGTCCAGGGTGGCGCTCGCCTCGACTGGGTGGTCACGGGCTTCGTGCAGACGAGCCAGGGAGAGATAGCTCTCTGTGATCACATCGGCACCAACAGTCAAGCCGCCCGCGGCCAGGTCGACTGCCTGACGCAGATACCGTTCGGCTGAATCCAAGTCGTTCCATTGCAGGTGTATCTCGCCCATGCCGGCGTAATATGCCGCGCCGTTCACCACAGCAGGTTGGCCAGCGCGGTCCGACACGGCCGCGGCGGCACGTTCATAGGTGGCGTGGGCGGCTCGCAGGCGACCCTGCATCGTTCTGAACTTGCCGAGGCGATTGATGCTGCTCAGCAAGGGCACCAGCGCGTCTGCCGCCGAGAAAGCCGCGACCGCTTCTTCTTGCAGACGTTCATTGGCGAGGCCTACGTCGCCGTCCACTTGATAGCTGAGAGCCACATGAGCCTGGGCGGACGCCCGCTCGCGCGAAGTCGCATCGATATCGGGCAGCACGTGCAACGCGTGGCGCCCGAGGCTGACACTGCGTTCGATGTCACCGGAGAAGCGGGAGATGGCGGCGCGGATGACGACTGCCCGGCCGAGGACTGCCCTGGTCTCGTCGTTCACCGGCGCTCCCGCTAGGCATCGTTCGGCGTCGTGCAGACTAGCTTCGGCTTCGTCAAAGCGGTTGGAGAACACATATCCCAAGGCGCGAATCGTGCCGAGGACAGGACGCGCGCGTACCAGCTCCGCCGGCAGTTCATCGAGCCAGGCGAGCACGGTATGCACGTACTGATCAAGAACGAGCGACATGCCGCCAGACTCGATCAAGCGAATGGCGCGACCCGGATCGTGGCCTCGGATCGCATGCTGCACCGCGTCGGTGAATACTCCGTGTCGCTCGTACCAGGCGCTGGCTCTGCAATGCAGCTCTGATACGCGGCCGGGCTGTTCATGGCGCAGTCGCTGATTCAGGACGTCGGCGAAGAGCTGGTGGTAGCGATACCAGCCGCGGACCTCGTCCAACGGATCGACGAAGAGGTTGGCACGCTCCAAGCCCTCCAAGACGTCCTGGCTGTCAGGTCTGGATGTGACGTCTTCGCACAACGAGGCACACATCCGATCAAGCACTGAGGTGTCAAGCAGGAAGGCCCGCAACGCTGGGGGTTGCCGCCCCAGAACCTCCTCAGCCAGGTAATCGAGCACATAGCGGTTGCTGCCGGTGAAGCCGGCGATGAACCCGGGCACGTCAGCTTGATCACGGATCGCCAGAGCCGCCATCTGCAACCCGGCTACCCAACCCTCCGTACGCCTTACCAGTTCGGAGATATTCGCTGCCGTCAGCTGCAGTCCCATGACCTGGTTGAGGTAGGTTCCCGCCTCACCGGGTCCGAAGCGAAGATCAGCTGCTCGCAGCTCAAGCAGTTCTCCGCTTGCCCGCAACCGCGACAGCGGGAGCGGAGGGTCGGCACGGGTGAGAATGATCAGGTGCAGCCGAGATGGCCGGTTCTCGATTAGGAAGGTCATCGCCTCGTGGACGTCGGCCGAGTCGATCAGCTGATAATCGTCGAGCACGAAGATCACATCGCGGCTCATAGAGTGCAGATCGTTGACCAGCGTGGTCAGAATGGTCGCCATTCCGGGCGGCTGCGGTGAACCCAGCAGCGCCGAGGCCGTCGCACCAACCCCGGGATGGAGCCGGGCTATGCCTGCCAGGAAGTAACGCCAGAAGACGTTCGGATCATTGTCGCCCGCATCGAGTGAGAGCCAGGCCACCGATCTGTCCTGGGTCGTTCGCCCGGCGAGCCAGCTGGTCAACAAGGTGGACTTGCCAAATCCCGCCGGCGCCGAGATGATCACCACCGCTCGTGACACCCCATCGTCGAGTCGTGCGTACAGACTCTGGCGGGGCACCACGGTACGACGAGCCCTTAAGACAGAGAGCTTCGTCGCCAGGAGTGGATCGCCATGATCGTTTCCGGACCACTCGGCTAGCGCTGGTTCACTCCTTATGGCTCGACTCGGTCGGCCCGGCCGGTCCTGATCCGCGAGTCCGGACAGACCCGACTTCGCATAGCGAGACCGCCACAGGTTGACCGTCGGTCGGGAAACGCCCACTCGATCTGCGATCTCCTGGGTAGAGACACCATCTGCGGATAGCAGCACAATCTGAGCTCGCTGAACCAGCCGCGTACGCAGCGACGACGACCCGAGCCACCGCTCCAACTCCACCCGGTCATCGGCCCGCAACGTCAGGGCGACTGCGGGACCAGGCATATCTCAGCATCCCACGGGTGTAAAGAGACTTTCTGCCGCCCGAAGTAAGGGGGCTTCTGACCGCCGACCCCAACTACATCACCAACTAAAGGTCGATGCCCTACCCGCGGCGGCTTTCTAGGCTCACACGTGAGCCAACTAGTAGGAGGCACCGACGTGTTGACATCCACGGCAACAAAGGGAAGTAGCCCTGTAATCAGCGGTCTGCCCCAACTCGTGAGGCGCC
>DATLQC010000046.1:0-2709 GCA_035535395.1 Propionibacteriaceae bacterium | reverse complement strand
CCCGACTATCTAGCCTTCGTCGCCCACGAACTCAACGACCGGCCCCGCAAAACCCTCGGCTGGAAGACCCCCGCAGAAGCCTTCTGCGAACTACTGTCAAACCCACCCATCGTTGCAAGGACCGCTTGAATCCGCCGACCGCATGAAAGCTACGTGAACGTAGGTTTCAGCAAGAGGGCGAATGAGGATGAGGAGCGTTGCTGAGACGCGCGGCGGCTGCAGCGACTCGTTCGTCAGTCGCCGTTAGAGCAACCCGTACGTGCCAGCTAGCGGCCGGGCCGTAGAAGTCCCCCGGCGCAACCAGGATGCCCTCGTGAGCCAGGAAGTCCACCGAGGTATGGCAGTCCTCGTCACGGGTCGCCCACAGATAGATCGCACCCTCAGAGTGCTCGATTCGAAAGCCTGCTGCTTCCAGGGCCGGCCGCAGCATACTCCGACGTCGCATATAGCGCTCCCGCTGCTGATTCACATGATCATGATCATCGAGCAACTCGATCATCGCCTCCTGGACCGGACGGGGGACGAGCATCCCTGCGTGTTTGCGAATCAAGAGCAGATCTGCCACTACATCTCGATCACCAGCAATGAAGCCCGCGCGGTAGCCCGCCAGGTTGGAGCGCTTGGAGAGCGAATGGACCGCGAGCAGCCCGTTGTGCCGGCCATCGTTGATCGAGGGGTGCAGCACCGAGATCGGCTCCGCCTCCCAGCCGAACTCCCCATAGCATTCATCGGAGGCAACCAGCGCACCGCGTTTACGGGCCCAGGTGACCCGATGCTTGAGCGCAGCCGGATCGAGAATCTGACCCGTCGGGTTGGATGGTGAGTTGATCCAGATCAGTGCCGGCTGAGCGTCGCCGAGCTGGTCCAGATCGTCGCAGGCCATTGCGCGACAGCCGGCGATCTTGGCACCGACCAGGTACGTCGGGTATGCCATCGTCGGGTAGACGACAAGATCATCAGGCCCAAGACCGAGCAACGTCGGTAGCCACGCCACCAATTCCTTCGTGCCGATGACCGGCAACGTGTCATCTGGGGCAAGGCCGTCAGCTTCCCAACGCCGAGCGAGATAGGACGCGATTGCCTTACGCAATGCAAGGGTGCCGGCAGTAAAGGGGTAGCCCGGGCTGTTTGCCGCCCGGCACAAAGCCCTGGTCGCTCGCTCTGGTGTGGGGTCGATCGGTGTTCCGACCGAAAGATCGACAATGCCACCGGGATGTGCCTCGGCGATCGCTCTGGCAGCCGCGATCGTGTCCCACGGAAAGTCCGGCAGCTCCGCCGCTAGCCCGGTGCGCCGCGGCGGACCCTCAATCAGCACGGCCCAGTGATCACTCGTCGTGTTCTTGCGGAGGCAAACTTGCGATCAGGGGGTGATCCTTGTCGATGACGCCGAGCTTTGCGGCGCCGCCCGGGGAACCGAGGTCTGAGAAGAAGTCAACATTGGCGTTGTAGTACTCCTTCCACTCCTCGGGCGTGTCATCCTCGTAGAAGATCGCCTCCACCGGACACACCGGCTCACACGCGCCGCAGTCGACGCACTCGTCAGGGTGGATATAGAGCATCCGGTTGCCCTCATAGATGCAGTCGACCGGGCATTCCTCAACGCAGGCCCGGTCCTTAAGGTCCACACATGGCTGCGCAATGACGTACGTCACGGATGTCGCTCCTCGATTGCTGGTGCGTCCTCGCCACGGGCGAGCAACGCGGTCTTCATCGCCTAGTATCACGCCTTTCGGAAGCATTCCTAATTAAGGTCCATCGGCGAAAGGCGGGTCTGGTGGCTGCTCGGAGTCGCAAGCCGCTGGATGGTGCGCTCTTGGACGAGCGATGGGCGGTGAGGTACTGGCTGCCTGGCGGTCCAGCGACTGACGTCATTGGTTGGATCGAGGCCCTGGATGCCACGACCGTACAGCTTGCCACCCTCGATTCGGCTACCCAGCTCATTCAGCGGTCGATGATCATCGCCGCGCGCCGGGTCCCGGCCGCAGCCGGAGGTCTGGACCCTCGGCGGATCTCCGCCCAGGACCTGCAACGGCACACTGTCGGCGGCTGGTTAGCTTGGCACAAGGTCCTCGGAGACTGGACGCTGCGGGCCGGGGGCGGCTTCACCGGACGCGCCAACTCCTGTCATGCCGTCGGTGATCCAGGCGTGTCGATGCCGGAGGCTGCCGATCGGATCATTGCCTTTGCTATCGATCACGAGATTCCGGCGCTGGCGCAAGTGATCGAGGGCTCGCCCGAAGAACAGGCGCTACGCGATCTTGGCTGGGTCAGCCCATACCAGCCAACGGTTGTCCTCGTCAGCCGCCTGGCGGATTTCCTGGCTGGCCGACCTGCTGATCCTGTGGTGCAGATAAGGGACAGGCTGCAGCCGGACTGGGAGCATGCATATCAGCGCAGTCGGCCGAACTCGGCAGATCCGGGCATTGTCCGGATGATCTTGGAAGGCAGCCCGCCGCGGGCGTTTGCCGCAGTGGCCGGCGAGGCAGCCGACGATTACGGGGAGCTAGTCGCTATTGCCCGTGGCCACCAGAGTGGGGACTGGCTGGGACTCACCAGCATCTGGACCCGTCCTGATCATCGCCAGCGCGGGCTGGCAACCGCGATGATGGCGAGCCTCGGACATTGGGCGGCCCGTCAAGGCGCGCGGTACGCCTATGTTCAGGTCGCTACGGTGAATGAGCCAGGCATCGCCGCGTACAACAGACTCGG
>DATLQC010000045.1:0-2483 GCA_035535395.1 Propionibacteriaceae bacterium | reverse complement strand
CGGCTTGCGTCGCGTGGATATCCCGACCCTGATCATATGGGGGGACCAAGATCGCTCCCTGGGCCGGGAATTGGCTGAGCCGGACCGCGCCTGGGTTCCGGACGTGCGGGTCGAGCGGATCGCCGAGGCCAGCCACTGGGTCCAAGCCGACGATCCGGAGCGGGTCAACCAGCTCATGGTGGACTTCCTCGAGCCCATCCGCGGCTAACGGCCAGGACCCATTCCCACCCGTGGCGGCCAGGGAGGATGATCTGGGCGGCGGCGCTGGGTGGCCCGGGCTGGGTGTAGCGCCGACATTTTCGCGCGGGCTGTTCGGCACGGCCGTGACGCGGGCGGTGCTGCAAGCGCTTCAAGTCATCCGTTCGGGTGGGCAAGCGATGAGTCCGTGCTGGCCGGTTCGTTGTACCTCCATGACGCGGCCGTCGGGGCCGCGCTGCCTGGGAAGGAGACACAATGACGAAGGTTGTGACGGCGCCCTCGACTTCCCTCGATGGCTTAATCGCGGGTGCTGACGACAGCCCCGAGCAGCGGTTGGGGGTCGACGGCGACCGACTCTTCAGCTGGTTCAGCGACGGTGATACGCCCAGCCGGTACTACCTCTCGTTCAAGATGTCAGCCGTCAGCGCGGCCTTCTTCGACGAAGGGGTCGGCCGGGTGGGCGCGGTCATCGCGGGGCGCCGCACCTACGACATCTCTAAGGCGTGGGGCGGGAGCGCACCGTCGCCCGGCGTCCCGCTGAGGCATCGACGTGGGCGCATCAGCTGCACCTGCAGACGGGGAACCGGCTCGGTGCTGTGAGATGTGCGTTCTGGCTGGTCTTCCGCTTGCTCAATGCCGGCGACCTGCCGAGCGCGAGCGGTTGGATCGCTCGGATCGAGCGGTTGCTGTGCGACGCGGCGGACGACTCACCTGAGGTTCCGCTTGCGTACTGTGGCGTTGGCCCATCGGTGGACGTCCTAGCATTATTTGGGTGATCCGAGCGATGCGCGACGGTGGATGGCGTGGTTGATGCCGACGATGTCCGGCGGATCGCGATGAGCCTTCGGCTTGCGGCTCGTCTGCGCCCGATCAGCCCTTGGCCCTGAAGGGCGGAGTGCTGGTTTCGGTGTTCGGGAACGGCGGCAGCACGTGGGCGAATGGCCGCTCGAGTTCGGCAGGTTTAGGCCGCATTCTCTCGATGGTGCGGTAGATCGTTGATCGCCCTACGCTGAACAGTTCCTCGAGCTCGGCTTGGGTGTAGTTCCCTGAGTCGTGCAGCTCCAGCAGGTGTTTCGCCTGGTTTGGCTTCAGCTTTGGCTGCTTGCGGAGCTCAGGGCGCTGCGTCTCTGCAAGCACTTCCTGCATGAGGAGATCGACCGTCTCACGCACCTCGGTAGCTGGTGCGGTGTACCAGACCCGGATTGCGCGATCCGGCTCATTTCGCCACTCCGCGCGTACCCATTCTGATAAACGTCCCGCGAGCTCTCGAACGTGCGCCGAGCCCGCATTGGTCAGATGCCCTGCGCGTTGCTGCGCGTGGCGCATAAGAAACAAGTACCGAGGCGGTTTGAGGAGCTTGGACACCGCATTTACCTACCACGTAACCGACAATCGCCGCTCCGTATAGCGCAACTGGCGCGCGAAATTCAAAGGCAAGCGCTGCCGGACGCATGACAAAATCTGCGAGCGGCAGATCCCGCGGTCCAGGCAGCTCTGGGCAATGCGAGCTGTGCGACACAGTCTGCCCTGCGCTCGGTCTGCCGACGCAATGGGCCGCCGACGGATGGACGGTTGCTGAGCCCCAGGACTCGAACGGTCAGTGTGAGGCGACGCCGATGCCGCGACGTTCGTAGTCGCAATCGCTGGCAAGCGACCGATCGACGTTCCGTCCTCGGACGCCCGGCAACCGGTCCGCTTGCGGCGCGGGTTCTTTCGGCGTGGTGATCGAACGGTCGGCGGTCACGGTGAATTATCGCCGCCTTGTCGGGGATCGACCTGGTCGAAGGCGTTGAGATCACTTTGGACCCGAATTCGAACCTGTTGCCGAAGTCGTATCTGCGGTTACGCCTACCAACGGCGGAACGCGACCCGCCGACAAGGCAGCCTGGTAGAAGCTATTTCTCCTCGTCCATACCCGACTTGGAGCGAAGTGCTCGCTTTCGATTAAGGTCGCTCTAAGGAGAACCTCTGGTCAACATGGCAATGGGTCAATTGGTGCGCCAACTTTGGACTGGCGTGGCAGCGGCAACCGTAGCGGGTTTGTTGAGTGCGGTAATCACGCGGCTACTCATGCGTGCTGTCGCTCATCTAGTGAACGGGATTCCTCAATTCAGTCTTGGTGGCTCAGCGTTGATTGCGCTCGTGTATATCGTGTCCCTGCTACCCGGCTGCCTTGCTCTCGCCTACACTCGCGCACGCTGGCCGTGAATCCTTTTTCGGGCGGTTGTGCCTTCTTGATATTCGAGGCCGTCGCAATCGGTCTGGATGAGACGAGCGCCGCCCAC
>DATLQC010000044.1:0-4344 GCA_035535395.1 Propionibacteriaceae bacterium | reverse complement strand
GAGGAGCGTCTGGAGATCGTCGCCAATGTCAAGGCTGTCGATGCGGTCTTCATCGAAGAGAGCCTCGAACAAAAGCGTGAGTACGTCCTGGAGCATCAGGCCGACATCTTGGTCATGGGCGACGATTGGCAGGGCAAGTTCGACTTTCTCAACGACGTCTGTCAGGTCGTGTATCTGCCGCGCACGCCGTCGGTCTCCACGACCGCGATTATCGAGCACATCGTCGGCAACTCCTGATCCGTGGCGCTGCCCCAGAGCGATGTTTAGCAGCCACACTGCGGGGGTTTTAACACGATTGAGAGCAGCGAGTACAGGGTGAGGAATCGATATGACAGATCAACCGGCTGCGGACGTCGGCGATGACGTCGACCCGACGGACGGTCGTAACGAGACCCTGAACGAACGGATGGACCGGAACTGGAACGAGATTCTGCAAGAGCTGCGCGTAACCCAGACCGGCACCCAGATCTTCACTGGCTTCTTGCTCACCATTGCGTTTCAGACACGGTTCAGTGAGCTGACCACCTTTCAGGTCCGGGTCTATCTCATCCTCGTCATTGCTGCGGTCCTCACCACCGCATTGGGACTTGCGCCGGTCAACCTGCATCGTGGCCTGTTCCGCAAGGGCGCCAAGATGACCATCGTGCAAACGGCTCATATCATCATGCGAATTACCCTGGCTGGCGTCGCGATCATGCTGATCGGGACAATGCTATTGATCTTCGATCTGGTGATGGGCCGGCAAGCCGCGCTCATTGTCGCTGGCGTGACGCTGCTTGTGGTGATCATCATCGCAGTACTGCCGGTACTCCTTCGATCGAACCGGCAGCCCGCTCAATCACAAGACAGTCTGACCAAGATCAGTTAAAGGAGACGATCATGCCGGGCAAAAAGAAGCCGGGCCCCAGTGTCAAGGACTCAAAGGTCTACGAGGACGTCCGAGAGCAGGGCGGGTCGAAGGAGAAGGCCGCTCGAATCGCCAATGCAGCGGCAGCGCGCGGCCGGTCCTCGGTTGGCAAAAAGGGCGGCAAGTCCGGCTCGTATGACGACTGGAAGGTCGAAGACTTGCGCAAACGGGCCAAGGAGCTTGGCCTGTCGGGCTACTCAGGCAAGAAGAAGTCAGAACTGGTCTCCATGCTACGAAATCACTGATTAGCTGCACTCGTAGCCGTGGCTGATTTGGGGGGCGAACTCGGTGGGGGTCTGGACGCGGGTAGCCGGCCTCGTCGGATCCTTGATCCTGCTTTGCGGCTGCAGCCAGCAGTCCTCAGCAACAGATGATCTCATTCATGCGCTGACCGAGACGCACAGCGCCATTGCGAGCAGCATTCTAGCTATCGACCTGTATGACCAGCAGCGATCGACGCGAGCTGTCACGGAGACGGTGCTTGGGGACATGGCGAAGCAGGCCGCCGATGCCGAGAGTGCATTAGAGCCAGTCAGCGTCGAGAGCGAGCAGATCAAGTCCGATCGCGATGCGGCATTGGCTGCCATCCATGCTGGCGTTGCGGCGTTGCTGACTAGTCGCGACGATTTCTCCCAGAACGGCAGCACCGGTGATACGGCGGCCCTGAAATCGGCTAGCCAACAGGTGGATGACGTCTTGAGCGAGCTCAGAGGCAGCCGATGAAGCGGATCTTCGGCCTCGCCTTGGGCATCCTGACCGCAATTGGCGGGTTCGTGGACATCGGGGATCTAGTTACCAATGCTGTGGTCGGCTCGCGCTTCGGGCTCTCGCTTGCCTGGGTCGTGGTCGTCGGAGTTCTTGGCATCTGCATCTTCGCTCAGATGTCGGGGCGGGTGGCGGCCGTCAGCGGCCGTGCAACGTTCGAGTTAATCCGGGAGCGGCTCGGCCCACGGCTCGCGGTCATGAACCTCGGTGCCTCTTTCTTGATCAACTTAATGACCCTCACTGCGGAGATTGGTGGCGTTGCCCTGGCTTTGCAGCTGGTCAGCAGCGTCAATTACCTGCTATGGGTACCGTTTGCGGCGATCGCTGTCTGGCTCGTCATCTGGCGCGTCAAGTTCAAGATCATGGAAAATGTCGCAGGTCTCGTCGGGCTTTGTTTGATCGGCTTCGCGGTCGGTCTGTTTCTGCTCGGCCCGGACTGGAGCGACCTGGGACGACAAGTTCTGCAAAAGGCATCCACGGGTACTGAGAAGACTTCGACCTATTGGTTCTACGCAGTCGCGCTGTTCGGTGCCGCCATGACGCCGTACGAAGTGTTCTTCTTCTCCTCTGGCGCCGTTGAGGAAGGCTGGACAACGAAGGACCTCGCCGAGTCCAGAGCCAATGTGTTGGTGGGCTTTCCGCTGGGCGGGCTGCTCTCTTTGGCAATCGCGGGCTGTGCCGCGGTCGTACTTCTGCCGGAGCTCATTGGGGTGACCGCGCTATCCCAAGTCATGCTCCCGGTCGCTATGGCCGGCGGCAAATTGCTGCTGGCCTTCATCATTCTCGGCGTCGTAGCCGCGACTGCCGGTGCCGCGCTGGAGACGACGCTGTCGGCTGGATACACCGTCGCGCAATTCCTTGGATGGCCGTGGGGGAAGTTCCGGCCCCCGGCGCAGGCGGCGCGCTTTCACCTGTTGATGATCATCTGCTTGCTGGTCGGCATCGGCACTCTGATGACTGGAGTCGACCCGATCCAGGTGACTGAGTTTTCAGTGGTCTTCTCGGCGGTAGCGCTGCCGCTGACCTATCTTCCTATCTTGATCGTGGCCAACGATCCTCAATACATGGGTGAGCACGTCAACAGTCGTGTCCTGAACGGTGCCGCTCTGGTCTATCTAGTGATCATTCTTGCGGCGGCGGCTGCCGCGATTCCACTCATGATCATTACTGGAGCTGGACAATGAGTGCCGCCGGCGACAATCAGAGTCCCCGATACTTGGACGCCCATCTGCACCTCCTCGACCGGCAGGTGCTGGACGTACATGGGGTACCTGTTGCGGTTGTGGATGATCTTGAATTATCTGAAATTCCAGCCGGCCAAGAGATTCCGCCAGACACTCCACCCCCAGTGATCACCGCATTGCTCAGCGGGCCGACGCTTGCTACCCGAATCTTCGGCGGACGGCCACCCGAGTCGCGCATGCTGCGTACGCCATGGGTCGCTATTCGGGAGATCGGTGTGGTGATCAAGCTTTCGGTCGGCCGCGATACTCAGGATCTCTTCTGGACCGAACGCTGGGTCCGAGATCACGTCATCGGGCGCATTCCCGGGGGGCGCCACGCGCCTAAGGGCGAGCAGGCTGACAGCAATGATCGAGGCGGGTCATGATCATTACCGAGCTGCTCGGCGCTCGAGTGTATGGGCCAGACTTCCTGGGTTTTGTCAGTGATGTGCGGTTCCGGTTCGACACTGAGTCCATAGGTCAACCCGCTCGGCTCCACGGCATCATGGTGAGCCCACACGCCCGATCGTCCTCCTTGGGCTTCGAGCGCTCCGGTGTGCGCTCGCCCTGGCCGATCGCAGCACTGGTGCACTGGCGACACCGCGGCTCCTTTCTAGCTCGTTGGGGTGATATCGAGCGGATCGACGTAAAGCGGATCCAGCTCAGACAAGGATTCGAGCGCGGCTCGCCGGAGCTGCCCTGATCATCAGTTTCAGAAGAAACGAAGGAGAGCCCATGTCGCAAGGCAGGACGATCGACGATGTGATCGACCGCGCGGTCCGCGAACTCGATCTGGAAGCCAAGATCACGTTGCTGACTGGCGCGGCAGCGTTCTCCCTGCACGGCAACGATGCGATCGGATTGCGTCCGATGATCTTCAGCGACGGGCCCACCGGGGTCCGTGGCAGCGAGTTCGTCGGTGGTAAGAGAGTCGCGTTGTTCCCGAACGCGACGTTGCTAGCCCAGGCCTGGGATGAGACAGCGGCCGAACGGGTTGGCGAGATGCTCGCCGGCGAAGGCCGCTCTCAGGACGTCGATGTCGTGCTCGGCCCAACAGTCAATCTGCATCGCTCCCCGCTTGGTGGCCGGTTATTCGAGGCCTACGCCGAGGATCCGCTGCTCAGCGGCCGGCTGGGGGCGGCCTACATTCGGGGTATTCAGCGCTACGGTGTCGGAGCCTGCGTCAAGCACTATGTCGCAAACGAGGCCGAGACCGAGCGGCGTACGGTCGACGTGCGGGTTACGGGAGCGGCACTGCGTGAGCTCTACCTGCTGCCGTTCGAGATCTGCGTAGCGGACGCACATCCGTGGACGATCATGGCGGCTTACAACAACGTGAACGGGGTTGCTGCCACCGAACAGGATGAGCTGAATAACGGCGTACTGAAGTCCGAATGGGGCTGGGACGGCCTGCTGATGTCGGACTGGGGAGCCACCAAGACCGCTGCG
>DATLQC010000043.1:0-3576 GCA_035535395.1 Propionibacteriaceae bacterium | reverse complement strand
GTCGAGCGCGCGGCCATCGGCGGCCAAGCCGGAATGAGTTCCCTGATCCGGAACTACCTCGGTTTCTCCCGAGGATTGAGTGGTGCCGACTTGGTGCAGCGTGGCTACCAGCAGGCGTGGGTTTTCGGTGCTCGCTTTGTTGTCACGCGGGAAGTCGAACGGCTGACGCCCCAATCCGACGGCGGATTCGTCGCTCAGGTCGGTGACATCGGCGAGGTCAGTGCCCGCGCAGTGGTGATCGCCACTGGGGTCTCCTACCGACGCCTCGGAGTGCCGAGCTTGGAAGAACTCAGTGGACACGGCGTGCACTACGGAGCAAGCGTGTCGGCTGCCCAAGCGCTGGCTGGGCTGCGTGCCGGTGTCATCGGTGCCGGCAATTCGGCGGGACAGGCCGCCCTGCACCTGGCAAGGTATTGCGCAGCGGTACACATGTTCGTTCGAGGCTCAAGACTCGCCGACAGTATGTCCGCCTACTTGGTAGACGCAATTTCCGCACTGCCGATGATCAAGGTTCACTTGAACACCGAGGTGGTCGGCGGCCACGGTGATGGACAACTGGAATGGATAACAGTGCGCGACCGTAAGAGCGGACGGGAGGAGCAGCTGCCTCTGGAGAGTTTGTTCGTCATGATCGGGGCAAGGCCGCGGACGGACTGGCTCCCGGCTGAGGTCGACCACGACGAGCATGGCTTTCTCTACACCGGAGCAGATGCCGGAGCTTGCGTTTCTTGGAGGATGGAACGTAGCCCGCATCCACACGAAACGAGCGTCCCTGGGTTGTTTGCAGTCGGCGACGTGCGAGCCGGCTCGGTCAAACGGGTGGCATCGGCGGTCGGAGAAGGATCGGTCGTCGTCTCCGAAATCCATCAGTTCCTAGCCACGCCGCAGGCTTGAGGTTGTCGAGTCAACGCGCTCTGGAACGCGGATTACCCTGACCGCCGTCGTCTTGGCGGTGCCACTACTCGGTTTGTTTCTGCTGCTTTTGCAACCCGACCTCGATCTTCGCTGGGAGCACCATCCGGCGCACTTCTGGTTGGTATTGATCACGGCGGTGCTCTCCGCCATCTTGGCGTACGCCACCGGTGAGGCGGCCGGACGCCGGGGTGATGCTCGGCTGCTTTACGTTTCTTTGGCCTTTCTGTCATCTTCCGGCTTCCTCGCTTTGCACGCATTGGCGACACCCGGTGTCCTGCTCGCGAAGAGCAACACCGGGTTTCTCATTGCTACGCCGGTCGGGGTGGCCATTGGTTCGGTGTTTGGGGCATTGTCGACCGCGAACTTTTCTGGGAATAGGGCGGTTCGCCACGTACGCATTGGTAAACGCCTTCGATGGGCGCTGCTTGGCGTCATGGTCGGTTGGGCGGTTTGGTCGCTCGCGTCTCTGCCGCCACTGAACAGGCCGCCGCAATTTGCAGAGGGCTTTCCACTGCTGCTTGCTGTACCAGCGGTGCTGCTCTACGGCGGGAGCGCAGTGCGTTATATCCAGTTATGGCGGCGGCATCCCTCCTTGCTGCTCTTGGCTGTGCCGGCAGCTTTTATCCTGCTGGCCGAATCCATGATCGCGATGGCCTTCGCGCGTAACTGGCACCTTTCGTGGTGGGAGTGGCACGTACTCATGCTGGCCGCATTTGCTTTGGTCGCATTGAGTGCACAGACGTCCTGGCGGGAGGAAAGGTTCGCGGAGCTTTATCTTCCGCAAACCAGTGCCGGGAGCCGGGAGATCAGTGTGCTTTTCGCGGATTTGCAGGGGTTCACGGCATTCTCGGAGACGCATGCACCCGACGAAGTGGCGCGGATGCTCAATGAGTACTTCGCGGTTGCAGTTCCGGCGGTCAAATCACCGTACGGCGGTGATGTTGATCGGATCATCGGTGACGCCTTAATGGTCACGTTTAACAAGCGTGGTGACCAACCTGATCATGCCGAACGTGCTGCCGGCGCCGGACTTGCCCTTCAAGAAGCGACGCTTCGTTTAGCAGAACAGCACTCTGAATGGCCGCGGTTTCGAGTGGGAATCAACTCCGGACAGGTCTCTGTCAGCCTGTTGGGAACAGGGGGTGGGCGCACGCACACAATCGTCGGCGATGCCGTCAACATCGCCTCCCGGATCGAAGGCAGTGCTCCTATCGGTCGTGTAGCGATCGGTCCAGATACCAAGGCGTTGTTGCCAGACGCCGTAACCACGCCGTTAGGCGAATTGCACTTGAAGGGGAGGCAGGAGCCGCTCGAGGTGCACTTGCTGACCTCGCTACGAAGAGATTCGCAAGTTTGACGTTATTTGGTCCGCTTGCCCTGAGAAGTGCTCGCTAGGACTGATAAATAGCGCAAGGAATTGCTTAGTTATCTCAAAGCGATAACGGTTGGCGCCGCGCCGTACTAAAGGCGGCTGGTTCGTACTCCCTACTGGCGTGCACGCCCGCACCGTTGACATACGCGACGCTGTGCTTTGCCCGGCCTCGTTCGGTGCCATTCGGGCGTTAGCAAGCCCATTCCTGTCTACTGCCGCGATTCGCCATGCCCAGTTGCAGCATCTGGACGATTTTTTCGAAGCTGCTCGCGCATTGCGCTTTGGAATCCGCCTACTTCGTCGTCGCTCGCAGAGGAAAGACGCCTCCGCTCGCTCCTCCTCAGCACGGCGGCGCGCGATTTTCCGACGCTCGCAGCTCGCGAAGAGGAGATCTGCCTTTCACCATCCATAAGGAGCCCGATGATCAAGTGGATTGTAAGTGCAGCGCTGAGGTTTTCTCGGCTCGTGGTGGCGGCCGCCATCGGGATCCTTGGAGTTGGTTTGTACCAGCTCCACAGCGCGGCCGTAGATGTTTATCCGGAGTTTGAGCCACCAGACATCCAGATACAGGCCGAGGCCCTCGGCCTGTCTGCTCAAGAGGTCGAGCAGTTGATCACGGTGCCCATAGAACAGGACCTGCTGAACGGGATTCCATGGGTACAAAGCATCAGATCGCGATCGATGCCTGGTCTCTCGGCGATCGATCTGCAATTCGAGCCCGGCACAGATTTGTTGGCAGCCCGTCAGCTGACCCAGGAGCGGATGTCGCAGGCCAAGGCGCTGCCTAACGTCGGCACCCCGCCGCTCATGATCCAGCCGACCTCGTCGACCAGCCGGGTCGCCATGGTCGCGATGCGCTCCGACACCGTTTCTGAGATTCAAATGTCGGTCTTGGCGCGCTGGCAGATCAGGCCTCGGCTGATGAGCATTCCTGGCGTCGCCAACGTGTCGGTGTGGGGCATGCGAGATCGACAACTGCAGGTCCAGGTGGATCCGCAGCGCCTGCAGGCCAAGAAGGTCACACTGACCCAACTCATCGAGTCGACCGGTAACGCGCTCTGGGTGTCCCCCTTGAGCTTTGTCGAGGCGTCCACACCTGGGACAGGCGGGTTCGTCGAGACTCCCAACCAGCGGCTCGGCGTGCAGCACATCCAGCCCATCGCCACGCCGGACCAGCTCGCCAACGTCGCGGTAGAAGGCACCAAGACTCCGCTGCGAATCGGCGATGTGGCGAATGTGACCGAGGATCACCAGCCACTCATCGGCGATGCCAGTCTGGACGGCGCACC
>DATLQC010000042.1:0-26165 GCA_035535395.1 Propionibacteriaceae bacterium | reverse complement strand
TCGTAGCGGCTCCGCACCGCCTCGAGCAGCCGCAGCAGCGTCTGCTCTCGCGCCACCTCAGACACGAGCTGAATCTCGGCCGCCGATAGATCGATATTGCTGGGCAAGATGTGCAGTCCGGGGACATTGGTCTGGCCGATCACCTCATCGATGGTCATGTCCTGACCCATGAGTAGGTTGTAGATGCTCGCGGGCAGGGTGTGCGGATTGACGCCGAGCCCGACTGAGAGCGAACCCTGGGGGTCGAAATCGACGAGCAGCACGTGCCGGCCGAGCTCGGCGAGCGCTGCGCCAAGGTTGATCGTCGTAGTGGTCTTGCCGACGCCGCCCTTCTGGTTGCACATGGCAATGATCAGGGCAGGTCCGTGTTCGGTCAGCGGTGGCGGTTCGGGTAGATCCGGCCAGGGTCGACCGGTCGGGCCGATGATCGGTTCCCGTTCAACGGGTGGCGCTATGCCATCGGGTGGAGCGGGTACGACGAAGCTCTCATCGATCTTGGGTTGCTGCTCGTCGCGATAACGCGAGTCCAGGTCAGTGGCGTCGAGGTAGTGCTGGTCTGTGAGGTCAGCAACGACGCTGCGCGACGATCCTGTGCCATTTAGAACAGGGCCGTTTAGAACAGGGCCTTTTTGAACAGGGCCATTTTGCGCAGGGACAACGGGGGAAGTATCGCCGCCCCCGTGGAGTTGCTCCACTCCTGCCTCCTCATTGCCAGACGGCTCGAGACCACGTGGGTTGCGTCCCGCCGAGCTTAATGCCACCGAGCAGCAAGCAGCTTTGTCGACACGACACTAATACGCACGAGGGTGGGAAGTGAGGAAGACTTCCCGTAAATGCTCGATAGTTACGAGCGTGTAGATCTGAGTTGTCGTAACGGAGGCATGACCTAGCAGCTCCTGTACCACGCGAATATCCGCGCCACCGTCCAGCAGATGTGTCGCGTAGGAGTGCCGCAGAGTGTGTGGCGAAACCTCCGCCGTAATGCCTGCTTTTTCGGCAACCGACCGCAACACCGCCCAGGCGCTCTGCCTTGAGAGCCGGTCACCCCTGGTATTGACGAACAACGCCGGAGTTCCCCGGCCCGCCGCGACGAGCATCGGCCGTCCGCGTATGAGATAGGCATCCAGCGCATTGCGAGCGTACGAGCCGACCGGCACTATGCGTTCCTTGTCACCTTTGCCGAGGACCCGCAGTCCCGGTGCCGGCTCGTCAGCCGGCGTCCGGGCCAGCCGATCCACCTCATCTACGTCCAGGGCTACGGCCTCGGAGATCCTAATGCCCGTGCCATACAGCAACTCCAGCAGCGCCGCATCACGCAGGCCTACTTCGGTGTTGGTGGCTGGAACCGCGAGCATGGCCTGGACCTGCTCCAAGCCCAAGGCCTTCGGCAGCCGTCTCGGGGGCTTCGGCGGCCGGACGCTCCGTGCTGGATCATCAGCAGTGAGCCCTTCGGCAGCAGCGAAGCGGTGCAGGCTGCGGACCGCTATCACAGCGCGCGCGACGCTCGCATTTGCCAGCGGTGCCTCAATCCAGCCGTCGCCATCGGGTGCTGCTCTGCCCTCCCGCAATCTAGCTGCGTAATTGCCGATCATTGCGCTGCTCACATGAGACGGATCGGTAACACCGAGCTCGGCCAGGTAGTTGGCGTAGCGGTGCAGGTCACGACGGTAGGCAGCGACCGTATGCCGAGACATGCCGCGCTCGACGGTCAGGTGGTCGAGATAGGTCTGGATGAGCCCCTGAATCTGTGAGGCGTCAGCCGAGGACGTCGGCCAGCTCCCGATGCTCCAGCCCATGCGCTTGGGCGACCGGACCGTTGGTGATCATGCCGTCGTGGGTGTTCAATCCCAGCGCCAGCGCTGGATCGGCTCTGAGTGCATCGCGCCAGCCCTGATTGGCCAGGCTCAGCGCGTACGGCAAGGTGACATTTGTCAGCGCGTACGTCGACGTGTTAGGTACCGCGCCCGGCATGTTGGCCACGCAGTAGAACACCGAGTTGTGCACCCGGAACGTCGGCTCGGCATGCGTTGTAGGCCGGCTGTCCTCGAAACAGCCGCCTTGGTCGATAGCGATGTCGACCAGTACGCTGCCCGGTCTCATCCGGGAGACCAGCTCGTTGCTGATCAAGGTCGGCGCCTTCGCCCCCGGGACCAGCACCGCGCCGATCACTAGATCAGCGTCGAGAACCGCCCGCTCGACCTCGTATGCGTTGGAGGCGACGGTCTGCAGATGACCCTGATAGATCCGGTCCGCATCACGGAGCTTGTCGATGTTGCGGTCCAGCAGCAGGACCTCAGCCTGCATGCCTAGCGAGATCGCCGCCGCGTTCATGCCCGAAACTCCCGCGCCGATCACTACCACCTTGGCGGCGTAGACGCCCGAGACGCCGCCCATCAAGGTGCCGCGGCCACCGCCTTGCCGCATCAGGTGGTAGGCCCCTACCTGCGGCGCAAGCCGACCGGCTACCTCGCTCATGGGTGCCAACAGGGGCAGCGTGCCATTGCTCAGCTGCACTGTCTCGTACGCGATACCGGTGACCTTCCGGTCCAACAACGCCCGAGTGCATTCCCTGCTGGCTGCCAAGTGCAGATAGGTAAACAGCACCTGGCCGGGCTGCATGCACTCGTACTCGATGGAAATAGGCTCCTTGACCTTCAAGATCAGCTCCGAGTCCTGCCAGACGTCGTCGCGGGTGGCAGCGATCTTGGCTCCCGCAGCCGTGAACTCGTCGTCGGTGATCGAGGAACCGATGCCGGCACCGGCCTGGACGAGCACATCGTGGCCGTGTCTGGTCAGTTCATGCACTCCGGACGGCGTAATGGCGACCCGATATTCATGGTTCTTGACCTCGGTGGGCACGCCGACTCTCATGGATCCTCCTGATCGAATCTGGGCGTCCTCCTGACCGAACCTGGGCGCTCACCTTGATCATGCCACGCAGCGACCTAAGATTCGGCGGGTTGGCTGGCTGGGCGCAGCTCGCGGGGACGGTTAGGCTCGGCAGGAACGGGACGCTGCATGGAAACCAAAGTGACGAGTGTGCTGCCACCTGGCCGAGATTGGGTCAAGGAGTACGCCGAACTGTCGGCGATCGACGGTGACTTAGACCCTGGGGATCTTGAACGTCGTGCGGTTGCCGCTCATGTGCTAGGTGAGGATGAGCAAGCCGTCAGCCTCTTGGACCGTGCTCATCGGAACTATCTCGAGCAAGGCCTTCCCGACAAGGCCGCGCGCTGTGTCTTCTGGCTCATCTTTCACCTCCGAAACGCCGGCCAGAACGCCCGCGCAGCGGGTTGGATAGCTCGGTTGCGCCGGCTCCTCGACGATGACGATCCAGATGGCCACCTGGCCTACCTCGGTGTTCTGGGCGAAGGCGTCGCGTTGATGCAGGCTGGGTCGGTAATCCAGGCCCTACCCATGGTGGAGCGTGCGGCTGCGGGAGCCCAAGCGGCCGGAGACGATGACCTTTTCGTGCTAGCCGGCCTGGCTCGCGGCCGTTGCCTTGACGTGCAAGGGCATCGAACAGAGGCGCTCGAGGCTTTGGATGAAATCATGGTCTATGTCGTCGCCGATCGCGTGGCGCCCCAGGTGGTCGGAATCGCCTACTGCTCGGTGATCTCGCTATGCATGGATCGCTTCGACATGCAGCGCGCTGCGGAGTGGACCCAAGCGCTGAGTCGATGGTGTGATGCCCAATCCGGACTCATGCCATACCGCGGAGAGTGCCAAGTGCACCGGGCCGAGATTCTCCAACTGCATGGGTCTTGGGCGGAAGCGACCGAAGAAGTGGTCCAGGTTAGCCAGCGATTGCCGGCAGCGGGCTTTGTTGCAGGGGCGGCCCATTACCGGTTGGCCGAGCTGTACCGGCTCCGCGGGCAGTTCGACTTGGCCGAGCGCTCCTATGCGGCCGCCGCGAGTTGCGGCCGCGAGGTGCAACCGGGCTTGGCTCACCTCAGATTGGCGCAGGGAAACCCAGCGGCAGGTCTTGCTGGATTGGATCGTGCGCTCGCAGAGAGTCGTAGCCCGGCGCGTCGGTCGCTGCTGCTGGCTTCCAAGGTCGAGATCGCCCTGGCCGCCGGAACCATCGATGCGGCTCGGACGGCACTTGCTGAGCTCGAGAAGAACGCGGAGGCGATCGAGACCCCCTACATGACGGCGCTGGTCGCCCATGCCGCAGGTCAGCTCCGACTTGCCGAGGATGACCCGCAGGCCGCGCTGCCGCTGTTGCGGCGGGCGTGGACCCTGTGGCAGCAGGTCGATGCGCCGTACGAGGCTGCGCGTACCCGGGTCAAGGTCAGCGCGGCGTGCCGGGCGCTGGGTGACGACGATGCGGCCCGGATGGAACTTGATGCAGCGCGTACCGTTTTCGAGCAACTTGGCGCGCAATCTGATCTTGCCTCGTTGGCTCCAACTGAAGGCGCCGCACCCGGCCACCCGCTAACTGCCCGGGAGTGCGAGGTGCTCGCCCTGGTAGCGCAGGGGCACACTAATCGGGGTATTGCGACGATCTTGTTCCTCAGCGAGAAGACCGTCGCTCGCCACCTCAGCAACATCTTCACCAAGATCAATGTCAACAGCCGGGCCGCTGCCACGGCGTACGCGTACGAGCACCAACTGGTCTGAGGCCATGCGGCATGGGCATTTCTACCCATGCCCGGCCTCATGCGAAATGCACAATCTCTTCGATGTAGCCGCCGGGTGGTGCTCCCTAGCGTCGAGTCATGACAACCCAACGCATGCATCTCATTCAGAACCAGACCGGCGGCATGGAATCAATGCCGACGGTGATCATCGGTGGCGGCCAGGCGGGTCTAGTGATGGGATATCACCTGCAGAAAGCTGGCGAGCAGTTCCTCATCCTCGATGCCCAGCCCCGCATCGGCGACAGCTGGCGCAATCGATGGGACTCGCTTCGATTGTTCTCGACTCCCCGGTACTCGAGCCTTCCCGGATGGCCAATGCCGTTGAGCACCTGGCCCACCCACATCGAGATGGGTGACTACCTCGAGGACTACGCGCGTCATTTCGATCTTCCGGTGCGAAGCGGCGTACGGGTCAACCGGCTCTCCCGCACCGAGTCAGGCTTTCGACTGGAGACCTCACACGGTGTGTTGCGGGCGGAGCGAGTCGTCATTGCCACGGGTGGCTACCAGACTCCAGTCGTTCCAGACTTCGCAGCTGCGCTGACACCCAGGATCCGGCAACTGCATTCCGATGCCTACCGAAACCCAGAGCACCTCAGTGGAACCGTACTTATCGTGGGCGCGGGAAACTCAGGAGCAGAGATTGCTTTGGAGGCGGTCAGGTCCGGTCACCAGACATGGCTGTCTGGCCGGCACCCTGGAGAAATTCCGTTCCGCATCGAGAGCCGCCGGGCTCGGGTCTTGGTACCAATCGTGATGTTCGTCTTCCGCCACATTTTGACGACTGATACGCCGATGGGCCGCAAGTTCCGCCGCGCATCGATACACCATGGGAAACCGCTCGTGCGTACCAAGGCGAGTGATCTAGAGGCTGCTGGAGTGCAGCGAGTGGGTCGCATTGCCGGCATTCGCGATGGGCTCCCTGTCACAGTCGACGGCGATGTGCTCGAGCCCCACACGGTGGTCTGGTGCACCGGTTACCGGGACGACTACAGCTGGATCGATCTCCCGGTGGCGGATGATCATGGGCAGCTGATCACCGAACGTGGGGTCTCGCCGGAAGCCGGCCTGTACGTCATTGGAGCGGAGTTCCAGTACGCAGTGGCATCGGCGACCATTCAGGGCTTGGATCAGGACGCGCGCTATCTGGTGCGGGTGATGGCCAAGCAGCCCAGCGCTCATCCCGTGGTGACACCGCAACGCGCGGCAGCCTAGCCCCGCCCCCTGATTTCGCATCCCCAATGCTGTCGAAATGGGTCAATCTGCGATCCTGAGGCGCGCTCGAGATGCGTTTTCAGGGCGATTGGCGACTAGTGTCTTGCCGCGCGGCCTGAGGCGAGCGTTCTTCCTCTCTTAACCCCTCGAACGCGGGCCAGCCAGCATCTGCAGGGCGGAGGCTCGTGAAGCCGTCCCGCTCTCGCGCGGTCCAGGTGGCAAGTACGCCCGCTACAACGGTCGGGTTATGCAAGCGGCCATCGAGGACTGCGTCCACCAGGTCATCCAGCGAGGCCCACACGGTGTCCATGTGTGCCTCCTCGCCCTCGCGTACATAACCATCCGGACCATCCACAGCATCCAAGTCACGAGCCAGATAGATGCGCAGTGACTCGCCGAGGATCCCCGGCGTAGTGAACAGATCGACCAGCACGGCCCAGTTTCGGGCTGCGAGTCCCGCCTCCTCGGCCAGTTCGCGCTGAATGGCCTCTAGGTAGTTCTCACCTCCGACATCGAGCAGTCCTGCGGGTGGCTCGATGAGTCGGTGACGTACCGGATGCCGATACTGGCGTACCAAAGCGACCCGGTCATGATCATCAAGCGCGATCACTCCGACGGCACCTGGGTGCTTGAGGTACTCGCGCGAGATCAGTTGTCCATCTGGCGTAATTACCTCGTCTTGCACATAAGTGGTGATCTTGCCCTTGGCGAGCACGACCGAGGACTCGACAGGCCAGGCGAGTGGCACATCAGTCAGCTGGTCGGGACCGAGAACGATCATCGATGGTCGTCGTCGACCGGCAGCCGAGTTGCCAGCCTGCGATCGAGCGCAGCTTCCACAAGACCAACGAAAAGCGGATGCGGCCGGGTGGGCCGTGACTTCAGCTCGGGATGAGCTTGGGTCGCAACAAAGTAGGGATGAATCTCACTCGGCAACTCGATGAACTCCACCAACTTGGAGTCAGGTGAGGTGCCGCTGATCACCAGGCCGGCATCTTCGAGCCGCTCCCGATACGCATTGTTGACCTCGTAGCGGTGCCGGTGCCGCTCTTCGACATGGGCCTGTCCATAGCGTTTCGCGACGATCGAGCCAGGCAGCAGTTCGGCTGGGTAGGAACCCAGCCTCATGGATCCTCCGATATCACCACCGCCCTGCAGGATCGCCACCTGCTCAGCCATTGTCGCGATCACCGGATGCGGCGTTTCAGGCACAAACTCGCTGCTATCGGCTCCCTCCAGGCCGGCCATGTGGCGCGCCACCTCGATCACCATGCACTGCAGACCCAGGCAGAGTCCCAAGATCGGGATCTGGTTCTCTCGGGCGTACTGGATGGCGCCGACCTTTCCTTCCACGCCGCGGATGCCGAAGCCACCCGGGATGACGACGCCATCCACCTCGCTCAGTACGCGGGCCGCGCCGTCGCGAGTCTGGCAGTCGTCTGAGGGTATCCAGCGAATCAGGACTCTGGCATGGTTCGCGAAGCCGCCGGCGCGTAACGCTTCGCATACCGAAAGGTAGGCGTCATGAAGATCGAGATACTTGCCGACAAGTGCGACCGTCACCTCTTCCTTCGGGTGATGCACGCGATCAAGTAGGTCGTTCCACCGCGTCCAGTCCACGTCGCGGAACCGTAGGTCGAGCCGGCGCACCACGTACGCGTCCAAGCCTTCAGAGTGCAGCACCTTCGGGATGTCATAGATGCTGGGAGCGTCGATCGCCGCCACCACAGCGGATTCGTCGACGTCGCACATCAACGAGATCTTGCGTTTCACTGAGTCCGGAATGTCGCGGTCGGAGCGGCACACCACGGCATCAGGTTGGATGCCGACTTGACGCAGGGCGGCAACCGAGTGCTGGGTCGGCTTGGTCTTCAGCTCGCCGCTGGGACCGATATAGGGCACCAAGGAGACGTGCAAAAAGAACACGTTTTCTCGACCGACGTCGTGCCGCACCTGTCGCGCAGCCTCCAAGAATGGCAAAGACTCAATGTCGCCGACGGTGCCGCCGATCTCGTGGATCACGACGTCGATGTCCGGCCCGCCCATAGCCATCATCGATTCCTTGATCTCGTTGGTGATATGGGGAATCACCTGCACCGTGTCACCGAGGTACTCGCCGCGCCGCTCTTTCGCGATCACCGACGAGTAGACCTTGCCGGTGGTGATGTTGGCCTCGCCAGACAGGTTGACGTTCAAGAAACGCTCGTAGTGACCGACGTCAAGATCGGTTTCCGCGCCATCCTCAGTGACGAAAACCTCGCCGTGTTGGAATGGGTTCATAGTTCCGGGATCGACGTTGAGGTATGGGTCCAGCTTTTGCATGGAGACGCTGAGCCCGCGTGCGACAAGGAGGTTGCCGAGGCTGGAAGCCGTGAGTCCCTTACCGAGTGAGGAGGCGACGCCACCGGTCACGAAGAGGTGTTTGGTGAATTTCTCGCGATATCCCACGGGCCTCCAGCTTACGTCGCGGAGTGCTATCTGACGGTGAACCCGCCGGACTCGTCCCAAAAGCCCTTATAGCGCCGGCCTCGGGTGAGTTCGGTATACACCCGCGCCAGGTCATCGGCGACATCGTCTTCGTTGGGCCAGGTGGCGGCCTGGCGCAGCCCCTCTTCCTTCAGCCGATGCCTTTCGGCTGGGTTATCGGCAAGCGTAATGATTTGTCGCGCCGCCTGCTCGACATCGCCGGGTGGAACCAGCACGGCCGCCGATTCGACGAGCTCCTCGATCCCACCAACTCGAGTGCTCACCAGCGGCAAGCCAGCTAATAGGGCTTCCTGGGCTACCAGAGCTCGGGCTTCCCACGTTGAGGTGAGCAGCGCGAGATCGGCCGCCGCGAGCAACGAGCCCATGTCGTCGCTCCGCCCGAGCAAGCGCACCTGCAGCCACTCGTCGATGATGCGGCGTTGCAGCTTGTCTCGCTCCGGCCCTTCCCCGACGACGACAAATTTCAGATCGCGCCTCTCGCGTACGGCAGCAGCTAGGTCAAGCACCATGCCAAGGTTCTTCTGCGGCGCGAGCCGGCTGACTGTGAGAATTACCGTGTCCCCATCGGCAGCGCCGAGAACCCAACGTTGATCATCGCGACTCGTCGTCGCCGGCGGCACCACCGGTGCCGCGACCGGGGACAGCCGAGCGTTCCGCGCTCCCAGCCGCCTGGCCTGGGCAACGAGATCACGACTCGCCGCAAGCGTGAGGTCCGCACCCATTGCGACGGCTCGTTGCATCTGGCGCGCTGCTGATGGTGCAAGCCCATCGCCCAGCACAGCGTTGTGCCACGTGACAACAAGCGGTACGCGGTACATCCAGGCGATCGGCAGCCCCAGCCAACCTGCTTTCAGTCCGTGTGCGTGCACCAGATCGGCTCCAATGAATCTTCGCGGGCTGCCCAGCGGCCAGACATCAAGGCCCAGCTCCTTGAAGTGCTGGGCATCGGCCGTCACCTTCGGGCAGAACACTCTTACTTGGTGACCCCGCTGCTCCAGCCGTGGGGCGATGCTTGCGACGTGACGGCCAATGCCACCAGTGCTAGCGGTCAGCAGCTGTGCGACCTTCACGATGAGCCCACCTCCGCAGAGGGTGACCGCCGCCGCAGCGCCCAGACCTGAGCCAGTACCGAAGGTGCAAGAAGTCGCAACATCGCAGTGAAGACTAAGACGCAGAGCAGGGCTACTGCGCACGCGCCCAGCACCGCAGCCAGGATGCCGGCTTCCGCCAGCAGCAGAGAGCTCGCCGCCCCTACGCCGCCGGCCAATACACCGGCGGCCAGCCCGACCAGCATCGGCTTTGTCAAACCGACGCCAGCCATCCCCGTCCGCCGCAACAACACCCACCCCACTACCGCACCTACGACCATGCCCAACGACACGCTCCATGCCAGTGCCGGAACCAGCCACGCCATAGGCACCACCAGGCGCACCACCGCAACAGTGATGATCACCGCCGCCCAGGCGCTCGCGTTGGCGACACCTGACGCCTTGCCGTAGTGCTGAGCGAGCAACGTACGCGAGGCCAGGCCTAGCAATGTGAATCCGACGACCGCCGGTGCAAAGCCAACGATCGGCCATGCCAATGCCTGGGTACGCCCGGAGCCCGGGCCGAGCACGAACACCCTTGCCACCGGAACGGCCGTCGCCACCAGTAAGGCAGCCCCCAGCCAGGCCATCACTACCGTTGCCGGACCGGTTTCGGCGAGCACCCGCGCTACATCGGCTCGGCCCTGCTCAGCGGCCGTCGCCAGCCGCGGAAACGTCAGTTGCAGCAGCGGCGCCGCCAACACGGCGTACGGAAGGAGGTAGATGGCGTTTGCCCAGGTAAACCGGGTTAGAGCGCCTTGATCACCAGTTTGCTGAGCCGACCAGTTGATCAACAAGACACTAAGCTGCTGCAATACCAGCCCGGCGATTCCGGCAGCGGCGATCGTGATGATCACCGATCGGTCCCCTTCGGCAAACCGCAGTCGAGGCCGCAGCCCTAGCCCGAGCCGGGCAAGAGGGACCAGGGTGCAGGTCGCCAGCGCCAACACACCCAAGGTCGTACCCCATCCCAGAGCAGCAAGCGCTTGGGCTGTCAGCTGAGTCGGATCATCGTTGGCAGACGGAGTGCTGAGAGCTGCGTAACTGAGGTAAGCAAGGATTACCACCACGCTCGACAGCAGCGGCGCGGCGGCAGCCGCAAGGAATCGATGGTGAGCCTGCAGTACCCCGGCGCTGACCACTGCAAAGCCGTAGAACCAGACCTGCGGAGCAAACATAACGACGAGGGCGGCCAGGGTATCGGCGCTGCCTGCACAGTCGGCCTTGGCGAATGCGGCAGCGAACAGTTGCGCGCCAGCGAGCACTGCAAGCCCGGCCGGTGTCAGCACAAGCAATGTCCAGGTGATCAGAGCCGACGCAGTGCGTGAGGCGTACTCCCGCCGCCTAGCTCCGACATGCCGCGCGACGACCGGGATTACCACGCCAGCGAGGACGCCGCCGGCCACGATCTCGAACAGCACGTTCGGCAGGGCATTGGCAGCGTTATAGGTGTCGCCCAGACACGTGTCCCCGACCGTCTTCGAGAACACCACCGACCGGCCGAAGCCCAAGAGCCGCGATGCGAGTGTGAGACCTGCGACACCAGCCGCGACAGAAGCCAGGCCGGCTTTCACGTCTGATCGGTGGTCGAGGTGGCTGGTACGAGGTCAGGGCGCCCGAGTTGATCAACGCGACGCAGCAGCGGCGTGCGCTCGATGACGGCGGTGAAGCTCACCCGTTCGCTGGCTAGGTTGAGCGCGGCGACGGCAGCAAAGGTAAGCAACCGAAGTTGCCACGGTAGAACCTGTGCAGCAGTCGTAGCGACGGCAGCCCCGAGCGCGTTCGCGCCACAGTCACCGAGCATGGATCGGCCTGCCAGGTCGGTTGGCAAACTACCGGCCGCAGCACCAACCGCAGGCGCAGCGCCGTGGCCGAGCAGGCCGGATCCGAGCAGGATGATGACCTTGGCTGCTCGGCCGGGTCGCAGATCGAGCAGATTGGTGAGATTGGCTGTCGCCGCGATGAGCGCGGTGTTCAGCAGTCCGTTGAGTACCGCACAGGTCGGCTTGGCACCACCGGGCCGTGACCACTGTACGAGGGTCGCCGCCACGGCCGCACTGGCGCCCACCCCAAGCACCTTGATCGTCCCGCTCGTCAACTCACCAGACCGCAGCGCCCGCAGATGCCCGCGAAAGCCCTTGGCGTGACTCGATCCGTAGCGGTCGTCGTATGCCCCGACCAATCCAGATCCGACGCTAGCCACAACCATTGGCAAGCCCCGGCGTCTGGAAGGATCAAGCAGCCGATCGACCCCAGCGCCGGCAAGCACTGCCGCCACGGCGATCGGACCCTCCGCGAGCGTCACGCTAGCTCCGGAGTAGTTGGTTCGGAGCCAGCGGGACGGCGTCTGGGACTTGGTCGCCTTTTGATTGGCGACGGCTGCCAGTAAGGCGGCAGCCGCACCTGAGGCCGCGCAGGCCAGGAGCCGGCGCACCGCTATCGCACCGGCAGCTCGGGCAGCGGCGCATCCGCCTTCGCGAGCGCACCATAGTGCTGACTTGGCCGGCCAAGCAGTCGCTCCTTGCCCGCCAGTACGACGGTGGTCACACCACTGCTGAGGTCGGCCACGTCCACAGTGCTGAGGCTATCCGCCGCAGTCGGGTCCGATCGTGCCGCCAGTACATCGGTGCCCTGGATGTCCTCACTGTTCGGGCCCGCCAGCACCACACCAGCGCGGATCGTGAGACCCACATCAAACTGAACGTGCGCGCTGAGCTCCTCGGGCGGCGGTTGCGGATCTGATGCTCGGGTTGTTACCACGATGATCAACTGTGCCTGAGCTGCCGCTTCCTTGCTGATGGTGACCAAGCCCCGTTTCTCAAGCGACTCACCGACCGCTATCGCGAGAGCGTCGCGATCCTCCACCTCCTTGGATCCGATGGACCTGCCGAGAGCGACGCCAAGCCTGGTGGCGGGGGACATGGTGTCATTCAGGCCGAGTGGGCCGGAGTAGTCGGCGAGCGCGCCGGTAACATCCTCGGCTCTTGCAGGGTCGAACGCTTCGGCATTGACCTTCACGTCGCGTACGACGGTGCCGCCGGCGGCGACGACCGCATCGGAAATCGTCCGTAGCACGTCAGTTGGAGCGTCGGGCATGGCAACCATGGCGACTCGCTGCCCGTTCAGCACTCCGGCAGTGACGGCCTCGCCAACTTGCTCGTCGTAGGCGTTGCGGTAGTCGTCGAGCGCCTTGCGCCGATCGAGCTCGGCACGCAGATCGGTCACCTGTTTGCGATCTTGCGCTGCCTGTTGCAGCAGTCCCTGGTCGACCGACGGGCTGAGCGAGACACCAACCGCAATGCCTACGGATAAAGCAATGAAGACCGCCATCAACGACACGATGTGGTAGCGGAAGTTAATCAAGACACAGCTCGCCGCTGGGGCCGGAGGTCGCTGCGCTCCCGCAAATTTTCATGTGAAGAGTTCCTTTATCCAATAGATCAGGTCGCGGATCCGGGCAGCGATGACATTGCCAAACGCCCAACCCACGTCGGTGAATAACAACGCAGTGAGAAGCGCAATGATGCCGGACAGCACGAACAAGATCAGGTGCCAGGTTTTGATCTGGCTGCGGTAGATCCGCGATACGCCCTTGGCGTCGACGAGCTTGGGGCCCACCCGCAGTCTGGTCAGGAAGGTGGACGCCATCCCGGCCCGGCCTTTGTCCAAGAATTCAACCAGCGAAGCGTGCGTGCCTACCGCCACGATCACGCTCGCTCCCTTCGAGTCGGCGAGCAGCATCGCCGCATCCTCGCTGGTGCCCAGAGCCGGAAAGACCACCGCGCGCAGTCCCAATTTCTCTATTCGCTCCAGCCCAGGCGCGCGACCGTCGTGGTAGGCGTGCACAACCAGCTCTGCGCCGCACCGCAGGGTCTCATCGGAAACCGAATCCATGTCGCCGATGATCATGTCCGGCTTGTAGCCGGCCTCGATCAGCGCATCGGCGCCTCCATCTACTCCCATCAACAGCGGTCGGTACTCCGAGATGTAGGGCCGCAGTGCAGCCAAGTCGCCGCGATAGTCGTAGCCCCGTACCACGATCAAGACATGACGGCCTTCGATTTCGGCAGCGACGTCTGGCACGCCGACGCCCTCGAGTAACAGCTCCTTCTCCACCCGCAGGTACGTCATGGTGTTGTCAGCGAACGCCTCAATCTGGTCCGAAAGGCCGTTGCGGGCATATTCCAGGTGGTCCTCGAGGAGCTCGGTGGTGTAGACGGTTCCCTCTGCGACCACATTGCCTGACGAGTCGATCAGCTTGCCGCCATCCAGGGTGAGCCGGTCGCCCTCGTGGACGCGACTGAAGACGTGGTCACCCACGTTGTCGACCAGCGGAATCCCGGCCTCCAGCAGTATCCCCGGGCCGAGGTTCGGGTACCGACCGGAGACCGATGACACCGCGTTCACTACTGCCGCGGCGCCTGCCTCGACCAACGCTTCCGCGCTAACCCGATCGAGATCGCTATGGTGAATGATCGCGATCTCACCCGGCGCTAGGCGTTTGGTGAGGCTCTTGGTACGCCGATCTAGGCGGGCGACACCGCCGATTTCGGTAGGTGTTCCGCGTTTGCGCAGCAGTGTGGGAAGTCGCATCTCGGCGTCCATCCTTCCACCCCCGCAGCGTGGGCTTCACCGATGCGACCGATCGTGGGAGACCTCATCCGCCGCCGTCGGGTCGTAGGCGGTACCCGAGGCCGCGTACGGTCTCCAGCGACCGTACGCCGAATGGGCGGTCAATCTTCTCCCGGAGGTAGCGGATGTATACCTCGATCACATTGGAGCGGTACTCATGTCCGATATCCCAGGCTGCGTCCAGCAGCTGGTTGTGACCGAGAACCTTGCCGGGGCTGCGCATGAATGCCTCGAGGAGTGCGAACTCACGAGTGGACAACCGAATCTCCTGTTCGCCCCGCCACACCTGCGCCGAGGCCGGATCGAGTCGCAGCGAGCCAACCGTAATGGTCGCGGACCGTTCAGGGGGATCACGACGGGCGAGGGCACGAAGCCGGGTGAGTAATTCGCCGAAGGCGAATGGCTTGGTGAGGTAGTCGTCAGCACCTGCGTCGAGCCCGCGAATCCGGTCATCGTTCCCGGCGTGGCCGGTGAGCATGATGATCGGTGTCCAGTTGCCGGCGCTACGAAGCCGGCGACAGGTCACGAAACCATCCGCATCCGGCAGCTTCACGTCGAGCACAATGACGTCGTATGGCCGATCCGCAAGCATGGTGCAGGCGCCACGTGATGTGGATGCGACATCCCCGACGGCGTTAACGCTGCGCAACCCGCGTCTGATCGCGCCCGCTACCCGTACGTCATCCTCAACGACGAGCACCCGCATGCAGCGAAAGCTACGCAGCCATGGATGAGAGCCTTATGAGACTTTTCCTACGCTGCAGCATCTATCAACCATTCATCTAGGCGCGATTTCCGACGCTCGCGCCGAAGCGGCAAGGGTTACGAGTTCACCGGCGTGAGCCAGGGCCGACTCTGTTGTCTCGAGGCCGGCCATCATGCGGGCCAGCTCGACGGCCCGATCCTCATCGGCAACCCGCACCACTCCGCTCGTCGTGACCTGTCCGTCGTCGGCCTTGACTACTGCGTAGTGCCGATCCGCGAAAGCCGCGACCTGCGCAAGATGGGTGACCACAATGACCTGGGTGTGCTGGGAGAGCCGTGCCAGCCGGCGACCGACCTCGACCGCAACCTTGCCGCCCACACCCGCGTCAACCTCGTCGAAGACCAGCGTGACGGCCTCGTGATCGGCTGCCAACACGACCTCCAAGGCGAGTCGGACGCGTGAAAGCTCCCCGCCCGATGCCACCCGGCCCAGACTGCGAAGCTCGCTGCCGGGATTGGCGGCGAATACCAGGTCAACGCGGTCGGCGCCTGAGGGGCCGAGGTCGGCGGTCGCGACCTCGAACTTCAGTTGCGCATGTGGCATTGCCAGGGCGGCCAGCTCCGGAAGGACCAGCTCGGTGAATCTGGTTGCCGCCGCGCGGCGCGCCGTACTGATCTCAGCAGCCAGAGAAGTGAGCTCGCTCTTGAGCTCCTCAATCCGCGCCTCCAGGGTGGTGATCCGCTCATCGCTCTGCTCAAGTTGCGTCAGTCGGACGGTCGACTCGGCAGCCCATTCCAACACCTCATCGCATGTGGTGCCGTACTTTCGGGTGAGCGTGTTCAGCTGAGCTCGGCGTTCGGCGATCTGTTCCAGACGTCCGGGCTGGCTCTCCAGATCGTCCAGATAGCGCGCCAAGTCGGCTGTCAGATCGGTGAGCTGATAGCTGGCCTCAGCCAATCGATCAGCTAGCTGGTCGGCCGCCGGGTCTCGTGAGACTGCCGATTCGAAAGCCTTGCGTGCGGCGTACAGCATCGCCAACGCGCCGCCAGCCTCATCCTCGGGGCCGGCAAGTGCGTGTACGGCCGACTTTGCCGAGTCGCGAAGATCGTCTGCGGACTGCAGCCGGACCGCCTCAGCGGCGAGCGCGATGTCTTCACCCGGGGTAGGCCCGATCCGCTCAATTTCCTCCAGGCCAAACTTCAGTAGATCAATTTCGCGAGCCCGGCTCTGCGCCTCAGTCCGAAGTTGCACCAGCTCCGCTCGGGCAGCTCGCTCCTCCGCCCATAGAACTGAGTATCTGGCATGCGGTTCTGCTACCGCGGCGCCGGCAAATCGATCGAGCAGCTGGCGTTGTCGGTCGGCCTCAGTAAGACGTTCTTGCTCGGCCTGTCCGTGGATCTTCACCAGCGTCGCAGTCAGCTCGGCACAGACATTGGCCGGCACTTGAGCACCGCCCAGATAGGCTCGGGAACGGCCCGCGGCTGTGACGTGACGCGCCACGATCAGCTCGTCATCGTCCAGCTCTCCGCCAGTCTCAAGCACCTGTTCCAGCAGCTCGGCATTTTCGATCTTGAACCGGCCTTCCACCCGCGCCCGCTCTGAACCTCGACGAACTGAGCGGGGATCAGCCCGGCCGCCGAGCAGCAAGCCGAGCCCAGTGACGATCATGGTCTTGCCCGCACCGGTTTCCCCAGTGACCACCGTGAGACCAGAATGAAGGCCGATCGTCGCATCGTTGATCACGCCGAGACCGGCGATGCGAAGCTCGGTGATCATGCAGTCGTGTCGATCATGGTGATGGCTGGATCTGCCGCCCCACGCCAGCCTTCCACCCGGAGACCGAACTTGTGAACCAAGCGGTCCGTGAACGGTGCCTCGGACAAGCGGGCGAGCCGGAGTCGCTGCTTTCCTCGTGTTACCTCGATCTCCATACCGGCAAGCAATTCCACTGAGCGGCGGCCATCGCACCAGACGACGCCGTGCGTCTGTGAGACGTCGAGCACCTCGACCACCACTGTCGAGGTCGGGCTGAGCACGAGCGGCCGCGCGAAAAGGGCATGGGCGCTGAGCGGCACCACCAAAAGTGCCTCCACACCTGGCCAGAGCACCGGACCGCCGGCGGAGAAAGCGTACGCAGTGGAACCAGTGGGGGTCGCAACCAGCATGCCGTCGCAGGCCCAGCGGGACAGCGGTCGGCCATCGATTTCCACCAGAACCTCGAGCATCCGCTCCCGCGCCGCTTTCTCGATCGACACCTCGTTGATCGCGTACGAGGACCATGCCGGCTGGAAAGTCTTGGAGTCGCGCAACGTGATGTCGATCGTGAATCGCTCCTCGACGGTGTAGGAGCGCTCCACAACATGAGTGACGATGCTGTCGATCTCAGAGGATTCGGCCTCGGCCAGGAAGCCGACGTGTCCCAGGTTGACTCCCAGAAGCGGGATCTCACTGTCCAACACCCATTCGGCACCACGCAGGATCGTGCCGTCGCCGCCGAGCACGACCATCAGCTCAATCCCGTCTTCAGGCTTGACGGGCTTGGAGAGCGGCATCACGGCATCGGCAAACCGGTCGTCAAGCGCAGGTAGGTCCCCGGCGGGCAGCGCTGAGACGATGCCGGCCGCACTGAGGCCTTCAACCAATCGGGTCGCCGCGGCGATCGCCGCTGGCCGACCCATATGCGTTAGCACCGCGACGCGGCGCGCTGAATCTG
This sequence comes from Propionibacteriaceae bacterium, assembly GCA_035535395.1. Lineage (GTDB taxonomy): Bacteria > Actinomycetota > Actinomycetes > Propionibacteriales > Propionibacteriaceae > Microlunatus. The sequence goes on along the minus strand of DATLQC010000042.1, from coordinate 8,681 downwards.
AGTTCACGCTGCCCGGCTGGCCATCCCTGTGGACTGAGGCCTTGGTCACCTGCCACAGCATATTGAGGAACACTCGGCAGCCGTGAACGCCACCGCCAGAAGTCTCATCATCTATTGACAAGGCCATCCAGATCGAGGTCCGGCACAGATTGTGTGCGACGCATGAGGACGAAGAACTCTCGATTGCCGGACGCCCCTGGCAGCCGGCTAGGAGCAGCGGCGACGCAGCGCCAGCCATGCTCGCCGGCCGATTTGATCACATTGGAGATAGCCAGGAGATGATGCGCCGGCGTCCGGACCACACCGTCCTTGCCCAACAGCTCGCGCCCTACCTCGAACTGGGGCTTGACGAGCAGCAGCAGCCAGCCATCGTCTCGGGTGACCGCGATGAGTGGACCGATCAGCAGCGTCAGCGAGATGAATGACACGTCCGCGACCACGAGGTCAACCGGAACTCCCCCGACATGGTCGAGGCCGAGATCGCGGAGGTTGGTGCGTTCCAGCAGCCGGACCCGAGGATCGGAGCGCAACTCAGCTGACAACTGACCACTGCCGACATCAACCGCAATAACCTGCTGGCAACCACGTTCCAACAGGACCTGAGTGAAACCGCCGGTCGAGGCGCCGGCGTCGAGAGCCCGACCGGCAATGCCGAGTCGCAGATCATCTAACGCGCCGATCAGCTTGTGGGCAGCACGTGACACATAGTGATCAACGGGAGCCTCAATGGCCGCCGACACAGTCACCCTCTCATCAGGCCGCTCGACGACTAGGCCGTCGACAAGGACCTGACCTGCACTGATCATGGTCTGAGCCTGGCCACGCGACCGTGCGATCCCACGCCTGACCAGCTCACGATCAAGGCGCTCGGTCATTCGATCAATCGGGTTGGGCGGCGTCAGATCGGTCGTCATCGGATCGATCCAGCGTCTCCTGTAGCACCTCGTGCGCTTTTGCAAGCCGGTCATGATGCTCGGCAAGTGGAGCGGAAGCGAGCTCTGCGAGCCCAAGAAGCGTCTCATCCACCGCCGGATGTCCGGTATCTGGCGGACCGGGCACTAGGACCGGTTCATCGAGTTGGTCATCGTTCGGCTCGGCCACGTCTCACTCCGCCTAAGACGGGCTTTTGGCAGTCGCCGACTTCTTGCGGGGCGGCTTGCGACTAGGAGACTTCGTCGCTGTTGTCTTTTTCGTGCCCGTCATGGTGGCGGCCGTCTTTCTGGCTGGTGCCTTCTTTGCCGTCTTCTTTGTTGCCGCGGCTCTTCCCGCACGCACCGTGGCCTCGCTGAGCTGGGTTCGCAGCGATGCAATCTCGTCGCGCAGCGCCTCAACCTCATCGGCTCGCGCGAAGCCAAGCCGCGCCGCTGCCTTGTCGACCTCAGTCGTCACGAAGTGTTGCAGCAGCTCTCGGTTAGTGCGGCTGGCATTCATGATCTCTTCGGCGAGTTTCGTGACTCGGTCGCTGGTCTCAGTCGCCACATCCTCTAGGCCAGCTTGCTTGAGCATGGCCCGTGCCGTGGCCGCGGCCTTAGCCTGGGTGGTCTTGGTGACACCGGTCACCATGTTGATATAAGCCTGGAATGCCTCGGTCACGTTGACGCCTTTCTCATGCGTACAGGCGAAGTGTCGGCAAAGGGAGCGCCGCAGTGCCACGCTACCGCAGCGGCAGCTACGGTGATCACTTCTGGCTGAGCTGCTCCAGCGCGTCGCGTACATCGAGCACCAGCCCATGATCAGCAGCCCACCATGCTGCGTGCGCCGCTGCCCAGATCGCCTCGACCGCCGCGCAGCCGTTGCGGTGGATTATCACCTTGCCGTCCGGTGCAAAAGCGGTCGCAACACCGCAGTGAAATTCACCATCGTCATGGCGGAGGTCCAACGGCGGCCGGAGCAGCGCACGCAGATCCTCGCCAACAAAGGTTGGTCGTTCGCCTGGTGTTGCCCTGACCAGCTCTTCGGCTCGATGTGAACCAGAGAGCACCAGCATGCTGTCTAGACCGGCGTTAACCGCACCGGCGATGTCGGTGTCGAGCCGATCACCAACGAACAAGGGATGCTGTGCGCCAAGCCTGTTGACTGTGTCGTCCAACAGTGGGCGGAAGGGCTTGCCGGCTACCTCCGGCTCGGCCTGCACAGCCATCTGCACCGCAGCAACCGCCGCGCCATTTCCAGGAACCAGGCCACGCTCAGTTGGACGTGTCGGATCGATGTTTGTGGCGACCCAGTGTGCCCCGCGATGAATTGCGACTGCCGCCTCGTTGAGTTCATCCCATCTCAGGTCAAAGCCATAGCCCTGAATCACTGCCGCTGGATGATCATTGGCGGAATGCACCGGTACCAGGCCGACTTCGCTGAGTGCCACTGTCACCCCCTCACCACCGACAGCGAGGATTCTGGCGCCGGCGCCGAAGCGGTTGATCAGCAGATGAGCGGCGGCCTGTGCGGATGTGACCACATCTGCGGCAGTAGCCGCGATGCCGAGCTCGATGAGATGATCGGCGACTGCGACTGGCGGGCGCGCCGCGTTGTTCGTGACGAAGCCGATCTTGGTACCGCGATCATGGAGCTCGGCAATGCCTGCTGCGGCACCAGGGACCGCCACAGGACCCAGATATATGACTCCATCAAGATCGAACAGCACCGCGTCATAGGAATCGATGATGGCCGCGGATGTGCTCACCTCTGACTCCCTTGCTGCGGCTCCCGCAACGGCTCTTCCTCATCGTCCTCGTCATAGTCGATCAGGAGTCCATCGAGCTCATCGACTCGTTGTTGCGCGTCAGTCTCTTGATCACGATCAAGCTCCGCCGCGGCGCCAAACCATTGCCGCGCCTCGGCATCCTTGCCTGCATTAAGCAGCGCATCCGCGTAGGCGTAACGCAATCGAGCCACAGCCAGCGGGGCCACAGCTCCCGGACGTGCGGCGGCAACCGTACGTTCCAGAATCCGTCGCGCTTCCTCATCTTGGCCAAGGTCACCCCGGGCACCGGCCTCGACGATGATCATTTCGATGCGCAATGCCGGATCGAGCCGCATCCGGTCGGCCTCGCGCGCCAGCTTGAGCGCATTGTGCGGACGGCCCAGAGCGCGCTCGCAGTCAGCCATCACGGGCAGGTAGTCCTGCGACCCGGTCATCCGTCGTAAGGCACGGAACTCGCTTAGCGCGACGTCGTATCGACCAGCGGCGTACGCCGTCTCGGCTGCAGCCTCACGGACGATCGGCAACCGGGCAGCTCGCCGTCGTGCGGCTTCGGCGTGGGCGTACGCCAGCTCGGGATCTTCATCCACCAACTGCCCTGCTACGACCAAATGCGCGGCAACGATCTCGGCAAGCTCCTTGGGTAGACCCCGCAGCTCGGCGCGTACCGAGGCATGCAAGGAACGGGAGTCCACACCCTCCGGAACCGGTGGCTCGTTCTCCCGACGCACCAGACCGGGTCTTGCGCTGGCAGCCGGGCGCCGGTTTCGGCTGGAAGGCTCTCCGGACTGCCGATTACCGCGACGCTGCGGTGGCGGTTTACGCTCCGAACGGCGTTCTGATGCCTCACGCCGCCCCGACGCCCCGCGGCGCGACCGATCGGACCGCCCTTGCTCTGCCACCCGGCCATTATGGCTTGCGGGCTACGCAGCGATGACCACCTCAGGTCCAGTAGCAGCCAGTTCGCTCACAATCTCGGGATTGGCGGCCCCGTCAGTGATCACCAGGTCCACCTCATTGACCGCAGCGAACGAGCAGAAAGAGTTGCGGCCGATCCTGCCCGAGATAACCGGGACTATCCGCCTCCGAGCGGACAGCAGCATGGCGCGCTTGGTTGCCGCCTCTTCGGGGTTCGTCGTCGTCAAACCATGGGTAGGTGTGATGCCATTGACGCCGATGATCGCAAGATCAACAGTCAAGCTGCTGAGCCGCCGGCTGGTCCAGGAATCGACAGCGGCAGAGGTTAAGCCTCTAATCGTTCCCGGCAGCGTAAAGACGCGGAGGCTGTCGAAATCGGCCAGATATTGAGCGGCAGGAAGATTGTTCGTCACCACCGCGAGAGGACGGTCTTTTGGCATCGCCTGGGCGCAGACCAAAGTCAGAGAACCGGAATCAAGCACCACGACACCGTCCTGCGGTAGCTCATCCGCGGCCCGACGGGCGATCAAGAGTTTGTCCTCGAACTGCTCCGCATGCCGCGCCGCGAGCGCCTGCTCGAACGGTATGGAATCCAGCAGCTCGGCGCCGCCCCGGATCCTACGCAGCACGCCACGTCGCTCCAGCACGTCAAGATCACGGCGTACCGTCTCGGTGGTGACTTTCAGCTGCTCGCTGATTTGGGTCACGCTGGCACGTCGACCGTCATGCTGCATCAAAAGATCGGTGATCGCCCGCTGTCGCTCGGGCGGATACATCGTCATAGCTGCCTTTCTGACCCCATCTTCACATGTACGACCGAATCTCGCCTCAAGACTGGCACCAGATGCAAACGGGCAGAGCGGCTCCCTTGATCGCCCAAACCGGACACTGGATCTCCCATCGCGGCTGCGCTAGCCTCCGCTAAGAAGCCATTCAAAGATGTTTTACAGGCATTCGGTCAAGCTAGACGAGGTGCATCAGTGATCTTCGCATGCCGCTGGATCCGGAGGCGGTAGTGCGCGCAACACAATCAGTAGAACTGCTGTAGTCGGCGATCTCCGGCATCGCACGAGCGAGAGGACACCATGACCGTGCAGAACGCGCAGGCCGTGGCTCGTTACCAGGCGATCACCGACTTGCTCGCCACTGATGGACGGGTCGATGTTGTCGACATCGCAAACCGACTGGGTGTGGCACAGGAGACCATCCGTCGCGACCTACGCGCCATGGAAAACGCCGGAAAACTGCAACGCGTCCATGGCGGCGCCGTACGGATCGCCGCGGGTCCATTGACGCTGCTGAACAATCAGCCGCGGACCGCGCAAGATGATCTTGATCTCGCGACTCGGGTATGGGAACAACTCCCGCGGCGCGGCACCATTCTGCTCGGCCCCGGCGGCCTGACGCTCGCTCTCGCACACGCCATAGTCGGCTCCCCGCCCAACGCGCACGGACTGACGGTAGCGACCAACTCACTCGACGCTGCCATCGTGCTCTCCAGAGCGAGCCGAGTTGAGGTGTACAACATTGGCGGAACCGTCTCGCCGGTTACCCGGGCTCAAGAGGGCGACTGGGCAGTGCATGAGATGGAACGGCTACATGTCGACGTCAGCGTGGTCAGTCCGGCCGGAATCAGTGTGGAACGCGGCCTGACCGAAGCGACTGCAGCGGCCGCCGCCGTGTCGCAGGCCCTGGTGGCCGCAGGCGATGAGGTCATCGCGCTAGCCGATCGCGGCAGCTTCGGCGTCTCAGCCTTTCTCCAGTTCGCATCCGTCGATCAGATCGACGCCATCGCGATCGCTGGCTCACCCAACCAGGCCGCCTTGCAGCCGTTCCTGGAACGCGGCATCACCATCACCGTCGGAGGCACCTCATGACACTCGTGGCCGGAGTCGATTCCTCGACTCAGTCAGTCAAGATCGTGGTTTGTGATCTTGAGACCGGAGCGATTGTTCGCACCGGACGCGCCGCACACCCGGACGGTACCGAGGTATCGGCGGCCGCCTGGCTAACGGCCTATCAAGAGGCGTCGGCCGATCCGGCTCTCCTCGATGGGGTGGCTGCGCTCGCCGTCGGCGGCCAGCAACACGGCATGGTAACTCTGGACGACGACGGTGAGCTGGTACGCGATGCCTTGCTGTGGAATGACAACAGGTCCGCGCCAGATGCGAGTGATCTGATCGCCGAACTGGGTGGGCCGATGGTGTGGGCGGATGCCGTTGGTTCGGTGCCAGTCGCATCTATGACCGTCGCCAAGGTCAGGTGGCTGGCTCGGGCAGAGCCCGAGAATGCCGCTAGAACCGCCGCAGTTGTCCTCCCGCACGACTGGTTGAGCTGGCAGATCGGGGACCGAAGCTTTGCCCCAACCACGGACCGTGGAGATGCCTCGGGCACCTGCTACTACGACGCGACCAGCGACCACTATCGAAATGATCTTGTACAACTTGCCTTGGGTCATGATCTCGATCTGCCGCGGGTCGCGGCTCCTAGCGAGGTCATCGGATACACGCCGAGCGGCATTGCCATCGCTCCCGGTACCGGCGACAACATGGCGGGCGGGTTGGGTCTTGGCGTCACGGCTGGCGCGGCGGTGGTTTCTTTGGGTACCAGCGGAACTGCCTTTACGAAGAGTCATCAGCAAACACATGAGCCAACCGGAACGGTGGCGGGCTTTGCTGACGCGACCGGCGAATTCCTCCCACTCGTCTGCACGCTCAACGGCGCTCGCAATCTTGTGGCAACCGCGCAGGTGCTAAGCGTCACGCTGGCGGAGCTGAGCGAACTGGCCTTGAGCGCCGAGCCGGGCAGTCAAGACGTCACTTTTGTGCCGTACTTGGAGGGCGAGCGGACACCCCCGTTGCCTGATGCGCGCGGTCAGCTAGTCGGCCTCACTTTGGCCAACATGACTCCGGCCAATATCGCGCGCGCCACCATCGAAGGGGTGCTGTGGAGCCTGGCCTACGGTGTCGAAGTACTGCGGGAACAGACCGGCGACATTTCTTCGATCACCCTCACCGGTGGAGCATCTCAGTCCGAGGCGGTACGCCAAATCGCGACGGCAGTCTTCGGCCTGCCCGTTGTGGTTACCGACACCTTTGAGAGCGTGGCCGTCGGCGCCGCCCGGCAAGCGGCCTGGGCCCTGACGGGTACGCTTCCGGACTGGCAAGTGCCCGTGATCAGTCAGCACGAGCCGACACAAGCTGATCAGCGAGCAGCGGCAGAGATCATGGACCGCTATCGCTCGGTGCTGGCCGCCAATTTCGGCGTATCACACATGTAGCCCGTGCGATCAGGCTAGCCCGGTGACCTCGAACAGACGCCACTGGCCCGGTATACCCCTGAGCGCGTGAGGCCCGCGATCGGCGAAGCTAATGGCCGATCCGACCACCAGATCTTTCACAGTACTCGACACCAGCACCCGGCCCTTGTCGGCAAGTGCCATGACGCGTGCGGCGATATGGACCGCGATCCCAGCGATCTGTCCGTCCTAGATCTCCACCTCGCCAGTGTGTAACCCAGCCCGAATCTCGATCCCCAACGATCGGACCGCCGTTGCGATTTCCAAGGCGCATCGCACCGCGCGAGCCGGGCCGTCGAAGGTTGCGAGGAAGCCATCCCCGGTCGTGGTGACATCCGTGCCGCGGTAACGCTGGAGATGCGTTCGCACCAGCCCATCGTGCGCCGCCCTGAGATCGAGCCAGCGGTGATCGCCGAGCTGAGCAGCCAGTTTCGTTGAATCCACGATGTCGGTGAAGAGCACCGTTGCCAGGATGCGGTCCTCTGCCGGCGCGGAACGAGCTCCGGTCAGGAACTCTTCGATCTCGTCGAGGACCGGCTCGGCGTTCACCGAAGGCGGATACCAATCAGCTCCCGGAAGCTCTAGGTACTTCGCATCCGGGATGTGCTCTGCCAGGTATTGGCCCATCGGCACTCGGTAATGCCGGTTCTCAGCGCGATGCAAAATCAGCGTTGGAGCTTGGATGGTCGGCAGGACCGACCGCACGTCCACCTGAAGCACCCATCGATACATGCGGGTGGACGCCCCGGGTGGGGCCGAGAGTCGCATATAGCGGCCAACCCAGCGCTGCATCTGCGGGTCGCTGGCCAAGCTGGGAGCCGAGAGTTCGAGCACAACTCCCGTACCCCACGAAGCCTCCCAGATCTGGAGTAGCCGCTCCGCCGCCTCCTCGGGCATCCCGATCGGATAGTCGGCCGCCCGCAGCAGCTTCGCGAACGTATTCACCAGCACCAACGCCCGCGTACGTTGCGGGTAGGTGGCAGCGAACATCATGGCCATCGGGCCACCTTCGGCATCCCCAATCAGTGCCGCTCCTGTGGAACTGACGGCATCCAACACGATCCGCGCATCGTCAATCCAGTGCTCCAGCGTCGGTAGCGCTCCCAGGGAGACCGGATCAGATAGGCCAGCACCGCGCTTGTCGAAGCAGATCACCCGTGCGAAGCGACCCAGACGATTCAGGTAGCGCGCCATCGACGGGTGCTCCCACATCACCTCGATGTTGCTCGCCCAGTTGCCGATGAACAGTAGGTCGAATGGGCCTCCGCCAAATACTTGGTATGCAACATATCCATCTTCACTCTTCGCATACCGGGTCTCGGGGGCGCCCAGCGCCCACGTCGGTGCGGGATAACCGCTAGCATCGCCGGCCGGCGCGCCACCAAGCCGGCCCGCGGTTTCCCACTGGTCCATCGCTTCCCTTCCCGGCGCCACGCTATCGCGCGCGCGGCCGGGAACACATGTCAGTAAACCGGTAAGCCGCTCACCCGGCCGAAATCTCGGCGGATGGCGCTGTTTCTCCGCACAAGGCGGCGTATGAACGCAGACCTGGGCGAATTTGGGTGATATTCGTGGCTGTGTGCGGAGAAACGGGTGGAGTGCAAATCAATGCTGGTCCAGTCACCGGCAGGCATAAAACACTTCAGGGCCGGTCACGAATGACCGACCCTGAGGTGTTGTTTGTCCGGCGACGTCCTAGTCTCCCACACGGTCCCCCGTGCAGTACCATCGGCGCTGAAAGGCTTAACTTCCGGGTTCGGAATGGAG
>DATLQC010000041.1:0-6538 GCA_035535395.1 Propionibacteriaceae bacterium | reverse complement strand
ATCGGCGCCAAGAGCCTGGTCGATGTCCGCAGCCCCGACGAGTACGCCGGCCGGCTACTGGCGCCTGCCCATCTGCCGCAGGAGCAAGCGCAGCGTGGTGGTCACATCCCGACTGCAGTCAATGTGCCGTGGAGCAAGGCGGCCAATGACGACGGCACTTTTAAGTCCGATGACGAGCTCAAGGAGCTCTACAGCGACGCTGGCCTGAGCTGGGACAAGGACATCATTGCCTACTGCCGCATTGGGGAACGGAGCGCGCACACCTGGTTCGTGCTGCACCAGATCCTCGGGCAAAAGAACGTCAAGAACTACGACGGTTCGTGGACGGAATACGGCTCGCTGGTTGGCGTTCCGGTGGCCGTGGGCGACGAACCTGGCAACGTTTAGTCATTTTCAGGCGCCTAGTCATTTCAGGGCTTAATCATCTAAGGAGAACAGCATGTGCGCAGCAACCAAGGGTGGCCTCAGTCTGACCGACGTCGACGTCACCAAAGAGGCTGTGATTCAGGGGCGCGTGCTGCGCGGCGGCAATCCGGTCGCCGGAGCATACGTACGCCTACTCGACTCGGGGGGTGAATTCACCGCTGAGGTCCCCACGTCGGCGACCGGGCATTTCCGTTTCTTTGCCGTCGATGGCAACTGGACGCTGCGCACACTTGTGCCGGGGGCCAAGCTGGATCGTCGAGTCGTGGCCGCACGTGGCCGCGTCGCGGAGATCGACGTCGACGTCGAAGCTGTTTAGGCGGACATCCCTGAATTTGCATCTCTGGTGGCACCCAAACTGCCCTAATGCCATCTTTCCCACCAGTCGTGATGCGAAATCAGGGTCCTCCTAGCCTGCCGAGTCCAGGATCAGCGTCACAGGGCCGTCATTGGTCAATGTGACTTTCATGTGGGCGCCGAATACACCGGTCGCAACCTCCGCGCCCCGCAGTCGTAAGGCGGAGACGAAAGCCTCGATTAGTGGTTCGCTGACCGCACGAGGTGCCGCAGCGCTCCAGGATGGCCGGCGACCCTTTCGGGTGTCTGCATAGAGCGTGAACTGACTGACCACCAAGACCGGCGCGTTCTCCTCCTGACAAGATCGCTCGCCGTCGAGGATGCGAAGCGTCCAGACCTTCTCGGCTAGCCGATCGGCCGTCGTTGGCTGATCATCGTGAGTGACCCCGACCAAGATCACTAAGCCGGGTCGATCGATTGCGCCGACGATGCCACCGTCCACCTCGACCCGCGCCGAGGTCACGCGCTGAATCACCAGGCGCATGGTTAGCGGGCCAGTCGCTCGAGCACGGCTGTCAGTCTTCCATCTGGCTGCGTTCGCGATCTCGGTTTCCGATGTAGGCCTCGACTTCCACCTCGACAAGATGCGATGGATCGGCAAGCTTCGCGACCTCGACCATGGTTGCCACCGGTCGTATCCGGCCGAACAGCTCGTGGTGGGCCCGCCCGACCTCGGCTTGAGAGGCGATGTCGGTGACATACATGCGGGTTCGTACCACCTGATCCGCTGCCACGCCCGCCGCCTCGAGAGCGTCGAGTGCGATCGTGAAGGCGGCTAGCGCCTGCTCGTACGCCTCACCTGGATGCAGCACGCCGTCCAAACCGGTCGCAGTTGTTCCCGCCGTGATTGCCCAGTCTCCGGCGATCACCACCCGCGAGTAACCGTAGGTGTCTTCCCAGGGCGCCGAGCCGGCGAATCTCGTGATCAACACAGCGATACCCTCTGCCAGAATGATTGGCCATGTCCACCGAAATAACTGCGCGCTCGCTATTGATCAAGATCACCTGCGGCGCCGAGTCCGCCGAGCGGGCCAATCAGGCGTGGACCGTCGCGGCGATGGGGATCGCTGCCGGTGCATCCGTAACGGTGTGGTTGACCGGCGAGGCGGTGTGGTTCGCCGTGCCCGGGCGGCAGCCCGATCTCGAGCTGCCGTATGCGACACCTGTCGCCGAACTGATTGAGACGGTTCGGCTGGGTGGTGCTATCACGGTATGCACCCAGTGCGCCGCGCGGCGTGAGCTGGTCGTAGAGGATTTGGTCGACTCGGCCACAATCCAGGGTGCTGCGAGCTTCGTTGAGGCGGCGCTTGCCGAGAACGTCCAGGCCCTGGTCTATTAGCGCCCGACGGCGGCGTTTTCCGCACAAGTCCACGAATTTGGCGAGATCCGAGGTCGTCGGGCTCATTCGTGGCTTTTGTGCGGAGAAACGCATTGGGGAGCGACTGTTACCGCAGCAGGTCGGCGAGGTCTGCAGCGCTCATGTCGCCGGGCCTGGCTCCGGCAGCCGCCGCTCGCCGAGCCAGCATGGCGAGTCGTTCGTTGATCGGGGCTTTCAGGCCGGCCCGATGCGCGATCATCACGATTTCGCCGTTCAGATAGTCCGTTTCGATGTTTCCGGTACCGCGCTGCAGCGACTGCCAGGTGGAACCGCCGGTACCCTCAGCAACGCCGGGCACGGGCCTCATGGTGAAGCCGGCGGCACGGGCCGCGGTCTCGTCGTCATCACTGGTGTAACTGATCTCCGCGGCATCGAGCACCCCGCGGGCCTCGGCCTCCGCCTCGGCCGCCAGCCGACGCCAGTCCCCATTTCGGGCTACCAGAGCCTGGAATACATTGCCGATGTTGCTGATCAGCTTCCGATACTTCCAGGCCATCACATCGTCGGGGAGAGGCACGTCGAAGTTGGCGGTGACAAGATCGGCTGCGACCTGCTGCAGCACTTGATCATGATCTTGCACGGTCTTGGGAACCCGTCCGATATGGAGCATTCCCGATCGGGGTGTGCTGCGGATGATCACCTCGCCCGGCACCAGATGAACGACCGGCATCCACACGCATACCCCGAACACCCGCTGGAAGTACCGATGCGCAAAGGTCTCACCGGCAACGCCATTGAGCGCAATGAAGATCGGCAGGTGCTCGCCCGCGGTCCCAACCACCGCGCGATTCGTGCGCACTGGAGCATCGGCCCAGCGGACCAGCACCTCATTTGCTTGCTGGGTCTTCGTCGCCAAGATCAGAATGTCGTCGACATCAAGCTCGATGTCCTCGGGGCCACCGATTGCCGGCAGATTCTGGGTGACATCTTCATCAGGCGTACGCAGCCGCAGGCCACGCTCCTTGACGGCTGACAAGTGATCGCCGCGTGCCACCAGCACAATCTTGCGGCCGACTAATCCCAGCCGACCGCCCAGCGCTCCCCCTACCGCTCCAGCGCCGAGAATGATATAGCGAGGCATGTTCCTCACCGTAACCTGGCACAGTAGTGGGCGATGGAGTTAACGCTAAGCGTTCGTGATCTTGAGCCAGCCGACCTGAGCGATCTTGACTGGTCAGGTGGGCCGGAGCACATCCGTGCCGTAGCTGAGGCTCTTGAGGCCTCGTACGCCGGAGAGTTCGCGTTGCTGGTCGGTTGCCTGCAGAACAACCGGCCGATCGCGATGGGTGGCGTGGATTTCCGGCCCTGGGAGGACGCCGGCAATATCTGCATGCTGGCCGTGCACGAACGATTCCAATCCCTAGGAGCCGGAGCTGTGCTGATCACCGCTTTGGAGCACAAGATCATCGATCATGGTCGGGCGCTCGCCAGGATGCTGGTTGAGCACGATAATCCCGAAGCGAGGGCGCTCTATGAGCGGTTGGGCTACTCCGAGGCCGGGGTGACGCTCGCCAGTTGGCCGGTGGCTGGCGAAAAAACGTATGTGACGGCCTGCACGATCATGGAGCGCAGGCTGGTGGATTTCCAAGGCGATGACGCCGCCCAGGGCTAGACTCCGAGCCATGTCGCTGTCCTCCACTTTCGCTGCACTGCTGATCGGCGGTGTCGCAGCCTTCGGCCTGATGGCGCTGATCTTGCTGATCAAGCTGGTGGTGCGTTCGACAACCGGCCGTTCCGGTGGCTGAGCATGCCATTCGAACTGCCCGAAGACCTGCATCCTGATCTAACTCCCATCGCCTGGATGATCGGTCGCTGGGAAGGCAATGGCAAGGCAACCTATCCGGGCACCGAAGACTTCGACTTCGGGCAGCAGATCGATTTCGCTCACAATGGCGGGAATTACCTGCACTATTTGTCACAAATATTTGAGGTCGACGACCAAGGGATGGCGATCCGGCCGCTCGAGATGGAAACCGGGTTCTGGCGACCACAAGAGGACGGCGGCCTCGAGGTCGTGATGTGTAATCCAGCCGGGTACGCCGAGGTCTGGTACGGATCGATCGAGGGAGCCAAGATCGAGCTGGCGACCGACGCCGTAGTGCGCACCGCTTCGGCGGAGGAGTACGCGGCGGGGCAGCGCCTGTACGGGAACGTTGCCGGTGAGCTGTTGTGGACCTTTGACAAGGCCGCGCAGGGATACAGCTTGCAAAACCACATGTGGGCCCGGCTGCGCCGAGCCTGATGTCGCGCGCCCGCCAATCAGCGACGTGATCAAGTTGTTAGCCGTCTGAGGCTCGAGTTCGCTTGCGTGGCGTCGGTACCGTGACACAGGTGGGGAGCACATCCCGGGTGGCGGTCGCGGCGACAGCGACCGCTACAGCGCTGGTCGTCGGAGTAGTGGGAGTTGTGCTTGCTGTGGACGACCGTCGGCGCACGGGTTCAGACATCACCAGCCCTTCGCCAAGTGGTGCGACGTCTAGCGCCACGCAATTGACGCCAACGCCAACCCCGAGGGTCCCTCAGCCCCCTCCGCTCCTGCTTCCCAACATGAGGAGTCTGAGCGCGAGCGATCTACAGATCGAGGGTGTTGGGAGTACCCGCCGGCTGCGCTTCGCTGCCTCGCTGGCCAATGTCGGACCTGGGCCGCTCTTTCTGCTGCCGCGGGGTCGCGGCGGTTGTGCCACAGGACAGCATGAGGCCGTCCAGGTGCTGCATCGAGATGCCAACCGGGACGGGAAATTTCAGCGCACCCGTGACCGGGAGGGAAGCCGGCGAATCACCGGGTGCATGCTCCGCCATCCAGGTCACAAACATTGGCACTTCGACGCGATGGCCTCCTATTCGCTGAGGCGCGCTGGTTCATCGCGAGTACTGGTTTCGCGGGACAAGGTGAGCTTCTGCCTGCGGGACAACTACAAGGTGCCTGCGCAGCGGGTAGTCGTTCCGCGGCGGCACTTCGGAAGATGCTCCCGCAATAGTCAGCAGGGCATCTCACCCGGCTGGGTAGACCTTTACAAGGCGGATCTGTCCGGGCAATGGCTGCGCCTGCCGGCCAACGTAGGTTCGGATGTCCTCTGCCTCGATCTCAAGGCCGACCCATTGGGCCGGCTGGTAGAGACAGACGAGACCGACAATGCGACCTCAGTGGCTTTCCGTCTCGACGGCATGAGGGTCCGCAAGGCGAACTCCAGTTCCTGTCGCTGACCTCAAGTTTTCCTCCAGCGTCGAGGTACCAGCCTCGAGCTCCAGTTCATACTGGCAGGGCGCCAAGCCAGCGGTAGGTCCATTCCTCGGCAAGCGGTCGAGTTTCGCAGAACACGATCGGCACTGCGGGAAACTGCGCCTGGAGCTCGGCCAGTCGCTCGGCCGCAACAGAGCCAGTGACGTACGGATGCTTGAAGATCTTGCTGTAGCCCTCCTCGACCACAACCGCAGCACGTGGCTGCGCAGCCAGCTCGGCCAGCAAGAACTTCATCCGTCCGCTGATCATCGAGGAGATCAAGTCGTTGATCGTCTTGCGCTCGACAACCGCCGCAATGTTGCCGCCCACTTGCACCGCATAGTCGCCGCAGGGCAGCCGCTCCCGTGATGTGATGGCTTGTTGTTCGCTGAAGCGGTAAGGGTACTTCTCACCGGAGTCGATCAAAGACCTCGAGCGCCTGACCGTGAGCCCGAGCCGTCGGGATGTGGACACCCGGCCGAACCTGCTTCGTGGTCTTGGGTGACTGCCAGAAGATCATTTCCCGACCCCGAGCGCGAGTGATCACGAATTGCGAGCGGTTCTCGCGAGCGCGATCGACGACGAGATCAATGGCGGCACTGCGGCGCGTGCAGGGGCGTACCGGGAGCGGGACGACAATTTCGGCGTCATCCGGCCAGCCGGAGGCTCGGTGGCAGTAGAGGTTGGAGGTTCGTGGCCAGGTGTCCTTGGTCTGAGCACCTTAGTGATCGTGAAGCCGGCCGGGCCGAGCGGGATCCGGACGAGGGGGGAGTGCGGAATCCTCCTCTGGATTGAGCGCGATCGGCAGATCGTCAGGCACCTTCCTACGATGGCAGATGTGGGAAGAAATTCATGGACCGGAGTGCTGAAGCGACTATGAGCCCAGTTGTAGCCCAGACGGGGCCAGATGTTGGTGTTCCTTGGCATTACGGCGACCCGATGCGCGAGCAGCGATTGCTGGATGCCGGCCAGGGTGTGGTCGATCTCTCGCACCGAGGTGTGGTCACCGTAACCGGACTGGACCGGCTGAGCTGGCTGCACTCGCTGACCACTCAGTACCTCGAGGGACTCGATCCGGGTCGCGGAATCACCACACTGGTGTTGTCACCGCACGGCCACATCGAACATGTGCTGTACGGCGTAGATGACGGCGAGACCTT
>DATLQC010000040.1:0-7201 GCA_035535395.1 Propionibacteriaceae bacterium | reverse complement strand
CAGTACTCATTACGCCTCCGTCGTGGTCGTCGTCTTAGCGCAGTTAGCGCTCAACGTCATAATCATTTGATACCGGTGACACCTACGACCAGGCCACCTGGTGAGTAGTTTGACGACATGGCGGTAGCACAGTTTGTTGTGGGTGTCGACGGTTCAGAGTCCAGCTTGCAGGCACTCCAATGGGCGATTGCCGAGTCCGGTCGACATGCAGCCAAACTCGTCGCGATAACCACATGGACAGCGCTGCCGCCGCCGATCGTCTCCCCGTACGTCGATGTCAGCGAGCTGGGTAACCGCACCGACGCACCCTCGGCCGCTGAGCAGGCGCTAAAGGACGTTCTGGAGGACGGCTGGCCAACGATCTTCCGGTTGCCGTCCAGATGGTCGCAACCGAGGGACATCCGGCGAAGATTTTGATCGAGCACTCTCGGAACGCCGACCTCCTTGTGGTGGGTGCGCGCGGACGAGGAAGTGTGGCCGGCTGGCTGCTGGGCTCTGTCAGCCAGGAGGTCCTCCGACACTCCTCCTGCCCGGTAGCAGTCGTCCGATCGCCCTACCGGGTGGAGGAAGCCACGAATAGCCCTCAGACCTACCCGGCGGAATGGAGCCGCGTCGTCGTGGGTATCGACGGTTCTGAATCCAGCAAGTCAGCGCTGCGGTGGGCAGCTGACGAGGCCGTGGCGCACGACGCCGAGCTGACGGTGGCATCCGTATGGACGCCGCTGCCAATCGCCGCCACACCATACGACAGCGGAGGTTGGGGAGCCGGCATCGACCCACAAGAACTCGCCGCAGCGATCCTGCAGGACACGGTGGAGGAAGTTCTCAGCGAACACTCTGGATTGGCTCTTCGCCGCGAAGTGTCCGGTGGGAACGCTGCGAGAGTGTTGATCGATCTATCCGATGGAGCCGATGTCTTGGTAGTCGGTTCCCGCGGACGCGGAGGGTTCGTTGGAATGCTCCTAGGTTCGGTAAGTCAGCATGTCGCTGCACATGCTGACTGCACGGTGGTAGTGGTCCGTTGACCACGCGGCTGTCACCGGGTGGTAACCGCGGTGCGCAAGGACGTTCCCGCAGGAACGTTTGGGACTGACGGCGCCACACGAGTACTCCGGCGGACGGACGCAGCCCAAGCCCTGATTTCGCGTCGCCCGTGCTGCCGAAATGGGCCAGTGTGCGGTTTTAATGCACGCCGGAGATGCGTTTTCAGGGCGTTTGCCACTGAAGTGACGCCGCAATAGCGTGATTGTCCGCGCAACTCCTGAAAGTCCGCTGATCCTCCATTGCCGACCATCGGCAATGATCAACTTAGAGATTCGCCGTCGCTGACTCTATTTTGCCGCTGCCCGTTGCGACATCCTGGTGGAACACGGAGCGAAGTGTGTCATTCGTCGCCGTAATCAAAGTCCGACATCTCCCGCAATGAATCGCAGAAGAGCAGAGGAATAACCGTGCTCACCGAAGATAAGCTCCGAAAGGCTCTCGATATTGAGCGCGGACTTTACACGGACGATTCCGGTTTCGGCCCAGCCACGAAGGAACCGCGTCATGGCGTGCCGATGAACTGGCTGGTCATTGTGCTGATCATTGCGGTAGCCCTGATGTTGTTCCTTAACGACAGAATTCCGCTACTTTTCCTGTTGCTTGTCGGCTCTCTTGTCGCCAACTACCTAATGCGTCGCTCTGTACGAAGCAATGGGCCGACGAGGAATGAGCGATACGGCAGCTACATCTACTGACTGTGGTGTCGAACCGTGGCGTAGTAGGACGGTCTGCGTAGCAGTCTCCATCGCGCCACGGCCGCAGCGTCTCCAGCTTGATGGCCGATTGGTTCCCCACCACTGTGGTCCCGTAAGGTACTGGCTCGCCGGTCCTTGCAGAGGAGTTGCCGATGGTGTTCCCTCGCGATGATCCGCCAGCGAGCCGCGAGGATCACCGAGGCGGCGAACTCCCAATCGACTACCAAGGGTGGCTGGCATGCGCCACTGCGGGCGTCGGTTTCATTTTGTGCCTGGCCGGCTGGTTGGCCGGGGGCGGCGCGATATCACTGCCGTGGGCACCGACACTGAACCTTCGTTTGAGCGCGGCGCTTGATGGACTCGGTGCGCTCTATGCACTTCTGGCGACAGGTATCGGTGCGTTGGTCTTTGCCTACGGCACCAGCTATATGAACATGCACCTGGAGCATGAGGGCCGACCTGCCGTCGAACGGTGGAGATTCTGGCCGTGGATGGCTCTGTTTGCCGTCGCAATGGTCGGGCTTGCCACGGCACAGGATCTGGTGTTGTTGTTCGTCTTTTTCGACATAACGGCTGTCTGCTCCTACTTCCTCATCGGTTTCGACCGTGCCAAACTCGAGACCCGAGCCTCCGCGCTGATGGCGTTGCTCGTGACTGCGGTGAGCGCCGTCGCAATGCTTGTTGCGGCCGTGCTGCTCTATGCGTCGTACGGGACGTTTTCGATTCCTGAGTTGTTGTCCCGTGCGAATCCCGGCACCGTGACGACAGTCGCCGCCGCGTTATTGGCTGTGGCGGCGCTAGCCAAGAGTGCCCAGGTTCCTTTGCATTTCTGGCTACCGAGGGCAATGGCGGCCCCCACCCCTGTCTCGGCCTACCTGCACTCCGCCGCGATGGTCGCGGCCGGCGTGCTCGTTCTCGCACGGTTGCATCCGCTGCTCAGTCGTAGCCAATCCGTGCTGGACGGCTTGCTGATCGTCGCCGCGGCGTCCATCGTCGTAGGCGGCGTGTTAGCGCTACGTGCGGATGTACTCAAACAAGTGCTCGCCTACTCCACGATCGAGCAGTACGGGTACATGGTCATGCTTTACGGCATTGGGAATGCCGCCGCCAACGGAGCCGCGGCGTTCTACGTGCTGGCTCACGGCGTCGCCAAGAGTGCCCTGTTCATGGCCGCCGGCGCGGTGACGATGGCGACCGGAGAGGACCGGCTGTCTCGGCTGGGCGGCCTGGGCCGTCGATTACCTGTGCTCGCAGTGGCTTGCGGAGTTTCTGCAGCGAGCCTTGCTGCACTCCCGCTAACAATGGGCTTCTTCAAAGACGAGCTCTTCTTCACCGCAGCGATCCAGGGTGGCCCGCTCACTGCGGTGGAGGCTGTCGTGGCAGCGGCGCTGACGTTTGGCTACATCGGCCGCTTCTGGACGCGGCTGTTCTTGGGTCCCCCTCGAGGAGAGGTCAAGCGTCCACCAGCAATGCTCATCGCGCCGGTGGTCCTACTCGCCGCCGTATCCGTCGTCGGCGGTCTCATTGTGGAGCCCTTCGCGCGACTCGCATCGGATGCAGCAAGCGTCTCTGCCGCCCAACCCGTACTCGTAGATCCCGCATATCATCTCGACGCCCGACCGGAGAACCTGATGGCCCTCGCGGCCTGGGGATTGGGCGCTCTGCTACTTGTGGTCCCTCGAGCGACGGATGTGGTTTCCCGCAGTCTGGCCGTCGCCGGCGAGCGGTTGGGGCCTCGACGCGCGTACGAGGCGGCACTCGAAGCACTGTGGCGCGTCTCGGCAGCACTTCACAACCTGGAGGTTCGCGACCTGCGGACCAGCATCGCTGCGGTGCTGGTCCCGGCGGGAGTGCTGGCCGGGATCGCGTTTGTCGCGACGCCGACCGCTGGCTCCTACCAGTTCGGCACTGTGGCTGGTACGGACTGGCTGATCCTCCCGCTACTGGGGCTGGTCGTCACCGCAACCCTGACGATTGCGCGTTCCCGAAGCCGTCTCACAGTGGTTCTTGCCTTGTCGGTGGTCGGGTTCGCGCTGGCTGCTATCTATGCGCTGATCGGCGCGCCGGACGTCGCCCTGATAGCAGTTGTGGTTGAAACCATGCTCACCCTGGTGTTCCTGGGAGCCCTGGCTCGGCTGCCGGCGGAAGGGCCAGATAGCGAACGCAGCAGTCCTCATCGACTCCGCAACCGTCGACGGGACCTCATTGCGGGCACGGTCGCGGGACTAGCCATGTTCGGGATCGTCTGGGGCTTCCTGTCTCAGCCGGCCGGAACCACCGTCGCCAGCGAGCACATCCGTCTTACCCCCGCCGCGCACGGCGGCGACGTGGTCACAGTGATCGTCACCGACTTCCGCGGTCTGGACACGCTGGTCGAAATCACTGTGCTGCTCGCCGCGGTGATCGGCGTTGCGGCACTTATGCGGCGAGGGCGGCTCTGGTGAGGCGGCCCGAGAGCGAACCGAGCGCACTCGTTCGCGTCGTGGCCTGGCTGCTGCTTGGCCCGAGCGTCCTCGTGGCGGCTGGTCTGATTGTCAAGGGGTACGCGGAGGTGGGTGATGGATTCGGCGCTGGCGTCATCGTTGCTTTAGCGATCGCGGTGAACTATGTCGCATTCGGAACAGCCGGCGCCGAGGGTGCCCTGCCTGCGCTGCGCTACGCCCCGGCCACTGCCATAGCAGGCCTGCTCCTGGCCATTGCCAGCGGCTTCTTTTCGGTTGCGCTTGGTGACCCACCGGTGACACACCAGCCAGGTCCTGGCGAGCACGTGATCAAGATCGGCACTGCGGAGCTGTTCACGCCACTTGTCTTTGACGTTGGAATCTTTCTCCTCGTCGTCGCCGTGCTGACTGTCCTGGTTCACCAGCTGGCACATCGCGAGGAGGACTTCGGATGATCTTGGCCTTGGCTCTTACTGCAGCCTTCTTGTTCGGCTCCGGCGCCTACCTGTTGCTCAAGCGCGACCTTATCCGTGTCGTGGCCGGCGTCATGCTTATTTCGCAAAGCGCCCTGGTGACGATCATTGGTTCCAGTCTCAGCCGGGGCGATGCCCCCATCGCAGTGCAGCCCGGCCAGACCGTCAGCGACCCGTTGCCGCAGGCATTGGCCCTGACCGCCTTGGTCATCGGGCTGGCCACGGTGGCGCTGCTGTTGGCGCTGGTGCATCGGGTCATCGTGGTACTCCATACCGCCGAGCGAGACGAGCTTGCCGCCGGTGAGGCCGCCCACGAGGCCGCTCTGGAAGAGCAACGCCAGGCCGACTTGGATGAGGCTCGTTGATGCTGTTGTCGATCGCGGTACTTCTTCCCTGGGTGGCAGGGGTGCTGCTGGTCGGCCTTGACGGACGACGCCGAGTTGTCGGCGCGCTTGCCGTCGCAGCAGTCGGAGCGACCGTGGCCGTGCTGGGCCTACTCCTTGCCAAGGTGCTCGCCGACGGCACCCAGACTGTGGTGACTGGCAACTGGCCAGCCGGCGTAGGCATCGTTTTACGCGCTGATCCGCTAGCGGTGACATTCGGATTGCTGTCAGTCGTCGTGGTGTTGGCTGCGACGGTCCACGAGCTGATCATCGGCATCTCGGAACGGACCTTTCCTGGGCTTGTCGTGCTGCTCGCTGGTGCGCTAACGGGCCTGTTCCTCACCGGTGACGTATTCAACTTCTACGTCTTCTTCGAGCTGGCGATGACCGCCTCCTATGCCCTCACTACCTACGGCGGACAGCGGCGTCAGCTGCAAGCTGCGTTGCTGTTTACCGCGGTGAACCTGCTGGGATCATTCATCTTTCTCATCTCGGTAGCAGGCGTCTATCGAGTCACGGGCTCCTTGGCAATGGACGCCGTTCGCACGCACATGGCTGGTGTCGACCCAAACGCGGCGATCCTCATCGCCACCGGTTTCTTCGTTGCCTTCAGCGTCAAGCTCGGATTGTTCCCGTTCCACTTCTGGCTCCCAACCGCGTACGCCGGGGCGCGGCCTGCCGTTGCGGCGATCCTGAGCGGCGCGGTAGCCAATATCGGGACCTATGGGTTGTTGCGGTTCGGCGCCGGAATCTTCCCTGACCAGCTCCGGCTGGCGGCCGTCGCGCTCATCGTCCTTGGTGCCGTCTCTGTGATCTACGGCGGAGTGCTCGCGGTAGCTCGCGGCGACACGGCCGAGATGCTGGCATATTCGGCAATCGGTCAGGCTGGGTACGTACTGGTAGCAATCGGGGTCGGAGGGCCAGTCGGGCTGACCGCCGCTGTGCTTTACAGCATCGTCAATGCATTGAACAAAGCCCTGCTGTTTCTGGGGGGTGCGCTGCGAGGCACATTCGTTGCTGGAGCGTTCGCCATCGGCGCGTTCAGCGTTGCGGGAGTGCCACCTATGGCGGGCTTTGTCGGCAAGCTGGAGATGTTCCGTGCCAGCATCGTGGCCGGCAGTGTGGCGCTCGTCGTATTGCTCATCGTCGGCAGCGCGCTGTCGCTCATCTATATGTTCCAGGTCTATCAGCACCAGTTTTGGCGTGGGGATCAGTTAGCCACCTGGGCAAGCCCGCTGCCGCTGCGGCTGCTGGTGGGCATCTTGGGCTTGCTGGTTCTCGCGGCCGGTCTCTGGCCGGAACCGCTGCTGGCGATCAGCAGCCGGGCCGCCGACGCCCTGCTCCTTGGGAGGATCGGATGACTCGGATGCTGCTGCGCATCGCTGTACTCACCGGCGTTTACCTACTGTGCTTGACAAGTCTGCGCCCTGGCGACGTTCTCACCGGATTAGTCCTGTCGACGCTGCTCGCTGCCTTTGGCAGGAAGGCCCGTCCTCTCGGCCCGCCCCCAGACATTGCATTGTCGCGCCGACTCGCCGGCCTCCCAGGGCTGATTGCAGGAACACTCGCGGATATGGCCCGTGCCACATGGCACACGGCGCGATGGCTGCTCCGTAAGCGTCGCAGCCCTGGGCTTGTGGACATCCCGATACCGGCATGTGGCGAACCATCGGCCGCCGCCTGGGGTATTCGCGTCGGCCTGTCCCCGGACACCGTCGTCGTAGAAATCGATGAGGAAGGCGGCCGCATGCTCTTACACGTGATCGACGCCAGCGACCCGGCAGCCGTGGTGGCCGCCCAACTCGAAGCCTACGAGCGCGTTCAGCGGCGGGTATTCCCGTGAGCACCGTGGTCATCGTCCCGGCATTGGTGTGGGTGACGCTGCTCTTGGTGGCCGGTGGTCTGACATTGATCCGTGCCCGCGACGTGCTGCAGCGCGTTGTCGCCCTTGACCTGTTGGCTGTCCTCGTCATCGCGCTGCTGGCGCTTCTGTCGTACGCCCGTAACGTCGGCTACTACCTCGACGCCGCCGTCGCCCTCTCCTTGCTGTCATTCGTGGCCACCGTCGCGGCCGCGCGCCATCTCCGATCAGGAGGACCGTTTTCATGATCTCGCTCGTACTGGACGTGATTGGCGGCGCTTTGCTGCTCATCGGCCTGCTGTTG
>DATLQC010000039.1:0-3067 GCA_035535395.1 Propionibacteriaceae bacterium | reverse complement strand
TTGCCGTCCCTAGACTGGCGGCATGTCTAGGCCTGCCTTGCTCGCAACGCGAGGCAGTACCGACTCCCGACGCGCGGGGGTGGTCATCCTGGCGGCGGTTGGTTTGAGCATCGCTGTCGCCCTCGGAATTCTTGTTGTGTCTGGACAACTCAAAGGCGGCGGCCCGTTCGCCTCGAGCGCACTCGTACGCTACGGCTTGCCGCTGGTGCGGGCCGTACACGACCTGGCTGCAGCTCTCACGGTGGGTTTGCTCGCGGTAGGTACGTGGTGCCTCGTGCCCGAGCGCGGTTCCCCAACCGGTCAGCTGACCGGTCTCAGGCTCGTCGTCATTCGTCGCGCTGCGATCGCGGCCGCAGTGTGGTTGGCCGCCTCGCTGACATTCATTGTTCTGACCGCCGCCGACGTCTCAGGTATCCGGGTCACCGATCCGGGCTTCGGCTGGCTGCTCGTGACATTTGTCGGGCAGATCGATCTGGGCCGGGCGCTCGGTGTCAGTGCGCTGTTGATCTTGGTGGTGTTCACCTTTGCCGTTACGGCGACTCACGTCACGACGGCCGCGTGGGGTGCGGCACTGTCGCTGGTGGCGGTATTGCCGATTGCGCTGGCTGGCCACTCCGCCGTCGGTAGCGATCACATGAACGCCGTTGACAGCCTGGCAATCCACCTGGTGGGAGTCTGCTTGTGGGTCGGCGGCTTGGCCGCCCTGGTCTTGATCGCGCGCCGCCTTGGTGACCAGCTGCAGGTCGTTGTGACGCGCTATTCCAGCCTCGCCCTCTGGTGTTTCATCGCCGTCGCCGCGTCCGGATTGATCAACGCGTTGCTGCGGCTCGGGTCGATACGCGAGCTGGCCAGCGGGTACGGGCTGCTGGTCCTTGGCAAGGCTGCAGCACTCGGGTTGCTTGGTCTGGCCGGCCTGGCTCACCGGACCCGCACCATCCGTCAGCTGCCCGATCGCCCGCGCCTGTTTCTCCGACTCGCGGCAGTCGAGGTCATCGTGATGGGAGCCACGATCGGCCTGGCAGTAGCGCTTAGCCGATCGGCGCCGCCCACCTCCGGCACCGATGTCGATCCGGTCGCACTGCTCCTCGGATTTCCCCCGCCACCGCCGCTGACGGTGCAGCGCTATGTGTTCTCCTTCTACCCGGACGTTCTGTGGCTGACCATTGCTGGGCTAGCCGCAGCACTGTACGTGGCGAGTGTCGTGCGGCTAAGGCGCCGCGGCGACAGTTGGCCGTGGTCGCGGCTGGTGTCCTGGCTGGCTGGCTGCGCGCTGCTGGTCCTGATGACCAGCGGTGGACCGGCGATCTACGGCAGGGTCCATTTCTCCACGCACATGCTGCAGCACATGGTGCTGATGATGATGGTCCCGCTGCTGTGGGTACTGGCTGCCCCAGTCACGCTGGCGTTGCGGGCGCTTCGGCCGCGTACCGACGGCAGCCTCGGAGCTCGGGAGACTCTGCTGCAACTGCTGCACTCCACCTCAGCGCGATTCCTGGGCAATCCGATCACTGCGGAGCTGCTCTTCATTGCCAGCCTGGTGATCTTCTACTACACCAGACTCTTCGATATCGCCATGTTCACCCACGTTGGCCATGTCCTGATGATCGCCCACTTCCTGTTCGTCGGATATCTGTTCATCTGGTGCATGATCGGCGTCGATCCCGGCGCCGCACAGCCCGCTTACCCCTTCCGCGTCCTGATGCTCTTTGTGATGCTCAGTGTCCACGCCTTCTTCGGCGTCTCATTGATGTCATCCGGAACGTTGCTCGCTCCGAACTACTGGCATGCGATCGGCCAAACCAACGACGCGGCATTGCTCGCGGACCAACAGCTTGGTGGTGCGATCGCCTGGGGCTCCGGCGACATCCCGTCGCTGCTGCTGGGCGTTGCCCTGGTCTTCGCATGGTTGCGCGACGACCAACGCCGGGCTCGCCAGCTGGACCGGCAGGCCGAACGGGACAACGACGCTGAGCTTCGCCGCTACAACGAGCGCCTCGCCGCCCTGACCAGGCAGGACAGGTCGTCGTGAGCACTTCGTCGAGCTCGAGCCCGAGCGTCGCCGCCTTGCGGCCGCAGTGGCGCGCTGTCCGGGTAGCGGTGCTCGGCGCTACGTCGTTACTGCTGGCTGCCAGCGCTCACGCCGTCGGCGGCGGCGACTTACCTGCTCTCGGCGTACTCGCCGTAACAGCCATCGTGCTCGGTCTCGTCGCGGTACCACTTACCGCGCGTCGATGCAGAACTGGCGTACTGCTGGCCGTCCTCGGAGTGCAGCAAACCCTGTTGCACCTGCTGTTTGGCTCTGCTACGGCCCATCCCGGCTGCGACCCCAGCGGCCTGGAGACTGCCGCTCACCAGCTCGGTGCCGCGTGTGCCATGCACAGCACGCGGCCGATGAGCATGCAAAGCGCGGGGCCGATGGCCGACGCCGCGACCACTAGTTGGACGATGATCATCGCCCACATCGTGGCAACCGTAGCCACCGCCTGGCTGCTCGGGCGCGGCGAGGCGTGGTTGTGGCGCACTGCTGAGCAGGCGGTTCGAGCTGCACTAGGAAGTCTGACGGGACGCGTGGCCGACAACCGGCCTCGCTTGATCCTCAGCTGGCGGAGGTCGCCGTGGATTGCGCCGGCGTACGAGCCAGCGGCGCCACGCGGCCCACCGGCCGTTCGCTGACGCGCGCCGAATCTGCGGGCGCTTTCCTCTTCCCTCTTCACGCTTTATCCACCCGGAAATCGTCTGCTGTTGGCATGCGCCGCGGGTGACCCCTGTCTTACTTACACCATCTCAAGGAGAAACTTTCATGACTACGACGACGTTGCCGACCCGCCGGCGTTGGCTGAAGCGGAGCGCCCTGGCCGCCGCTTTTGGCGCTGCCGGACTCGTTCTGCTGCCTGCGACGGCCGGTGCCCACGTAACGGTGCACACCGACAGCACCGCCTCCGGTTCGTTCAGTGCGCTGACCTTCCGGGTACCCAATGAGTCCGACACCGCCAGCACGGTCAAGCTCGAGGTCCAGCTGCCCAAGGACACTCCGTTCCTCTACGTCAGCAGCAAGCCGATCCCAGGG
>DATLQC010000038.1:0-14655 GCA_035535395.1 Propionibacteriaceae bacterium | reverse complement strand
GAAACTCGTCCAGATCGGCCGCGCCGCCACCCTCTAGCACCAACGACTGACTCCCGTAACACCGACTTGTCAGCGTCTCAGAGTGTTATAGCCCTTTGAGACGCTGACAACTCGGCAAGTGTGGGAACTCCCATCGCTCGGAGGTCGGAGAAGACGGCGGCGGCTTCCAACCGGATCTCAAATACCGTTGCCCGTAGTACCCAGCGTCTAGTGATGACGACTGCGCGCTCACGCTTAATGTCGGCCTGCCAGTGCGCCACCTCAAGATGGTGTCGACCGTCGATTTCAAGCACGACAATCTCGCCGTTGGGCAAATCCCACTCGGAATCCAAATACCGCCACCGGCCTGACGCATCCTTCCGCCGGCTCTGCCGGCTGGGCAGGACCAGTCCGAATTTCCGGCAAAGATGCGCCAGATCAATCTCGCCCAGAGATTCGGCACCTGCGGCAACATCGGCAATCGCCAAGCGCAGATATGCCTTATGGCGAATGCGACCCACGGTTCGCATCGCAGCATCCAGGTGAGCAGCCGTCGTCACCCGCTGCTGCACAGCTGCCGCGACCATGAGACATGCGAAGCGTGGATAGGGTTGCCACGCCGCGGCGTCAAGAACCGAGCGCGCCGTCTCGGTACGCGGAAGTCCATTCATATGCACGATCTCGTCCAGCCGCAGTCGTCGAGATTCGTGTACGCGAACGCCGGGCATCGGCGTCGCGCGTGACCCACGCTGAACAATCAGATGGATCTGTGTGGCCTCACAAGAGAAGCCTTTGAACCCCGCGAGCTCCAGAGATGTGTGGCTCCCCAGTGCTGCATCCTCACCGGCGTCAAGCACGGCGAGCCACATCAGTTGATCGCGCAGGGGTGGCGCGTTCTGGAGCAGCACAACGTTCTGGCCGACAACTGTCCAGCGCCGAGCATCGACCTGGCTTGTGACGTAATCGGGAGAAACGTCGAAGGCTCGAAATTGGTTGCGATGAATGGCGCCGTGCTGACGTATAGCAAGGCAGCGCAGTTTGTCATGATGCTGATCTATCCCAGGAAACATGGGATGAGTCTTGAAGCCGCGACTGCGCAGGCGTAACCACCTGCCGAAAATCTGTGGATAACCAGCGACCTAATTCCGACTTGTCAGGGTCTCGGAGGGCTATAGCACTTTGAGACGCTGACAAGTCGGCGTTAGGTGAGGCGGTCGGCCAGGTTTTTGTCGAGGGTGTCGAGGAATTCCTCGGTGGTGAGCCAGGACTGATCGGGGCCGACGAGGCTGGCGAGGTCTTTGGTCATGGCGCCGCTTTCGACCGACTTCACGACCACGTCCTCCAGTGTCTCGCCGAACTCGATCACCTCAGGAGTGTTGTCGAGCTTGCCCCGGTGCTTGAGTCCGCCAGTCCACGCGTATATCGAGGCGATCGGGTTGGTGGAGGTCGGCTGGCCTTGCTGGTGCTGACGGAAGTGGCGTGTGACCGTGCCGTGCGCGGCCTCGGCCTCAACCGTCTTGCCGTCCGGCGTCATCAGCACACTCGTCATGAGGCCGAGCGAGCCGAAGCCCTGAGCGACGGTGTCGGACTGCACATCACCGTCGTAGTTCTTGCAGGCCCATAGGTACCCGCCGCCCCACTTCAGTGATGCCGCGACCATGTCATCGATCAAGCGGTGTTCATACGTCAGTCCGGCGGCCTTGAAGTCGGCCTCGTACTCATTGGCATAGATCTCGGCAAAGATGTCCTTGAACGCCCCGTCGTACGCCTTCAAGATCGTGTTCTTGGTCGATAGGTAAACGGGGTAACCGCGCTCCAACCCGTACGCGAAGCATGCATGCGCGAAGTCGGCGATCGAGGCGGTGAAGTTGTACATCCCCAACGCCACACCACCATCGGCTGGGTAGTCCGCAACCACATGCTGGATCGGCTCGCCACCATCCTCGGGGGTAAAGGTGATCGTCAACTGACCTGCGCCGGGCACCCTGAAGTTGGTCGCCTTGTATTGGTCGCCATGCGCATGACGGCCGATCACGATCGGCTTGGTCCAGTTGGGAACCAACCGCGGGATGTTGGAGATGATGATCGGCTCCCGAAACACCACGCCGCCCAAAATGTTGCGAATCGTGCCGTTCGGCGAGGTCCACATTCTCTTGAGGTTGAACTCCTTCACCCGCACCTCATCGGGGGTGATGGTCGCACACTTCACACCGACGCCGTGCTTCTTGATCGCGTTGGCGGCGTCGATAGTCACCTGATCATCGGTGTCATCGCGATGAGTGATGCCGAGGTCGTAGTACTCCAGATTTACATCGAGATAGGGATGGATCAGCCGGTCCTTGATGAACTGCCAAATGATGCGTGTCATCTCGTCGCCGTCGAGTTCGACGACAGTGCCCTCGACCTTGATCTTCGCCATGGCGCCAACCTATCGAACGGCCACGCGGCGGTTTGACAGGCTCACGCCGCCCACGGCGGTCGGTAGACCAGGTCAACTCGATCCTGAGGTCGCTGCGCCCGCTCGTACGCGTCCTCGCTCGGCATCCAGTCGGTCAGCCAACGTTCCATCATTTCAGGCCCGTCTCGCTCGAGGGCCCTCACCAATCTGATCTCGTACGGCACCTCAATCCAGATCGTGAAGTCCCACGGAACTCCCAGCCGTACGTCAGTAGCCGACACTCCCTCGAGAATGACCGGGACCCCGATCGGAACGGTGTGCCATTCCGCGCCCACATTCTGGAAGAAGTCCCAACGCTGGTATCGCCCTGGCTGTCCCGCAAGCAGCGGCTGCAATACCTGTCGGACGAATCGATCCCGTTCCCATCCGCGGAGATCGGGACGAGCAAAGTCATCGATGTGCACGATCACCGATCCAGGCAGCGCCGCCGCAATCCGAGCTGCCAGCATCGTCTTGCCGGTCGCACCCTTGCCGTCCACCCCGATCCAGCGAGTGCCCTGCCGTCCTTGCAGGGCAGCGACGGCGGCTGCGACCGGGTCCGGCTCGGAGCTGGGATCCATCACAGACCTCACCGTGCCAGTGACGCCCAGTCTTGCTAGCGTCACCCTCGTATTCCTCGTGATCGCGAGCGTCGGTATTACGCGAGCGATCACCAACTGCCCGCCTGTCCAGCTCCAGGAGAGTTCGTGAGCACACCCGTAAAGGTCGCCGTCACTGGCGCCGCCGGCCAAATCGGCTACAGCCTGTTGTTTCGGATTGCCAGTGGTTCAATGCTTGGCCCGGACCAGCCGTTGGAGCTGCGTCTTCTCGAGATCACGCCAGCCCTCAAGGCGCTGGAAGGTGTGGTGATGGAGCTCGAGGATTGCGCTTTCCCGTTGCTGAGCAACGTTGAGATCGGAGACGACTCGGACACGATCTTCGAAGGAGCCAACCTCGCCTGCCTCGTCGGTGCGCGGCCCCGCACTAAGGGCATGGAGCGCAGGGATCTGTTGGAGGCAAACGGCGTGATCTTCAAGCCGCAGGGCCAGTCCCTCAACTCCCACGCGGCCGACGACATCAAGGTGTTGGTGACCGGAAACCCGGCCAATACCAATGCCTTGATCGCCATGCGCAACGCGCCCGACATCCCGGCCGAGCGGTTCAATGCGCTCACCCGCCTGGACCACAACCGAGCAAAGGCCCAGCTGGCAGCCAAGACCGGTGCCAGCGTCACTGAGATCGCCCACCTGACGATCTGGGGCAATCACTCCACAACCCAGTACCCGGATCTGTTCAACGCCTTGGTACGCGGCCAAAAGGCCGCCGAGTTGATCAACGATCAGGAATGGCTAGAGTCCACTTTCCTGCCCACCGTGCAAAGGCGGGGAGCCGCTGTCATCGAGGCTCGTGGAGCGAGTTCGGCCGGCAGCGCTGCCAATGCGACCGTAGAGCATATGCGGGACTGGGTGCTCGGGACGGCGGACGGCGATTGGGTATCAATGTCGGTACCATCCGATGGCTCCTACAAGATTCCCGACGGTCTTGTGTGCTCGTTCCCGTGCACTGTCTCTGGCGGCGCGTACCGGATTGTCGATGATCTGGAGATCAATGGCTTCTCCCGCGGCAAGATCGACATCAGCGTCGCGGAGCTGGAAGAGGAGCGTGACGCGGTCCGAGCACTTGGTCTTATCGACTAACGAGACCTATGTGAGCCATCCTGCGTAACACTGGTTGTCATGACTGAAAGCCAGCAACCGAACCCATTCAGCCGCGAGGGATCGAGTCCCTCCGACGGGCTCGACTCTGATTCAAGCCCTGATGAAGCTACGCCGCCCTACCAACCGCCGGCTGACGGATCGAACGATAGCTACTCCGGTAACTGGCCGTCATATCCAGCCGCGGACCCATATGGAGCACGCGCGGTCGACCCGTACGGCCGACCAGCCGGCGCATACAGCAGCTCCAGCGCCGACTCGACGTACACAGGACCTGGCTTGGATTCCCAGCCGATGCCGTCCTACGGCGATCCTGGCCAGCCCTATAGCGAGTCGCCTTACGGCGAGTCGCCCTACGGCGGGTCGCCCTACGGCAATCCGTACGAGGCCAACCCGTACCAGACCAGCTTCGGGGGCGTGAGCCCATACGGCGCGCCGCCGACCCCGGCCCCAGCCGCCACACCCCATCCGCAGGCGGCGCTGGCTCTCATCCTCGGCATCCTCGGCACTGTCTTGGGATTCAGCTGCATCATCGGAGGACTGGTCGGAATCGGCGGCATCGTTGTCGGTCGTCGGGTCAAGAACGAGATCGACGCGCAGCCGGGACGCTACACCGGCCGCTCGCAGGCCATCGCAGGTCTTGTCACCGGCATTATCGGTGTATCGATCTGCGTGCTGGCGACGCTATTCATTGTGCTGGCCATCGTCGCTGGCATCTCGAACAGCAACTTTTGACAGACGAACACGTTGGCCGGCGTGGCTTTTGTGAACTCGCGGCGGTTCCCGGTTCGCTACGCAACAATGGCTGGCCATGACCAACCCGCACGTACAGAATCCCTATACCCAACAAAGCCCGCAGAGCCCATTTCCCCCGCCGAACAACCTTCAGGTCACCGCCCCTCCAATGCCATACGGCCAGCAATATGGCCCGCCCCCGCAGGAACACCCACAGGGAACGCTGATCTTGATCTTCGGCATTGTCGGCATCTTCATCAGCCTGTTCGCAGCCATTGCCTGGTATCTAGGCGCGAACGCGATGAAGGAAATCCGGGCCACCGGCATCCGATACTCCAATGAGTCAAATATCGATACCGGCCGACTTCTTGGCAAGATCGTCACGATCATCGCACTCGTAGGGCTTGCCATCGTCTTTTTGATTTGGTTTGTGTTCGGTGTGCTGCTCGTGGGCGCCAGACTGAGTCAAGGCTTGTGATAAATCCGACGATTACCGTCGGCTGTGCTGTGCCCTCTACTTAAGGAACAATGAGGCCCATGACCAATCCGTACGAAGAGCAGCCCCCGGCCCAGCCGAACCCTCAGACTCCGTATCCGCCGTCGGGGCAGTACCAGCAGCCCGGCGGACAGCCGTCACCATATGGCCAACAGTCGCCCATGCCCTACGGTCAGCCGTACGGAGCACCTCCGCAGGAACACCCGCAGGGGACCATGATCTTGATCTTCGGCATCCTGGGCATCTTCATCACGATCTTCGCTCCCATTGCTTGGTACCTAGGGAATAAGGCAAAGGCGGAGGTTCAGGCGTCGGGCGTCCATTACACCAATGAGCAGAACATCAGCATTGGCCGCATGCTTGGCAAGATCTTCACGATTCTTGCCATTGTCTGGATCGCCTTTGTGATCATCTGGATCATCATCGCCCTCGTTGCCGCGGGTCAAAGCTGACCTTCTTTGGAGCTACGACTTCTTGCCTCTAGCGACCCTCCGGAACCACGATCGCTAATGCGATGATCGCTACTGCACCGACTGCCAGGACGGTGACGTCGAAGACCTTGGTACGCACCTGAAGCAACCCGGCATCGCGACTTGGTAATGCGATCCTTTCCACCGCGCCTATCCCAAGGGAAGCACCAATGAGCAGGCAGCCGAGGCGCCAGGTCGATTCGCCCAGAAAGCTGACCAATAGGCCGGCGACGACTCCGATCACCACGATCAACAGGGGCCACTGCCGTAGTGATCGTGCCGCCGCACTCGATTCAGACCGGCGCGGCACGAGCCACCAGATGTTCGGCGCGTTCTACGACATTGCTGAGCAGCATGGCGCGCGTCATGGGCCCGATGCCACCCGGTACCGGCGCGACCCAGCTCGCGATCTCCCGCACGCTTGGATCAAGATCACCAACCAGTCCGGCTTCGGTACGGGTAATGCCGACATCGACACAGACTGAGCCAGGTTTGATCATGTCCGCGGTGATGAGGCCTGGCCGGCCCGCCGCGGCCACCACAATGTCAGCCTGTTGAGTGTGCCGGGCAAGATCAACTGTGCCGGTATGACACAGCGTGACCGTCGCGTTCTCGCTCTTGCGAGTCAGCAGCAGTCCGAGTGGCCGACCAACCGTCGGACCGCGGCCGATCACGCACACCTCTGCCCCATTGAGGGCGATGCCATCGCGGCGGAGCAGTTCCACGATGCCGCGCGGGGTACACGGCAATGGGCCCATCTCACCGAGCACCAGCTTGCCGAGGTTCACCGGATGCAGACCGTCCGCATCTTTGTCGGGATCGACCAGGGCCAGGGCGGCGTAGTCATCGAGGTGGCTCGGTAGTGGCAGTTGGACGATGTAGCCGGTGCAAGCCGGGTCTGCATTCAACTCCGCAATCACAGAGTCCAGCTCTTCCTGGCTGGTCGAGGCCGGCAGCTCCACCTGGATGGAGGCGATACCTACCTCCGCACAGTCCCGGTGCTTGCCCCGCACGTACGCGTGGCTGCCGGGATCATCGCCGACGAGCACCGTACCGAGACCCGGCATGTAGCCGTGCTCGGCGAGTACAGACACCCGAGCTCGCAGGTCAGCCTTGATGGTGGCGGCTAGCACCTTGCCGTCGAGAATCTTCGCCGTCATATGCACACCTTCAGTTGCTCAAGGGTCAGTGGAAGAAGTGTCGCGCGCCGGTGAAATACATGCTCGCCCCGACAGCCTGAACGGCGCCGATGACGTCCTCGTCACGTACCGAACCGCCCGGCTGGACAATGGCCGACACGCCGCCAGCTAACAGGATCTCGGGCCCGTCTGCGAAGGGAAAGAAGGCGTCGGAGGCAGCGGCGGAACCCGCGGCACGATCGCCGGCTCGTTGCACCGCCAGCCGGCAGGAGTCAACTCGATTCACCTGCCCCATCCCGACACCGACAGAAGCACCATCGCGCGCAAGCAGGATGGCGTTCGACTTCACACTTCGCGCGGCCTTCCACGCGAACTCCAAATCGGCCAGGGTCTCCTCCGACGCCGGCTGACCAGCGACCAGCTTCCAGTTGACGGCCCTGTCGTGATCGGCGTCAACGGTGTCGGAGAGTTGGACGAGCAGCCCGCCATCGATCCGCCGGCTCTCGGCGCCACCTCGAGCCGGCGGCTCGACCATGAGGATCCGGAGATTCTTCTTGGCGGTAAGCACCTCGATCGCGCCGTCGGCGTAGCCGGGCGCGATGATCACCTCGGTAAAGATCTCGGCAACCTGACGTGCCATCTCCACGCTGACCGGCTGGTTCGCCGCAATCACACCTCCGTACGCCGAGACTGGATCGCAGGCATGCGCCTTGCGATGGGCCTCAGCAATATCGGAGCCGATGGCAATGCCGCATGGGTTCGCGTGCTTGATGATCGCTACGGCCGGCTCGTCGAAATCGCCGGCGGCCCGCCGCGCGGCGTCGGAATCGACGTAGTTGTTGTATGACATTTCTTTGCCGTGCAGCTGTTGAGCATTCGCCAGGCCTCGAGTTGAACCCGTCGTGCGGTAGAGGGCCGCTGGCTGGTGCGGGTTCTCCCCATAGCGAAGACCGATGACCTTCTCCCAGGTGCCTCCCATCCAACGCGGGAAGCCGGTGCCGTCACCGAGATCGGTAACGACGTTGCCCATCCAGCTCGCCACTGCTACGTCGTAAGTTGCGGTGTGAACGAAGGCAGCTGCCGCGAGCGCCTGCCGCTCGGCCAATGTGAAACCACCGTCCGCTAGCGCGTGCAAGAGCTGCGGATACTGCGCAGGCGAGGTGATCACTGCCACCGATGCATGATTCTTTGCCGAACTGCGCACCATGGCCGGGCCGCCGATGTCGATCTGCTCGATGCAGGCGTCCGGAGTCGCGCCAGATTCCACAGTAGCGGTGAACGGATAGAGATTGCTGACCAGCAAATCAAACGGCTCGATGCCAAGATCAGCGAGCTGCGCGCGATGCGACCCGAGCCGAAGATCGGCGAGCAAACCGGCGTGAACCATCGGGTGCAAGGTCTTGACGCGACCGTCCAGACACTCGGGAAACCCTGTCAGCTGCTCGATTGCTGTGACCGGCAGGCCCGCGTCACCGATCGTCGCTGCAGTCGAGCCCGTAGAAACGATCTCCGCTCCAGCCTCGACCAAGGCCTGTGCCATACCTAGCAGATCGGTCTTGTCATGGACCGACACCAGGGCGCGCCTGATCGGGCGGCGACCCTCATCGCCGGCGGTTGTCGAGTCGATCATGTCCACAGCACCTTCCTGTCGACGATCCGCCACGTTCGGGTGGCGAGCTGATGGGTGATCGCGACGAGCATCGTCCGTTCCACGATCTTGATCCTTTCGTGCAAGGTCTCCACCGTGTCATCTTCTTCGACAGCCACCGCTCGCTGGTCCAAAATCACGCCGCTGTCCACGCCGGAATCGACCAAAAACACTGTGGCGCCAGTGATCTTGACCCCGTACGCCAACGCGTCCCGCGGACCATGAATCCCTGGGAACGACGGCAGCAAGGCAGGGTGAGTGTTGATCATGCGACCTTGGAATCGGGCCAGAAACTCTGCTCCGACGAGCTTCATGAACCCAGCACTGATCACCAGATCCGGTTCGTACGCCGCCACCTCCGCCGTCAGCGCTCGGTCCCAGTCAGCCCTACTGGGGTGATCTGAGACTGCCTGAATGAAGGTCGGTATACCGGCGCGTACCGCCCGTTCTAGGCCCTGGATGTCTGGTCGATCTGAGCCGACAGCCACGACTTGAGCACCGTAGGCGGGATCTTGGCACGCATCGATCAGCGCCTGCAGCAACGTGCCGCTGCCGGAAACCAGGACGACGAGTCTGGTTGCGACGTCGCGCCGGGGCCGCCCCAGATGCGTATTGGCGAGGGGCTCGGGCACGACGCACAGCCTAGCGATTGCGGCCGTTTCGGCGACGGCGCGGGATTAGGCCGAGCGCGAGGCCGGCAATCATGCCGGACAGTCCCATTGTCGTGCCCGCCATCACCAGCAACGGGAAGAGTCTCGGGCCCATATCGGTGAGCCGCAAGGTGCCCAGATCACCACTGGCCGCCCAGGCCAGTCCGGCGAACACGGCGCCCGCCAGCAGGCCGCAGGCTCCGCCTCTCAAACTGGCCTGGTCGAACCGGATAGCCGGGCGATCAGCGAGTGCCACCCAGCACGCGATCGCGCCGGCGACCGCACCGGCTGCAAGCCACCAGAGCTCAGCCAGCTCGCCTGGCCCAGCGGCTGGCAACGCACCAAGCAGAGGAATGGCGGGAACTATGCCGAGTTGGGTTCCAGCAGGCGCAACGACCGATCCAGCGCCCAGCGAGAATCCGGAGCCGAGCGCGTACGAGGCGGACCAGACCATGGCGTTCGGCACAAAGGCTAGCTGCAGCAGGAGCAGCGCGATGGCGCCCGCGACGCCAGGCTGTAGCGCCTCATACAAGGCTTCTACCCGGTTCAGGTGCATCCCGAGAGCCGTGATCAACACCGCAGCTCCGGCCACCAGCATGATC
This sequence comes from Propionibacteriaceae bacterium, assembly GCA_035535395.1. Taxonomy (GTDB): domain Bacteria; phylum Actinomycetota; class Actinomycetes; order Propionibacteriales; family Propionibacteriaceae; genus Microlunatus. The sequence continues at coordinate 4,784 of DATLQC010000038.1, read as the reverse complement.
AGTTGAGCTGCCACCACGGCGCGCGTAACCACAACTGCCCTGCCAGTCGCCTCAGCCCGTCGGCCGGGGAGATATCGGCTACTGCCCCACACCGCGGCCAACAAAAATGTCACGATCACAACAGCCCAGCGCGCCGGAACCTGCCAGGGTTCACCCAGCCGCACCACCACCACAAAAACCGGCACCAGGTACGCCGCGACGGTAACGACGCTGATAAGACCGGGACTTGTCGTCTGGTCGACGCGCACTCGCCGAGCGCTTGCCGCCGCGAACCGCGCGATCAAAAAGGCGATGACCGCGGTGATGCCCCATGGGACCAACGTGACCGAAACCGTGCCGATACGCACACCGACGCCGTTGCCGAGCAGCCAGAAGCGGGTGCCGAGCCCAACCGCATCCCCCAAAGTCGCCGAATCGGCAGCAAACCAGCCAAGGACGGTCATCCCGGCACACAGCAGCCAGCTCGCGGCAGCCGTCGCTAGCCCACCAACACAGGCGATGACGGGCCAGCTGAGCGGCGCAGCGGCCGCCGGCACTCGGACTGTCCGAGCACGTCCTCCCCGGGCAGGCGTCGCACGGAGTGTGATCTCTGCGGCAGCTCGTCGGGACGACAGCAGTGAAGGCATAGCTCCTTCATGCTCACTCAGCGAACGGACACGAATGGGCGAGACACGCCAAGCGCAGGGTAAAGTCTCCTGGAGATTGTCGGCTCTCGAGGTGATCCGAGCGGCCGAGTCAAGGAAAGCCTGACTTTCCGCACTGCGAGCGTCGGTCGCGCGAGCAGTGCCCGAGGAGGGTCACTCCGCAACTCGGGGGGAGCAGTTAAGCATGGTCGACCAGGAGTCGGGGACCTATCGACCCCGGCGAGCCCTCATCGAGCCCGATGTCGAGCCCGCCCCGCCGGAGAGACCGGCCCAACCCACTCACAACGGTAACGGCCAGGGGACGATGCGCCCTGCCCAAGGGCGTGCTGCGACAAGATCAGCGTCCACGCCGGTGCGCCCGGAACCTGTCGAGGGGCGTGGGGTGACAAGCCCAGCACGCAAACCCGTCAGGTCACGAGTGGACGAGGATCAGCCAAAGCCGCTGTATCGAGATGACATGCGGCTCAACGGGTCGTCGCGACCGGCTTCCCGGTCCGCTTCCGTTCCGGCTGATCCACCCACCAAAGAGACGTTGACGACGCCAGCCACCTTGGCTCCGCGTCGGCCGCCCAGCGTCGATGATGAGACCACCACGATTCTGCCCCGCAGCCGACCGACCAAGCACCGTACTCAAGCTCTGGATGCCATCGACGACTACGACGACGATGAGCGCGGGCCGCTGGGTCCGCGTACCAAACTCGCCCTGATCATCGGGGGAGTTGCCGCGGTCGTCGTCATTGGCCTGCTCATCGGGTACGCGGTCCGGAGCGCCGCCAACCAGCCGCAGAGTCAGCCCAGCCTTGCACCATCCGTGGCCGGCAGTTCCAACCCTGCGGGCCAACCTTCAGCCCAGAGCGGAAGCGCATTGTTGACCGATGCTTCCATGCTCAACCCCAGCCAGGCCAAGGCTCTCGACCAAGATCGCAGCTGGAAGGTTGTCACAACTCAGCCCGGCGCAAGTGAAAAGTCTCCGACGGCCGCCTGCTTCGGTGGCGAGCCGCTGGAGGGCCAACCGACGCCACAACAAGAATTTGTTCGGGCGTTGAAGAGCAGTGGCAAGAACGCACCCGTAGCACTGCACGCGGCGACGGCGTACAAGTCACCCGAAGATGCCATTCAGGCGTACCTGGTCGCCTCCAAGACCCTTGGCGGGTGCGCAGTCGCGGGTTACTACATCGAATCCGGTCATCTTGTCAGTGGTATCGGGGATCAGGCTGTTGGTGTGGTGGTGATGGCGGTCGAGGGCAAGAAGACTCAGGCCCATAGCGTCATCCTCAACCGCACCGGTCGAGTGGTGAATATTCTCGACGCCGCCCAACCATCACGCGCCATTGCCATGAACGCGGTTGCCAAGGCATTGAGCCAGGTCAACAGCGTCATCTGCGGCGCAGCTGGCGGGCGCTGCGACGGCAATCTCTCGGTCAAGGACGGACCACCGCCGCTCGGAGGCGACGAACCAGGCTTCCTCGCGATCGGAGACCTGCCCCCGTCCGGGCCCAAGGTATATCCATGGGTTGCCACGCAGGTCGAGCTGCCTAAGGAGGAATTCGAAGGCTCAGGCTGTGAAGGGGTGAACTGGACGACCGAGCAGGCCAAATCCAGGAGCTCGAGGGTCTATCTGATCCCGGAGAGTGGAAATAGCTTCTTCGGCCTGAATGAGATCGTGCTGAGGACCAAGGATGCCAAAGCCGCCGGCAAGGTAGTCGACGAGGTCAAGTCCAAGCTTTCGCGTTGCAGAAGCCATAAACTCACCGCAACTGTCAGCAAGCCCAACAAGGTGACCAGCATCGGCGCGCGCAAGACCAAGATCTCGGGTTGGACTGCTGTAGTGACGCAGAAGTCGACGAAGGGTATCGCCAAGTATCGGGTCGGGATCGTTTCCGCGGGACCGAAGGTGGTCTACACCTTCCTGAACCCGAGAGATCGCTTCGACTTCAAGAATCGCCAGTGGGATACGGTCGCCGTGCGCGCTGGCGAGCGGGCCACGCAGGTTACCTAGAGCTCAGAGATTGGTCATAATCTCGCGCATCAGCTCCGCGGTCCCACTTGGCGTCTTGCCGACCTTGACTCCGGCGGCCTCGAGCGCCCCCTTCTTGGCGGCGGCCGTTCCCGATGAGCCCGACACGATCGCGCCGGCGTGCCCCATCGTCCTGCCTTCAGGCGCGGTAAAGCCGGCGACATAGCCAACCACGGGCTTCGTGACATGGGCGGTGATGTACTCCGCCGCTCGCTCTTCGGCATCGCCTCCGATCTCACCGATCATCACGATGGCGTCGGTCTCCGGGTCTTCCTGGAATGCCTGGAGCGCATCGATGTGTGTAGTGCCAATGATCGGGTCACCGCCAATGCCGACTGCGGAGGAGAAGCCGAAATCGCGCAGCTCGTACATCATCTGATAGGTCAATGTGCCCGACTTGGATACCAGTCCAATGCGGCCCGCCTTGGTGATGTCGGCGGGAATAATGCCGGCGTTGGACTGTCCCGGCGAGATAACGCCTGGACAGTTGGGCCCGATGAGCCGAGTGGAGCTGGATTGTGACAGCGCAAAGAACTCGGCCGTATCCTTCACCGGCACTCCTTCGGTGATTACCACCGCGAGCGGAATACCTGCCTCGACGGCCTCAAGGACCGCTGACAGGGTGAATTTCGCCGGAACGAAGATCACGGTCACGTTGGCTCCCGTGGCTGCCGTGGCCTCGCCAACCGAATTGAAGACCGGTACGCCGCCCCGCTGGAACTCAACGACCTGCCCACCCTTACCTGGGGTCACACCGCCGACGATTTTCGTACCGGCGTTCATCATGCGTTGAGTGTGTTTGCGCCCCTCGGAGCCGGTCATGCCCTGGATGAGGACCTTCGAGTCAGAGTTGAGAAAAATAGCCATGATCGCCCCGCCCCTTTCAGCCCGCCGCTAGCTCGGCGGCCCGGCGAGCGGCGCCGTCCATGGTGTCGACCTGTTCCAGCTTTGGCAGATCCGCAGTGTGAAGGATCTGTCGCCCCAGTTCTGCGTTGTTGCCGTCCAGCCGTACGACCAATGGCACGTCAATGTGCTCGCCGCGACTGCCAAGTAGCTGGAAGGCCTGCACGATCCCGTTAGCTACGGCGTCACATGCGGTAATCCCGCCGAAAACGTTCACAAAGACGCTCTTCACTTGCTTGTCACTGATGATGCTCTCCAGGCCGTTGGCCATGATCTCTGCGCTGGCCCCGCCGCCGATATCGAGGAAGTTCGCAGGCTTCGGCGATCCGGGGAATTCCTCGCCCGCGTACGCGACCACGTCGAGGGTGCTCATCACCAAGCCTGCGCCGTTGCCGATGACCCCTACTGACCCATCGAGCTTGACGTAGTTGAGTCCTTTAGCCTTCGCAGCGGCCTCGAGCGGATCCTCAGCAGATTTGTCGGCCAGTGCAGCGTGATCGGGATGACGGAAGGCGGCATTCTCGTCAAGGGAAACCTTGGCATCTAGCGCGATGATCTTGTCGTCTCCGGTCTTGATCAGCGGGTTGACTTCGACCAGCGTCGCGTCCTCTTCCTCGTAAACCGTGCCGAGGAGCTGGATCACCCGGGCAATCTCAGCGGCGTCTGGCCCGGTGAAGCCAGCTGCAGCGACAATCTCATCAGCCTTGGCCTGGTCGATTCCGACTCTGGGGTCGACGGGGATTCGAGCGAGTGCTTCGGGACGCTCTGCTGCAAGTGTCTCGATATCCATACCGCCTTCCTTGGAGCACATGGCGAGGTACCGGCGTTCGGCCCGATCCAGTAATAGGGAGAAGTAGTACTCCTCGGCAATGTCCGCGCCCTCGGCAAGCATGACGGTCTTGACGATGTGTCCCTTGATATCCAGCCCGAGGATCTCGGCAGCACGCGCCTCCGCCTCCTCGGGACTCTTGGCGATCTTGACACCACCTGCCTTGCCACGGCCGCCGGTCTTGACTTGCGCCTTGACTACCACGACCGGTGTACCGAGCGCGACGGCGGCCTCCCTTGCCTCGGCATGGGTCGTCGCCGTAATGCCTCCCAGCACCGGGACCCCATGGGCCTCAAAGATGTCACGAGCTTGGTACTCGTACAGATCCACACTTGCCTCCATGCCCGCCAGACAGACGAACCGAAGCCTATCCGTGACCCATGGATTGCAT
>DATLQC010000037.1:0-3597 GCA_035535395.1 Propionibacteriaceae bacterium | reverse complement strand
GCAGGCGACCACCGGCGACCAGCAGGGCTTGTACTCCCTGATCAACCTTTTCTCTGGCGGTGCGCTGCTGCAGCTGGCGATCTTCGCGTTGGGCATCATGCCCTACATCACAGCCAGCATCATCCTTCAGCTGCTGACCGTTGTCATTCCGCGGCTCGAAGCACTCAAGAAGGAAGGCCAGTCAGGGCAGGCCAAGATCACGCAGTACACCCGTTATCTGACTTTGGTGCTGGCAGTGCTCAACTCCACTGCCTTCGTCACAGTCGCTGTGAACGATCGGCTGTTCACCGGATGTCCGGGGCTGGTGTACGACAAGAGCATCTTCCCTGTAATCGTCATGATTTTGACAATGACAGCCGGCACCGGCGTCATTATGTGGCTGGGCGAACTGATCACCGAACGCGGCGTCGGGAACGGCATGTCGGTGCTTATCTTCACCCAGATTGCCGCGACATTCCCCAGCGCCCTGTGGAGCATCAAGGTCGCGCGCCCCGGCTCGCAAGGTTGGGTCATATTCCTCCTCGTAGTTGGACTCGGCCTGCTGGTGATGCTCGGGGTGATCTTCGTCGAGCTGTCTCAGCGTCGCATTCCGGTGCAATACGCCAAGCGCATGGTGGGGCGCCGGATGTTCGGTGGCACTACCACCTACATCCCGATCAAGGTCAACCAAGCCGGTGTTATCCCGGTCATCTTTGCTTCGTCGCTGCTGTATCTGCCGGCTCTGTACGCCCAATTCCGGCCGGATGACAAGTTCTCATCGTGGATCAGTGCGAACTTCGTCAAGGGTGACCACCCGATCTACATCATCAGCTTCTTCCTGCTGATCGTGTTCTTCGCCTACTTCTATGTCGCGATCACCTTCAATCCGACCGAGGTGGCCGACAACATGAAGAAGTATGGGGGGTTCATTCCCGGCATTCGGGCCGGAAAGCCGACCGAGGATTACCTCGGCTTCGTGCTGTCACGCCTAACGTTCCCCGGCTCGCTGTATCTGGGATTGATCGCCCTACTGCCCTCGATTGCGTTCATCCTGCTGAACGCCAATCAGAACTTCCCCTTCGGAGGCACCTCAATCCTGATCATCGTCGGTGTCGGGCTGGATACGGTGAAGCAGATCGAGAGCCAGCTCCAGCAGCGCAACTACGAAGGGTTCCTCCGCTAATGCAACTCGTCATCATGGGCCCTCCGGGCGCAGGAAAAGGTACGCAAGCGAAGCTGATCGCGGAGCACTACGGGATCCCGGCCATTTCGACAGGTGACATCTTTCGTGCCATGAAGACCGCCGACACGCCGTTGGCGCGACAGGTGCGGGAGATCATGGAATCCGGCGGGTACGTGAGCGACGAGATCACCAACGCGATCGTTGCCGATCGGCTGGCACAGCCGGACTGTGACGGAGGCTTCCTGCTTGACGGCTACCCACGTACGTTGCAGCAGGTCCAGACCCTCGACGACTATCTCGCCGAGTCCAAGCGTCCGCTCAACGCCGTCATCTCGCTGCTTGCCGACATCGAGGAGGTCGTCGCCCGACTGCTCAGGCGGGCGGTGATCGATGGACGCTCCGACGACAACGAGGAGACCATCCGAGTACGCCTGCAGGTGTATGCCGAACAGACCGAGCCGCTGCTCGAGGTTTACCGCGCCCGCGGCTCACTGGTCGAAGTTGACGGCCACGGCGAGGTCCAGGAGGTCTCGGAGCGCATCTTCGCTGCCTTAGAGGCTCGCGGCGAGCGTCGTACCGCCGAACTCGTCTAGGCCCATGATCACTAAGCGGCGATGCTGACCAATCCAGCGGCGCCGTCGACGGTGATCAGCTGGCCAGTTTGAATCTTGTGCGTCGCATCAGGTACCCCAACGACGGCAGGAATCCCGTACTCCCGCGCCACCACTGCGCCATGAGAGTTTGAACCACCCATCTCCATGACTAGCCCGCCGGCGGTGAGGAACAGCGGAGTCCAGCCGGGGTCTGTGGACGGCGCTACCAGGATCTCGCCGGGCTCCAGGTGTGCGCCCACCGGATCAAGCACTACCCGTGCCCGGCCGGTCACCATGCCAGTCGAGGCTGGACTCCCAGCGAGAGAACCGTCTTCCTGTGCAGTCTCGATAGCCACCGCCTCAGGCTCGGTTCCGTCGGAAAGCAGTAGGCGCGGAATGTGACGCCGCTTGAGCTCCTGCTGGTACGCCTCCCGGCGCTCCGCGACCAGGGTCCGCAGGTCCTCGCCTGCCAGACCAAGGCGGGCGTCGGCCAAGTCGAGGAAGAACACATCGTCGACCTGATCGATCACCCCGTTGGAAGTGAGTTCAATGCCGACGGCCTTGAGATGATCACGCATCGCCCCGAGCGCCGTGACCAGCAGGAACTTCGGCGCCTCTCGCAAGCCGACGAGCTGACGTACCCGCCGCAGCGTCCAGCCGGCCAGCCGCGCGCGAATCCGGCTGTGCTCGGCCGCCCGGCTGGTGAGAGTGATGATCATGGATTCGGCCTTCACCTCGCCAGCCTTGAATTGCGTAACCGGATCAAGATCATCAGTGGCAAGTCGTAGATAGTTGCTGATTACGCCAAGCAGATGGCTTGGATCATCTGACCAGCGCGGCATCCCGAGGTCGATCTCAGCCACTGCCCGATGCCCAAAGCGGCGCAAGAACCCTTGCAGCCCGCGCTGCGCGACAGGTGGCAGCGCCCGTTCGCGGTAGCGCTGCAACAGATCGGGCACCGCCAAGTCGCTGAACACTCTCCGAGATTCCTCATCGTTGCGGATTTCTTCGGTCAACTCCCAGAGCTGCAGATCCATCTCGGTGGTGATGTTGTGCGGTAGCCCACGCAGCACCTCCTGCAGCTCGTTGGGCTGAGCCACATCCCGGAGCAGCCGACGAGACGCAGCGAGCATCAGCAAACCGCCGACCGCGTACGCAAACGTGCGCGGCATGAGCAAGAACACCTCGCCGAGTCGTTGCTCGACAAAGTCGAGGCGTTGGGACGCCGTCGCATTTGCCGGCAGCGTCAGGGCCCGGCGCAGCTGCCGCTCCGTGGTAGCAATTCCGCGGTAGGCCCATTCTGGATTGGCAAGTCCGCGGGCCACGCGTACCGGGACCCTATTGCGGATCAGAGCGCCAATAATGTGGCGCTCCACGCTGTGGTCCCGCGAATCGATCAGTGAGAATTCCGGCCGCTCCGCAAGCTTCTTCAGGACCGCCGAGGCACGCGCCTCCATTACTCCGAAGGCAGCTAGCATGACCCGCCGCCCGAGACGGTTGCGCAGCACGCTCGTCACATCCAGATAGATCCGCTGACCAACCGCATGCAGGGCCGATGGCCCGGCCAACGGTTCGGCCGGTGGCATCTTGATCGCAGTCGCCACCGATGTGCCGATCAACCGAATCGCGGCCGTGCCCATCGGAGTGATCGGTCTAGTCAAGCCCTGCGCCAAGCTCAGGCACATCAGTACCCGGAGGCCGGGGCGATGGGTGTGTGCCAACGGATACAAAGTGGTGATAGGTCGTGCCTGGGTCAACCAGAACTTCCCTGCAGAATCCAGTGCCCATTCGGTGTCCTGCGGCGCGCCGTAAAGCTGCTGTACTCGCTGACCAAGATCAACA
>DATLQC010000036.1:0-17062 GCA_035535395.1 Propionibacteriaceae bacterium | reverse complement strand
GGCCACATGCCGGTCGATGCCTATGAGGTCCCGGCGAGTCTGCGGGAACATTTGCTGCTGCGTTACCCGGCTGATGTGTTTCCCTACGCCAACACGGTGAGCCGTTCGGTCGATATTGATCACACCATCGCCTATCTGAGCCTGGATGAGGGTGGGCCGCCGGGCCAAACCAGGATCGGGAACCTCGGACCCCACATTCGTTACCACCACCGGGTCAAGACCTTCGGCGGCTGGCAAGTGTGCCAACCCGAACCCGGCAGCTGGATATGGCGATCACCCACCGGCCGGATCTACCTAGTCAACGCCAGCGGCACCCACCCCCTCGGCAACACCGACTTCGCCAAAACCATATGGCGCGCCGCAAGCCAGCCACAAAGCGGGCCAACTGAGCTGACCACCACAAGCTCACCACCCTGACTCCTCCTCAGCACACCGGTGGCCGATCAGTGCTTGATAGCTTGCCCCGCTTCGGTGTGATCACTGCCAGAATGAGCTCTATGGCTCCGAGCATCGGTACTACGCAGCCTGACGCAGCATGCCTGGCCGCTGTTGATCTTGCACGCGCTGCTGTCGAAGAGACGGCTGGCGTAATCGGAGTCGGCGACCATCTCGGTGCCCAGGCCGAGGACACCCGAGTAGTGAGCCACTTCTTTGCTTGTCCTCACCCCGGCTACCAAGGGTGGCGCTGGTCAGTGACTGTCGCACGAGCCGCACGGGCTCGCGCAGTAACTGTCGACGAGGTCGTGTTATTGCCTGGTGAGGGTGCGCTCCAGGCCAAGACTTGGGTGCCGTGGGCGGAGCGGATTCAGCCCGGGGATGTGACCCCTGGTGTGCTCCTCCCGAGTACCGACGACGATCCGCGGCTGGAGCCCGGCTATACAGGCGGTGAGGATGCCGCGAGCGCAGAGCCGGCCGAGATGAGCCTGGTGCGCACCGTGGTCACAGAACTTGGACTGGGTCGGGAGCGCGTGCTATCGGCTGAGGGCCGAGACGAGGCTGCCGACCGCTGGCTGGCGGGTGAGGGCGGTCCAAACAACCTGCTCAGCAGGCTGGCGCCTGATGTGTGTGAGACCTGCGGCTTCTTCGTACGCCTGCGCGGCGGTCTCGGCACCCTGTTTGGCATATGCGCCAACGCGTTCTCAGTCTCCGATGGAACGGTTGTCAGCGTCGACCACGGCTGCGGCGCCCACTCAAATGCGAAACCTGATGAGCAAATCGATCAGCTGCCGCCGCCAATCTGGGACACCATCGAATGGGAGACTCCGATCTCACTCTTCGATTAGCGACAAATGTGACCGCTAAAGGCGGGCGATCAGAATAGCCATTTGCACCAAGTCACGGGTAACTTGCGCATAGCCATACCTTTATTGACCTGTGACGTTCGTCACAAAGTGGTTCCGTATGCGCAACGCGTCCAGCAAACTCGTGGGTCTCGGGGATTCGCCTCACGCCAGGAGAATCACCATGTCGGACACGGCTCTTGATTACCGGCGCCGGATCCCTCGTATTGTGCGGCCTTCACTAACTGCTTCTCCGTCGCTAATTCGCTGGTCTTTACGAATTATGACCGTAGTGCTTTTCAGCGCAGCGACCGCAATAGGCGTAAGCCTTGGCATGAGCGCTCCGGAGATTCCACCGACGTCGGTGGTTCAGCATTACGTGGCGCAATCGGAACCCTGACCTGAGCTGCCGCGACGTGCGACTGCCGAGGCTTACAGCGACCACCATTGTGGTCCTTGTGTGGCTGGGGGCAGCCCTTGCAGTGCTTCAGGCCTTCGTCACTGCTGGGCTGCCACTCAGAATTGGAGCATCCCTGGTGGCTCATGTCACAGGCATGGCCGCCGGGTACGGGGCAGCCATCATGTTGATCTTGATGTCGCGGTCGCCGTGGCTGGAACGTGGTGTCGGTGCCCACCGGCTGGCGCACTGGCATGCTTGGGGTGGAGCAGTGGTAATCCTGCTGACGGTCGGGCACGCGATCGCCGCGGTGCAGGCTTGGGCGGGAGCCGGGTCAATGGGCCTGGTGGCAGGAACGAGAAACGTTCTCCAGGTTCCGGGGCTTGTGACCGCATTCGTCGGCACGCTGATCCTTGTTCTGGTGGGACTGGCCTGTATAAGGGCGCTGCGACGACGCATCTCGTACGAGCGATGGCACTTCCTGCACCTGCTCACCTATCTGGCTGTGGCGTTCGGGTTCGCTCATCAGCTTGCCGGTCCGGACCTCGCTGGACGGCAGTGGCTGCAAATCGCCTGGAGCCTGCTGTACACCTATGCTTTCGCGCTGGTCCTGCGGTGGCGGGTGCTGCAGCCGCTCTTTCAGCTCTGGCGGCACCGGCTCAGGGTTGAGGAGATCCATCAGGAGTCTCCCGACGTGGTAAGCGTGCTGATGTCTGGTCAGTACCTGGATGAACTGCGAGCCGAGCCGGGCCAGTTCTTTCGCTGGAGGTTCCTCACAACCAAGACCTGGGATTCGGCCTATCCGTTCTCGCTCTCCGCGGCGCCCACCCACCACCGGCTGCGCATCACGGTCAAGGCGCGTGGTGACGGCACTCGGCGGATCTTCCAGGTCCCGGTCGGCACACTGGTGTTCGCCGAGGGCCCGTACGGCGCGATAACGAGCAGGCGGCGCCGACGGCCGCGGGTGTTACTCATCGCTGGCGGGGTCGGTATTACTCCGATGCGCGCCCTGTTCGAAGTGATCGACCTCCCCGGCAAGGACATCACGCTCGTGTACCGCGTCTCGAGGGAACAGGATCTTGTTCTCAAACACGAGCTCGATGAGATTGCCGAGCGTTCCGGTGCCCGAGTCGTCTACCTCGTCGGCCCGTCTACCGATGCCGCAAACGACATGAGCGCGCCCGCGCTGAACCGGATCGTCGGCAACCTCAGTGATCATGATGTCTATCTGTGTGCCTCACCCCGGCTAGCCGCCCGAGTACGGGAGTCGCTTATGGACCGCGGCTTCCCGCGCCAGCAACTCCACGAGGAACGCTTCAGCTTCTAGGTCAAGGTTGCAGTTACATCACCGAGATGATGGCCCGGCGGCGACGTCGCCGTCTCCAGCAGTACGCCAGCCCAACCAGGCCTAACGCGAAACCGGCCACACTGATCTGCAGCCACGAACCGTGGCCGTGTGTCGCGAGCCAGTCATAGGCAAAGGCAAACAGTACCGAAACGACACCGAAGATCGCGGTGCCTACGGTCACAACGGCCAAGCCATCTACGTCCAGAGCCGGCACAGGCGCCTGTACCCAGAAATGGCGGTGCTTCGCAGGCTCCTCCATGACAATCACTGTAGTTCCCGAGTCGGGGAGGATGTAGTGATGGACAGACTCGAAGCCCAGCTCGCTCACTTGGTCGAGCAGCACGTGCTCTCCGCGTCTCAAGCTCAGGAGCTGGCGGACGCCGCGGGGGCCGACCGGTTGGACGGCCAGTCTGCTCCGACACAGTCTGCTCCCACACAGGCCGCTGTGCGATCGACGACCAAGAGCTCTGCCGTGTTGGAGGTCCTCGGTTACGTCGGAGGCGCGTTGGTGCTGGGTGCAGTGATCATGCTCGGGTCCTTCTTCTGGGACGATCTTGGTAGCACAGGACGCAAGCTGGTTGCCGTCGCATCCGTGGTGGTGCCTGCTCTCGGAGGAGCGGCATTGATCAAGGGTCGAGCTCGACCGGAGCTTGGTCGGATCCTAATGGCGCTGGCCTGTTACGCCGCTGGCTTCGCTTATCTGGTGATCTTTGAAGATCAAAAGTTCGTGATGTCGTCGGCGATCGTTGTGCTGACATCCGCAATTGGTGCGGTGCTGCTTCGCTCGGGTGCGTTCCTCGTCTCAGGATGGTCCGGCGGAATGCTGCTGGTATGCGCTGTGGTGTTCAATCTCATCGACACGCCCATCGGTGTGGATCCGGCGAAGGAGGCGGCGTACCTGGCTGTTGGATTTCTGCTGGTCGGATTTGCCCTCGCCACCAGCGGTCTGCTGCTCAGCCGTACGCTCGCCTGGTCACTTGCCGGCCTAAGCGGCTGGGCCGCGAGCATCTCTCTGCAAGGTGCTGCAAACGGCGAGTGGCTTGCCCTGATCGCTGCAACGGTTGTCACGGCCGCCCTGCTGACGGCTTTCGTGCAGACTCACCGGTATGCCTTCGCTGTCATTGGCTGCGCAATCTTGTTGAGCATCTGGCCGGTGTCGCTGTACCGGATCCTCGACGACGCCGTGGGCGCAGCCATTGGCCTGGTAGCGGCGGGCGCAGTATTGATCGCGACAGTGATCTGGCTCAGTCACCGTAGGGGCATTTCCACGACTGCATAGCCTTGTTATTTAGCATTGCTAAGTATATGCTGCGTTAAGTGGGTGGAACTGGGGAAAATCTTCGGACTGCCGCCGGGCTAGCGCATGCGCTGCGCCCGGCGGTTATGCGACTGGCTCGCCGGCTGCGGCAAATGCAGGATGAGTCGCTGGGCCTAAATCCGAACCAGCTCTCCGCCATGGCGGTGCTGCTCAACTCCGGTGATCAACTCATGGGTGAGCTGGCGGCTCAGGAGCGCGTTCAGCCGCCGTCCATGACACGCATCGTCAACAGCTTAGAGGCACGCGACTACGTGGTACGTCGGCCCGATCCCCGCGACCATCGGCAGTGCCTGGTCTCTTTGACCGACTCTGGCCGTCAGGTGCTGCTTGCGAACCGTCGCCGGCGCGACGAGTGGCTGGCAGTGCGGATCGCGGGGTTGGATCATGCCGACCGTGAGGTGCTGCGTCGCGCCATTGGAGTTTTGGAAAAGGTGAACCAAGGATGAGCATCAAGACCGAGTCGGCGTACGCCGCCCGGAGTGATCGCCCTGATGGGACGCCTTCCAGCATCAAACGCCCGCCAGGTGGCATGTTCCGCGCGTTGGCTGAGCCGAACTACCGCACGTACCTGGCTGGGTCCTTCGTATCCAACATCGGTACCTGGATGCAGCGCGTGGCGCAGGACTGGCTGGTGCTGGAGCTTTCCGGCGGCTCGGGGCTCGCGGTTGGCATCACAACGGGCCTGCAGTTCCTACCGATGCTGCTGCTTTCTCCGTACGGCGGCCTCATTGCCGACCGATTCAACAAGCAGAAGATTCTCAAGCTGACCCAGACATGGTTGGCGCTGTGCGCGGCAGCGCTCGGCGTGCTGGCAGTGACCGGCGTTGCTACGACTGCGCACGTCTACGCGATCGCCTTCGCCTTCGGTCTCGGCACCGCCTTTGACAATCCAGCACGCCAAAGCTTCGTATCCGAAGTGGCTGGTCGCGACAACCTTCCAAACGCGATCGGGCTCAACTCCGCTACTTTCCATGCGGCCCGGATCGTGGGCCCAGCGCTCGCTGGACTGGTGATTGCAGCAGTTGGATCGGGCTGGGCGATCTTGGCCAACGCGGTCAGCTATCTTGCATTCATTGGCGCGCTGCTGATCTTGGACAGTCGACTTTTGCGGACTACCCCACCAACGCCGCGCGCCAAGCGGCAGATCCGGGAGGGGCTGGCGTACATCCTCAGTCAGCCCAGCATGCTGCTCGTCATTTGCGTGGTGTTCTTCGTCGGCACCTTCGGCCTGAACTTCCAAATGACCAGCGCACTGATGGCACAGCAGGAGTTCCACCGCAGCGCCCAGGACTACGGGATACTTGGCACGCTCATGGCTGTCGGCTCCCTGGCTGGTGCCCTAACGGCAGCTCGTCGCCACGCGGCTCCCTCCGGACGTCTCGTCGTCATCATGGCAATGATCTTCGGGCTTATTGAGATCGGCAGCGGGCTGGCGCCCAGCTACTTCGTATACGCGGCGACCCTGCCATTCCTGGGGCTCGTGACCCTGCTCACGCTGACTGCGTCCAACGCCTCGATTCAACTCGGCGTCGATCCATTGCGCCGAGGCCGCGTCATGGCGCTCTACATCATGGTGCTGATGGGTGGCACAGCCATTGGCTCACCGATCATTGGCTGGGTTGGCCAAACCATGGGTCCGCGGTGGACCTTGATCGTCGGTGGCGCGATAACGGTGATCGGAGTGCTGGCGAGCAGCTTGTTACTGCAACGCCGTTTGCAGCGGGCATGACCAAGCGCACCGCAACCAGACGAAGTTACGACGCTGTGGCCGCCTACCCGCCGAAGGTGCTGCTGTTGTAGCGGTCGATCTCTCAGAGGCGCTGATCGCGTTCCACGTCCGCGATGCCGACCACAATGCCGGTGATGCGCTGGTGCAGCGCGAGTGGTGGGGGCACTCGGTGGAGCTCACCTTTCGCTTCCTGGATCCTGGCACCCAGATCGCGGCCTCCGACGCGCTGGTCTTGAGCTGGTGGCGCGGGTCGACCGAAAGCCTTATCTCGGTGTGGAGCACCCTACTGAGCGTTGCTACCTGCTGGAGCGGCCGGTTTGACACGCTCTGGAAGCACGAAGTCGGCATTGTCCCGGCCCGCGCCGCGATATTCGAGCATCGAGCGGGCCATCCGCTTCTTGAGCGGACCGACGTGGTTGGTCACCCGCAACGCCGTACGCATCAGCGCCAGCACAATGCGGCCGGTCACCGGCTTGTGGATGGTGCCCTCGTCGGTCATCTGCTCCCGCGATTTCAACACCGCATCGAACCCGTAGCTAATCATCTTCGCCTCGTACCGGCCCACCGCCTCGATGAGCCCGAGCCGACTGTCAGCAACGTCGATGATTCGCGCGCAGAGCAGGACCGCATCCCGGAGAGCAGTATTCGCCCCCACGCCACGCCCCGGTGTCATGGTGTGGATCGCGTCGCCGATCAACGTGACATTGGAGGCCGGCCAGGCGTCCAGTGGCACCGAAGTCTTGATGTTGAGCGGGAAGCACGTGCTCGGATCGGTGAGCTCGAAGAGCCGGCGTAGATTCGGGTGCCAGTCCAGCGTCATCTCGGTGACTAGCTGAGCAAGATCATCGCCACGGCGATCCATGACGTCGGTCGGGAACTTGTCTGCCGTGGCAGAGAATCCCCAGTTGATGTAGTCGCGGGTGTTGTCAAACTGCAAACCGGGCCAGACTTCGATCAGCTCGGCGTCCGTGTCGCCGATGCCGTTCTTGATCTTGCCGAAGCGATCCCACTTGAACTCCATGACGTGCACGATGCAGAAGTAGCCCTTGGGCGCCTGGACCATCGAGATGCCCTCGAACACCCGCGGTGGCAAGAGCGAGGCGGACTCCTCGGTGATCGGAAGCTTGCCAGCAATCGCGATGATCCCGGTGTCTTCCTGTTCCGCCTGCGGAAGGTACTGTCTGCGGATCCGGGATCCAGCACCGTCGGCCCCAACCAGTAGTTCGCCGGTCCCACTCGAGCCGTCAGCGAAGTGGGCAGTAACGGTGCCGTTCGCGTGCTGCTCGAAATGCGTGAACTCCTTGCCGAAGTTGATCACGTTTTCCAGGCCCGTCATCAGAACCTGGCGGAGCGTCATCCGGCTGACTGACTTCTCGCTCTCGACTGGGTCGTTCTGCTTGGGGATCTCCAGTGCAAGCACCTCGCGGAGCTGCTCGGTGAGCATGTTGAACCAGCGTGGCGCGCGCGCAGAGGTGGCGACGAAAGTGTCGTACAGGTCGGGTGGCAGCAGAGCATGCAACGCGCGACTGCCGTCAGGATCAATGCCGACGCGGTAGCCGTGCAGCCCGTCTGTGCGGAGCACATCGCGCTCGAACACTTGCACGTCGATTCCGGCGCGAACCAGACCATGTGCCAGGGCCAGCCCTCCCGTGCCGGCGCCGATCACAAGGACGCGTGGTGATGTGGAGGTCATTGGTGCTCTCCGTTCTACGATTATCTGGGTAGCTCATGAATCTTGTCTTACCAAGTATCTTGGTAATGCGAGATAAATTCAAGTTGGTAGATAAGAGGTGATTTGGTGGCGCGCAGGAAGGACCTCGAGCAGGAGATCCAACAGCAGATGATCGCGATGATCGCCCAGGTCGTGCTGTTCAATCACGCTGCCAACTCAAGTCTTGGACTCGGCGCCAGCGACTCACAGTTCCTGACGTTGCTACGGACCCGCGGGCCGATGACGCCCGGTCAGCTTGCCGACGCCACTGGGCTGACCTCGGGCACGGTGACCGGCGTGATCGACCGACTGGAAAAGGCGGACTTGGTGCGTCGCGAAAGGGTCACCGGTGATCGCCGGAAGGTACTTGTCGTGCCGACGCCCGACGCCGCCGAGCGACTCGCTCCGACGTACGCCGGCCAGGCAGCGATGCTTCAAGGGGTGCTGGCACGGCGCACACAGGCGGAGCTGGAGACGATCACGAAGTTTCTCGGTGATCTTGTTGCCGAGAGCGAACTGACCTGAGCACTACGCTGACGCATCCCTCTGAGTCAGTGCCCGGCGAACCGCCATGGCCTCCTGGACGAACAGGTCGGGCTGTTCCCAGGCTCCGAAGTGGCCGCCCCGAGGCGGTTCACCCCAATGGACGATGCTGGTAAAGCGCCGCTCGGCCAGTCGTCGGGAGGGCCGCGGCACCTCCCTCGGGAAGACCGTGCAGCCGGTGGGTACATCGATGGAGTCATTGGTGCTGTCGGTGAACCACGTCGAGATCTCGTCAATGCTTTCCCAATAGAGCCGTGCCGACGAGGCGCCGGTGCCGGTGAGCCAATAGAGCGTGATGTTGTCGAGCACCTGATCCTGGCTGAGCACCTCGTAAAGATCGCCGGGATGGTCAGCCCACGTCCAAAGTTTCTCGAGTATCCACGCGCAGAGCCCGGCCGGTGAGTCGAGCAGTGAGTAGCCGATGGTTTGGGGCCGGGTGCCCTGCATTGCGGAGTAGCCAGACCCGGTTTGGCTGCGGTAGTGCAGTTCTTGTGCCGCCGTCCGTTCCTGCGCCGTCGGTGCTTGGCCGGCGCCCGGCAGTGGCGGTACGAGGGGAGGGATGAGGTGCAAGCCGAGCAGCCGGTCCGGATACTGCAGAGCGAGGCTGGTCGAGATGCTGGTGCCCCAGTCGCTGCCGGCTGCGATGAACCGCTGATAGCCGAGACGTCGCATCAGCCCAGCCCATGCGCGCGCTATCTGGTGCACGCCCCAGCCCGTCCTCGAGGGCTTACCGCTGAAGCCGTACCCCGGCAGGGATGGCACGACGAGGTGGAAGTCGTCACCGTTCGATGATGTCGAGGCCGCCGCCAGCCGTTCTATTGCCTGTTCAAATTCGAAGAACGATCCTGGCCAGCCATGCGTGAGCATCAGCGGTACGGCTGACGGGCTGGAGGAGGGCAGATGAAAGTAGTGAATGGTCAATCCGTCGATATCGGTCAGGTACTGCGGCCACCGGTTCAGCCGGCGTTCTGCGCCGCGCCAGTCGTACTCAGTTCGCCAGTAGTTACACAACTCCTGAAGATCGTGAAGTGGCACCCCTTGTGACCAATCTGGAACCGTCGCTGGCTCCGGCCATCGTGTCTCTGCCAACCGCCGGCGCAGATCGAGCAGATGCTCTTCCGGGATCCGGATCTGAAATGGCCTGAGCTCATTGGCAAGCACGCTCATGAGTGTTGTGCACATCCCGTGCTTGCCTAGGGCGGGGTGCTGCAGACGTAGATGCAATTCGGCAGCGGAGCAGGCTACCCCTGAACCGACGCGTTTGCCGTCTCGCGATGGCAAACAAGTATCGAATGCCTCCAGAAGGCACTCTTTAGCCGGCCTGAGACGGGAAACGCTGGCTCCGGATGCGCCGGACGTAGGGTCTAGCCCATGACCGAACCCGCCGGGAGTGTGCCCCCCGAGAATGGGCCCTTGGTGACCGTACGGGGCCAGGCTCAGCTCGAGGGTCCGCCGGATCTGGCGACCCTAACGCTGACGCTGCACGCGTCAACGGATTCATCTGAGCGAACCAGATCCCAACTCGCCGAGGGCTCGGCCGCCGTATCGGAGGTGCTGCAACGCTTTGAGGCGGTGATCGAGCGGTCCAGCACCAGCGGAGTGCATGTCTCACCGGTCTTCAACCGACGCACCCCGCCAAAGATCACGGGATATCAGGGCACCTTCACGACCCAAATCGCTGTCGCCGACTTGGATTCGCTGTCCGACCTCGTGCTGGCGCTCAGTGCGCTGCCCAACAGCCAGATTGATGGACCGTGGTGGTCGCTGCGTCCCGACAACTCAATGTTTCGTGAAGCCCGGCTCGCCGCGATCGCCGACGCGCGCCGCCGCGCGGACGACTACGCAGCCGCATTCGGCACGACGGTGGCAAACCTGGTCGAGGTATCCGATCTGGACTCCGGTTTCGCCGGCGTACGCGAAATGCGCGCGTTCGCCATGGCGAAGGGAGCAGACGATGTCGCATTCGAGTTCGAGCCCGCTATGCAGACTGTCTCGGGCCAGGTGACCGTCCGCTTCAGTCTCAGGCCCATCTAGCACTGTCGGCCGTCATAGCGACAGTGCAAGCTGTCTCGCTGCGGTAACAATCTGCCGCTAGATTCGACCCATGTTCGGCAAGGTACTGGTCGCTAATCGCGGTGAGATCGCGGTCCGAGCCTTCCGCGCGGCATACGAGCTGGGCGTAAGGACCGTCGCGGTGTTCCCGTACGAGGACCGAAACGCCATCCACCGAATCAAAGCGGACGAGGCGTACCTGATTGGCGAGCGGGGTCACCCGGTGCGCGCGTACCTCGATATCGACGAGATCATGCGCGCGGCCAAGGAGTCCGAGGCCGACGCCATCTATCCCGGCTATGGCTTCTTGAGCGAGAATCCCGATCTGGCCCGCGCGTGCGCAGATGCCGGCATTACCTTCATCGGTCCGCCCGCGACGGTGCTCGAGCTCGCCGGGAACAAGGTCCGCGCCATAGAGGCAGCTAGAGCCGCAGGGGTGCCGACCCTCAAGTCCACACCGCCGTCGGCGAACCCGGAGGAGCTGATTGCCGGTGCCGAGGCGATTGGGTTCCCCATGTTCGTCAAGGCCGTCGCCGGCGGCGGCGGCCGCGGCATGCGTCGGGTCGGCGACCGAAAGCAGCTGAGAGAAGCTATCGCTGCCGCGATGCGGGAGGCCGAGGGCGCGTTTGGCGACCCGACTGCCTACATTGAGCAAGCCGTGGGCCGGCCACGCCACATCGAGGCCCAGGTTCTCGCCGACACGCACGGCAACACGATCCATCTCTTCGAGCGCGACTGCTCGGTGCAGCGGCGGCACCAAAAGATCGTTGAGATCGCGCCGGCTCCGCACATCACGACCGAGCTGCGCGAGGCGCTGTGCGGCGACGCGGTGCGGTTCGCCGAGTCGATCAACTACTCCAATGCGGGCACCGTCGAGTTCCTGGTGGAAACCGAAGGAGAGCGCGCCGGCCAGCATGTCTTCATCGAGATGAATCCGCGGATCCAGGTTGAGCACACCATCACCGAGGAGATCACCGACGTCGATCTTGTGCAAGCCCAGATGCGCATTGCAGCGGGAGAAAGCCTTGCTGATCTTGATCTTTCACAGGAAGTAATCAGGATCAACGGCGCAGCGCTGCAGTGCCGCATAACGACCGAGGATCCAGCCAACGACTTCCGGCCCGACACCGGCACTATCACGGCCTACCGTTCCGCCGGTGGCGCGGGTGTGCGCATCGACGGCGGCACGGTCGATATCGGTGTCGAGATCAGCGCATACTTCGATTCCCTACTGGTCAAACTCATTTGCCACGGCCGGGATTTCGAGGCAGCTGTGACCCGGGCACGCCGGGCTCTTGCGGAGTTCCGGATACGCGGCGTGAGCACCAACATTCCTTTCCTACAAGCGGTTCTGGAAGATCCGGAGTTTATTGCTGGTGATGTGTCGACGTCCTTCATCGAGGAACGCCCCGACCTACTGACCGCCCACGCCCCGGCCGACCGCGGCACCAAGCTGCTGCGCTGGCTGGCTGAGGTAACGGTCAATCAGCCGCATGGCCCAGCGCCAACCCAACTCGATCCAGGCCTCAAACGCCCCGCTCTCGATATCACCATTCCATCGCCCCTAGGTTCACGGCAGCGGCTTCTTGATCTTGGTCCGGAAGCATTCGCGGCCGACTTGCGGAAGCGGGTTCCGGTCGAGGTCACCGATACCACCTTTCGTGATGCCCATCAGTCGCTGCTGGCCACCCGTGTCCGTACCAAGGACCTCATCCGGATTTCGCCGTATGTCGGCCGCATGACACCACAGCTGCTGTCGGTCGAGTGCTGGGGCGGCGCCACGTATGACGTGGCGCTCCGCTTCATCGCCGAGGATCCGTGGGAGCGCCTCGCCGCGCTGCGCTACAACATGCCAGGCCTGTGCCTGCAGATGCTGCTGCGCGGCCGCAACACGGTCGGTTACACGCCGTACCCCACCAAAGTCACCACCTCGTTCGTGGCCGAAGCGGCCGAGGTGGGTATCGACATCTTCCGCATCTTCGATGCGCTCAATGACGTCGAGCAGATGCGGCCGGCGATCGAGGCGGTACGCGAGACCGGCAGCACCATCGCCGAGGTCGCGCTCTGCTATACCGGCGATCTCAACTCACCTAGCGAGGACCTGTACACCCTCGACTACTACCTGCGGCTGGCCGAGAGGATCGTGAATGCCGGTGCGCACGTCATCGGAATCAAGGACATGGCCGGGCTGCTGCGTCCACCTGCGGCGCGGAAACTGGTTGCGGCACTGCGTCAGAACTTCGACCTCCCAGTGCATCTGCACACGCACGACACTGCGGGTGGCCAGCTAGCGACGCTGCTCGCCGCTATCGAGGTCGGAGTGGATGCCGTAGACGTGGCAAGCGCCCCGATGGCCGGAACCACTAGCCAGGTGCCGGCCTCAGCTCTGGTTGCCGCGTGTGCGAACACCGAGCGGCCGACCAATCTCGACCTGCGTGCGGTGATGGAGCTGGAGCCGTACTGGGAGGCGGTGCGCAGGGTGTACGCGCCGTTCGAGTCGGGCCTGCCGAGCCCTACCGGGCGGGTTTACGATCACGAGATCCCGGGTGGTCAGCTCTCCAATCTGCGGCAACAGGCGATTGCGCTGGGGCTGGGCGAGAAGTTTGAGCAGATCGAGGCGATGTACACCGCGGCGAACCGCATCCTGGGCAGGCCGCCTAAGGTAACGCCGTCATCGAAGGCCGTTGGCGATCTTGCACTGCACTTGGTCGCGGTCGGCGCCGATCCCGATGACTTCGCCGAGAACCCGCAGAAATACGACATTCCCGATTCGGTGATCGGGTTCCTCAACGGCGAGCTGGGCGATCCGCCCGGTGGCTGGCCCTAGCCATTCCGGACCAAGGCGCTGCAGGGGCGTACGGTGCCGGTGCGCGATATCGAGCTTTCGCCTGAGGACTCAGCCAACCTCGATGACAAGGGACTGGTACGACAGAGCACCCTGAACCGCCTGTTGTTCCCCGGGCCGACGAAGGATTTCCTTGCCAACCGGGCAACCTACGGCGATGTCGGGCGCCTCAATACCCTGGATTTCCTCTACGGGCTGCAGCCGGGCCAAGAGCACGTCGCCAAGATCGGCAGGGGTGTCAGTTTGATTCTCGGGCTGTCCGCGATCGGCAACGCCGACGAGCGCGGCATGCGTACCGTGATGTGCACGATTAATGGGCAGCTGCGACCTATCCGGGTTCGCGACAAGTCAATCAAGGTCGATGTCAAGACTGCTGAGCGCGCGGATCCGAACAATCCGGGTCAGGTGGCTGCCCCCTTCGCCGGAGTCGTGACCATCACGGTAAACGAGGGCGATCAGGTTCAGGAGGGTGCCACCGTTGCGACCATCGAGGCGATGAAGATGGAGGCCGCGATCACCGCGCCCGTGTCGGGTGTTGTCAAGCGGCTCGCACTCGCCGACGTGCAGCAGGTGGAGGGCGGCGACCTCGTCTTAGTGATCGCGAGCGGATAGCCGGACGCTGCCTTCTCAAGAGATCAGCTGGCCCAGAAACCCACTAGATCAGGCACCGGCCGGCCCAGCGATGCTGCCACCTGCGCCCACGGCAGGAAGTCGTCGAGCCAGATCGTCAGCGAGTTGATCATGTCGCGTTGCTCGGTGCTCTTGATGCCGGCTATGGCCGACCGATACGCCTGAGCCATAGCGACGGCTTTCTGGTGAGGGTGCCAACCGACCCTCAGCCCGCTCACGGGGACCAGGTTGAGGCTCGGGGTGCTGTTGAGCAAGTGGCGCAGGCCGACGGAGGCGGAGGCGCCGCCACGCGCCAGCGCGAAGTCGAGATCATCAAGCTCTTGTGCGGTCAGGCTCATGCGGGTGGAGCCCCAGGCGATGCCCTGGACCAGAGTCTCGAGCAGGCGCCAGGTCGCTCCAGTCCGGTCCGGTGGCACGTACGCGCCCGCAAGGAGCACCTCCACGTCGTGGGGCTCGGGTTGTGTGGGTGAGATCACTGGCGTCGCAGGCACCCGCTTGAAGATTGGTCCGAGCTTCGAAAGCAGGCCGCCCCTTCCAACAGGGTCGTGGGGGCCTTCCATGCTCGGCGGAGCGAAGGCGCGCTGCGCCACCGCGCGCAAGTGCTCGGCCACCTGCGGCGGGGCGCCGAACATGCCGCGAACTTCCTCGATGCCGATGGCATACAAGCGAAGTTCACCCATGACTGACACCGTAATCCAGTGCTGCGCAGGCCGCGGTGCTTTTGGGTGAGCTGCGATCGCCGGGACCGCCCTATTCTGGGCCCATGAACCCCCGGGTACGTCGACTCATCGTCTCCGGCGTACTTGGCAGTCTCGTGCTGATTGTTGTCGTAACTGCCGCATGGAACTGGCTACGCTGAACGCCCCCGGCGCGTACGCTCCCAGTTCATGGGCACTGGGCCGATGCGACTGAGCCGCGCGTTGAGCGGCGTCGGACTGATGCTGGCTGCTGTGCTGTGCGCGATCATTCCGGGTGTCGCGGCGGCTGAGGACACCGTCGCATTCACCATCAAGGACGCGCGGATTACTGAATCCTCTGGTCTAGCCGTTGATCCAGCCGGAAACATCTACTGGACGGTCAACGATTCAGGTGATCGAGGTGTGGCGTACGGGATTGGGCTCGACGGCAAGGTTCAAGGCAGCCTCAACTTCCGTGCTCAACCGGTCGATGTCGAGGCCGTTGCGGTGCATGACGATCGGCTCTATGTCGGCGACATCGGCGACAACAACAGCCGGCGAAGCTTTGTTCGAGTCTTCTTCTTCGACAACCCCCGCGCCAACGGACTCACTGTGAGCTACCACGCGTACGACTTCCGCTACCCGGACGGACCGCACAACGCCGAGACACTGCTCGTCAACGACTCCGGCCGGTTGTTCATTGTGACGAAGGAACGCGATGGTGCGATCTACGCCGCGCCGCGGAAACCGGACCGCCAGGGCGTCAATAAGCTGAAGAAAGTCGGCTCGGCGCCGTCCGATGTCACTGACGGGACTTTTCTGCCCGGTGGTGACAAGATCGCACTGCTGACCTATAGCTCGATCAGCGTGATCGATGCGAGCACCTATGAGGTGCTGGCCAGCTCGCCGATTCCGCAGCAGCGGCAGGCGGAGTCGCTGACGCTAAGCCTGGACGAGCAGTCGCTATTGGTCGGCAGCGAGGGCAAGAAGTCCAAGGTGTACTCCGTTTCGGTACCGAGCGCGGCCACCCCCACGCCTACTCCGAGCGAAGAGCCACAGAGCGAAACCGACGTTCCCGATGACCGCTCGGATGCCATCCAAAACCAGAAGGGAACGCTCCTGGCTATCGGGCTCGCCGGATTCGTAGCGCTTGTTGCGGGGACGGTTGTGGCCTTTGCCCGTAAACGCAGCTGAGGTATGAGCTCCAAGAACTTGCGCCAGACTGACTGGCATGCAGAATCTGTACGGCGAGCGCACGGACTATCGGGGCGAGCATCTGCTGGAGTCGAACGTGCCGGCCGATCCCTTCGTGCTCTTTGATGAGTGGCTGGCCGAGGCCTTTCTCGCCAAGGAAAGGGGAGTGCTGCCTGAGCCAACCGCCATGGTGGTCGCGACCTGTGTGGATGACCAGCCGTCGGCCCGCACGGTGTTGCTCAAGAGTGTCTCCAACGAAGGCTTCACCTTCTTCACCAACTACAACTCGCGAAAGGGCGGCGAGTTGAGCCGCAACCGCGGGGTCGCGCTGCTCTTCGGCTGGTATCCGCTGCATCGCCAGGTCCGTGCCGAGGGGACTGCCGAACTGGTGCCGCGGACCGAATCCGAGGCATACTTCGCGACCCGGCCTCGAGACTCACAACTAGGGGCTTGGGCCTCTGAGCAGTCCTCGACCGTCGGCTCCCTCGACGAGCTGACACGCGCGTACGCCGCGGCTGAGCGCCGGTTCTGGGGCGGACCGGTGCCCTGCCCAGAGGATTGGGGTGGCTACCGAGTCATTCCGACCATGATCGAGTTCTGGCAGGGCCAGCCGAGCCGGATGCACGACAGGCTGCTCTACCGCCGTGCTGGACTGGGTTGGACGCGTAGCCGGCTGGCACCCTAGAAGTTGATCCCCTAAAAGTTGATTACTGAGGCGCGATCAGACCCGCGGTCTGCGCTCTGGCGGCGGTGAAGCGGGCTTGGGCATCCGCCCAATTGACCACGTTCCACCAGGCCTTGGCGTAGTCGCCTTTGACATTCTTGTACTGCAGATAGAACGCGTGCTCCCACATGTCGAGCAACACGATCGGGATCTGGGCCAGCGGCAGGTTCGATTGCTGGTCGTAGAGTTGCACGATGTTGAGCCGTTGACCGAGCGTGTCCCAGACCAGCATCGACCAGCCGGAGCCTTGGATGGCGGTGGCGTTGGACTCGAAGTGGGCGCGAAATTTGTCGAAGCTTCCGAAGTACTCATCGATTGCCGAAGCAAGATCACCAACTGGCTTGTCACCGCCATCGGGTGACATGTTGGGCCAGAACACCGAGTGGTTGATGTGTCCGCCAAGGTTGAAGGCGAGGTTCTTCTCCAATCCGCCCACTGAATCGAAGGAGTCGTTCTCGCGTGCCTCCTGCAGTTTCTCCAATGCAGTGTTCAAGCCCTTGACGTACGTCGCATGGTGCTTGTCGTGGTGCAGTTCCATGATCTCGCCGGAGATGTGGGGCTCCAATGCGGCATAGTCGTAGGGCAGAGGGGGCAGTTCGTAGGCAGCCATTTCC
>DATLQC010000035.1:0-2945 GCA_035535395.1 Propionibacteriaceae bacterium | reverse complement strand
CCAGTAGGACCTGCCCGGTCGAGTCGTATCCAGGCCACCTAGCGACCACGTTCTGCACTCGACCCGCGACGGTGGTGCTGTGAAACGTCCGACTGCCGACACCCGTGTGCATCTCCACGCTGAACCCGGCAGCGGACAGGGCGGCTGCGATGTGATCTCGAACTGCATCACTGCCAGTGCTGCCAATGGGTGTCGGCTCTGGACCGGCGATCTGCTGCAGCTCGGCGTACGCACGTTGGGCGCTGAACACCGGTGCAGGCGCGGACGCCGGCACCGGGGTTGGCGGCCTCTCCAGCATCCAGCTCAGCACGAGGATTGCCGCCAGCGCCAAGAGCCCGACTATGCCGGCTATCCGTCCCCGACGAATCTCTGCGCCCACGCAAGCACCGCCCATGCCCTTAGCAGTAGCTGGCCAGGTTAACGCGGCTCGCCACCGCCCCACGTCGTAGACGAAATCGCGGTCCAGCTCGCTGTTGGATCTGCAAGCGCCCGACAGGCTTCGCTTGCTGTGGGCGTCATGGTGCACGATGAAATCCTCAGCAGTTCGACTGTGAGGAGCAGGTGGATGCGCTACCTTGCGCTCGCTCTCGACTACGACGGCACGGGGGCGAGTGACGGCAAGCTCTCCGACGCGGCTTCGTCGGCTATCGAGCGCTTGCGCACTTCGGGACGGCGCGTCGTACTGGTAACTGGCCGGCGCGTAGGTGACCTGCAACGGGTCCTCCCAAGAATCAAATTGTTCGACCTGATCGTCGCGGAGAACGGCGCCGTCATCTATGACCCACAGAGTCGCGAGGAGATCCCGCTCGCAGCTCCTCTACCCGCACGATTTGCAGAACGATTGCGTGAACGCGGCGTTGGCCCCTTAGAAGAGGGTGCGGTGGTGGTCGCGACCCACGACCCGCATGGCGGAGTCATGCTAGAAGTAATCCGCGAGCTTGGACTCGAGATCCATGTGATCTTCAATCGCGGTGCAGTCATGGCGCTGCCGCCCGGAATCAACAAAGCGACCGGACTCGACGTCGCAGTGCGCAGACGCGGAATGTCCCGACACGAAGTCGTCGGAATTGGCGACGGTGAAAACGACCATTCGCTACTCGAATACTGCGAGTGCGGAGTTGCGGTCGCGAATGCAGTCGATTCGCTCAGGGAGATCGCCGCATTCGTTACGCGTGGAGCCAACGGCACTGGCGTTTCTGAGCTGGTCGATGAGCTCATCGCAAACGACCTTGTCCGCATGGAAGGGAAGCTGGAGCGTCATCTGGTGTTGGTGGGGAAGCGCCCGGACGGAGCTGAGGTGCGCATTCCACCGTATGGCTGCAACCTGCTCATTGCCGGCCCGTCAGGGACTGGCAAATCGACTATGACGGCCGGTCTCATAGAGCGGCTGATCGACAAGGCGTACCAAGTCTGCATTATCGATCCGGAGGGTGATTACAGCACGCTTCAGACGCTGATCTGTCTCGGCAACCAGCAGCGCGCGCCCACTGTCAACGAGGTCCTATCGTTTCTGGAGGATCCCACAATCAACCTGAACGTCAATCTCCTGGGTCTGCGACTCGAGGATCGGCCGTTCTTTCTCGCACAACTCATACCGGGTCTGCAGGCACTCCGGGCGCGCACCGGCCGACCGCACTGGATCGTCCTGGACGAGGCGCACCACATGTTGCCGGAAACCTGGGGCCACGTGTCATCGACGTTTCCCCGCAAGCTCGGCGAGACGATCCTGGTCACCGTTCACCCGGATCATCTTGCACCAGCGGTGCTGGCGCCGATCGACGTCGTGTTCGCGATCGGGCCGTCACCTGATGAGACGCTGAAGCGATTCGCCGGCGCGGCGGCTCAGCACCTTACCTGGCCAGAAGGCCTCGAGTATGCGCCGGGCAGTGTGGTTGCATGGTTCGTCAGCGATGGTCAGCCGCCGTTTTCGATGCGGGCTCAACCGGGACGCGCGGAACGCATTCGCCACCATCGAAAGTACGCCGAGGGCGACATGCGACACCGCAGCTTCTATTTTCGCGGACCGGACAGCAGGCACAATTTGAAGGCTCAGAACCTCCAGGTTTTCTCCCAGATCGCCGAAGGTATCAGTGAGCCGACATGGATGTTCCACCTGCGCCGCAACGACTATTCGCGCTGGTTCCGGGACTCGGTCAGAGACAGCTATCTCGCAGATCAGGCCGAGCGCATCGAGCGGCGCATGGATCTCACACCGTACGAGACACGAATACTCATCCTCGAGCTCATTCGTGCTCGCTATACCTTGCCTGAATGAAGCTAGGGCGCCGTCAACGTCTCAGCGGTGCCGGGACCGAAGTAGATGACTGCGTGTGCGCCATGGGGGAGCATGAGCCGGCCCAAACGGCGGCTATCCGCCGGGGCGCAAGGCACCGTGATAAGCGCCTCGCCCTTGTCCAGCCCCTCCTCGTAAACGTCGAGAATGTTCCGGTCGTAGCCCCGAGTCTGCGACCAGCGGACAATCCGTGTGGCGAAGCCGTGTTCCGCGCCGGTTGGATCAAGAATGTCGGCACCCTCCTCGCCGTGCAAAACGCGTACGGTCGAAATGTCGACATTGGCAGTTTGCAAGTCGTTGATCACCGCGTCGACGGCTTGCTTGTCGGGCAGGAGCGCTGCAAGCTCGCTGACGGGTCGATGGCGGAACTCATCAACATTGGTCATTGGGCCCTCGGTCATGTCTTCTCCTCCATCGGCCGTCGGTTCCAAGACACTCTAGGCCGGCGCAAATCTCATCAGAGCGGTGATTCCACCGGCTATCCCAGGGATTTCATCGGTGCCGCTGCCCTGGCGTTTGACTACTGCAATCGTGTTGGTGAGCGGCGGAGCGAGCGGGCGACCAGCTTCCGGAGCTCGTTGAACCAGAGCACTACGCTGGCCATCGCGATGCAGACGAGCCACTGGTCCCAGCTCAGCGGCACGGTGCCGAA
>DATLQC010000034.1:0-5403 GCA_035535395.1 Propionibacteriaceae bacterium | reverse complement strand
CGCCATTGAGCTGCCGGATTACAAGATCCGCCAGGGCGTAGCAGGAGCCCTACCATCGGAGAGTGGCGCGACGCCTGCTGGAGCGTGATCAAGAGCTAGCAACCCTGGAGGATGCAGCTCACGAAGCCGTGGCCGGCACCGGTTCGGTGGTGCTACAGCAGGGCGAGGCAGGGATCGGCAAGAGCAGCCTCGTGTCAGGGATCCGATCACAACTGCCCGACGGCACCCCGGATGCTGGTCGGTTCCTTTGATGCACTGAGTACGCCCCGCACGCTCGGTCCTTTTCGCGACCTAACCGCTGCGGTGGGTCCGCGCTTGGCCCAAGCGCTGCAGTCAGGTGAGCGCGACCAGGTTATGGACGCCCTGCGGTACCCCAATCATGGAAGTTGATCAGCAGTACGCGGTTCTCGGCCGCATGTTGTTGGTTGGTGACCCGGCGCACGCCATGTCACCGTCGATGGCGCAGGGTGTTGGGCTGGCGCTGGAGGATGCGTTGGTGCTGACAGAGACGCTCAGCAGCCTTCCAGTTCATGAGGCGCTGGCCGCGTACGAGCAGCGGCGGGCTCCACGGATCGCATGAGTACGGGCACAGTCCCATCGCCGCGATAGCACCCGAGGTCTTAGCCCAGCCATACGGGATCGGGTACAAAGCTGACCGGGCGGCGACTGGTGGTTGCGGGCCAGCGAGCCCTGCTCGCCATGCCGTGAGGGGTCTGGGTCCTCATCTTCGCGCGGTATCGAGGGTGCGTAGTCGTCGATCGGCATCGGCCTCTACGTTGGACTCGACCCATATTTCTCGGGCAGGAAATCCGCGCGAAAGGCTCCAGCATGAGCAATGCGATCATCAAGCAGCAGGGAGATTCGCCCATCGTCGCCGACAACATCTGGGAGATTCGGCTTGGCGCGGGCTCTTTCTTTCTGGGTGCCCTGGTCGGCACGCTGGTGACCGCTGCCGCCGGACGGCTTACGGCCAAGAGTGACGCAACGCCGAAGCCGCCGACTCCGCGCGGCTGGCCGATCAACTTCGCTCATCGCGGTGGTGCGAAAGTTGTACCGGAAAACACGATCGAGGGATTCCGCGAAGGGTTTGCCATGGGCGGCGGCGTCGTGGAATGCGACGTACACGCGTCCGCCGAGGGCACCATCGTCGTCATTCATGATGCGGTCGTTGACCGGACAACCGATGGCAATGGACCCGTCGCTGAGAAGACTGTGCCGGAATTGCAAGGTCTTGACGCCGCGTACCGCTTTAGCACCGATGGCGGTTTGACATTTCCCTGGCGAGCCAAGGGCGTCAAGATTCCCACCTTGAAGGCTTTATATGAGGCATTTCCAGATGCGCCGTTCAATATTGAAATCAAGGGTCGGCGTTCCGGCATCGAGAAAGCCGTGTTCGGCCACATCGAAGCTGCTGGGGCGATGGAACGCACCCTGGTTGTTTCAGATAACCGGGGCACGATCTCGCGTTTCCGGAAAGTCAGCCAAGGAAAGGTGGCTACCGCTTCCTCAACGGTCGAGCTGTTGATCTATTGGATCCTTCATGTGCTGCACCTTGGCGCCCTTTACGCTCCACCATTCCAGGCGCTGCAGGCTCCGGAGAAGTACAAGGGCGTCTTGCCCGTCGTGACTCGCCGTTTCGTGCGCAAGGCACATGATCATGGCCTTCGCGTCGATGTCTGGACGATCGACGATGAACTGGCCATGCGGCGGCTGCTGAGCTTTGGCGTCGACGGCATCATGACCGACCGGCCCGACGTATTGACTCGGGTGCTCAACAACTCGGCGAGCTGACAGCTCGGCTCGAGTCACACGATCCACCCAATTGGCCAAGATTGCACCTTGACGGCCGCCTAATGCTGGAATTGACTTACCGCCAAATGACGAGTCAGGAAGGCCGCCACGCGGCGCCGCACGTGGAGCGTGAACGCGACCCACTTGGGATGATCAACGGCGAGGGCGTGATCACGGGCACGGTCGTATCCGCTGCTGTCATCGCGGCCGCGGCTGGACATCTGGAAGAGACGCATATCGTTCTCGCCATTCTCGGAACCGCCTTCATTTACTGGCTTGCGCATCTCCATGCTCGGACCCTGGGCGACGCCGTCAAACACCGCACACACCCAGTTGACGCACTCAAAGAGGCTCTCGCCGAGACATGGCCGATCCTCGCAGCGTCTCTCGTGCCTGCCCTCATTTTGCTCGTTACCCAACTTGTCGGTGTAAGAATCCGCACGGGGGCGTGGATTGCCGTGATCGCCAGCACTGTGTTGTTGACTGTCTACAGCTTCCTGGCAGGCCGACGGGGCGGACTCGGCATGGGAGGCGGCTTGCTGAGTGCTGCCATCGGCGCGGCCCTCGGACTCTTGGTCGTCCTGCTGAAGGCCAGCCTGCACTGAGGTCGTCGGCGGTTGGTACGCCTCCGCTTAGTGATTGAGTGGAGCAATGGATCACTTCTTGCGCCCGGGTTTGCGCTTTGGCGTTATCGACTCGGGTCCGGCCGACGCGCCAGCGGTCGTGCTGCTGCACGGATTTCCTCAGCAACCGTCCAGCTTCGTCGCCGTCGCGGCCCGGCTGAATGCCGAAGGCCTGCGGACACTGACGCCGACGCAACGTGGTTATGCTGCCGCGGCTCGACCGGCGCGGCGGCGCGACTACCGGACCGAGGCGACCACTGCGGATGTGATCGCTTTGCTCGACACGGGAGGCCTTGCTCGGGCTCACATCGTCGGCCATGACTGGGGCGGCAGCCAGGCGTGGGGCGCGGCCGGCTGGTATCCGGGCCGGGTGGCATCGCTGACGGTTTTGTCGACACCGCATCCGGCAGCGTTCCTCAAATCACTGTGGACCAGCAAGCAGGGTCTGGCCTCGTGGTACATGGCACTCTTCCAGTTGCCGGTACTGCCGGAATCGATCGTCCGGCGTGCGTTCGTGAAGTCGTTGCGCGATGGCGGCTTGCCGGATGAGTTTGTTGATCAATACGCCGAGGCGATGGCCGAGCCCGGCGCGCTCACCGGGGCCCTGAACTGGTATCGCGGCATGCCCTTCTCCAGACGGCCACCAGTGGGACGGATCACTGTGCCGACCACCTACATCTGGGGACGGCATGACATCGCGCTCGCCCGCGCTGCCGCCGAGCTGACGGCCAACTACGTTGCAGGGCCATATGAGGTTGTCGAACTTGATGCTGGGCACTGGCTTCCTGAAACAGAACCGGATGCAGTCGCCGACGCCATCCTCACGCGCGTACGGTCAGCTCCCTAGTTGAAGCTCGATCATCGGTTGCCCTCACGACCCCATTGCGCTCCGTTTTTCCGCACAAAGCCACATATGGCAGTCAAATAGCGGAAGCCTGACGATTTTCGTGACCTTGTGCGGAGAAACGTACGACACGGGTCGCGAGAGCTAGAAGCTCAGCTCACGTCCTCGAGGTCACCCTCGACATCGAGGTAGACCTGCTGTAGCTGAGTGATCAACTCCGGATCCGGTTCCTGCCACAGCCCACGATCAACAGCCTCACTGAGCTTTTCGATGATGCCGCGCAGCGCCCATGGGTTGGCGTGCTTCATGAAGTCCTGATTGTCCTTGTCCAGCACGTAATTCTCGGCCAACTGCTGATACATCCAATCCGTGACAACACCTGCAGTCGCGTCGAAACCAAACAGGTAGTCAACGGTCGCCGCCAGCTCGAATGCGCCCTTGTAGCCGTGCCGCTGCATAGCAGCGATCCAGCGCGGGTTGATCACCCGGGCCCGGAAGACCCGCGCCGTCTCCTCGGTGAGTGATCGAGTCCGGACCGTGTCCAGACTCGTCGAGTCACCGACGTACGCCTTGGGATCGGCGCCGGTCAGCGCGCGTACGGTTGCGACCATCCCGCCGTGGTACTGGAAATAGTCATCGGAATCGGCAATGTCATGCTCCCGGGTGTCCACATTCTTCACAGCCACCGCAATACGCCGATAATTGGCCTCCATGTCCTCGCGTGCCGGGCTTCCATCAAGATCACGGCCGTACGCGAATCCGCCCCAGGCGGAGTAGACCTCGGCAAGATCATGATCATTACGCCAGTTGCCCGCTTCGATCAGCGGCAGCATGCCGGCGCCGTACGAACCCGGCTTGGAGCCGAAGATCCGAGTAGTCGCTCGTCGCTGATCACCGTGCGCGGCAAGATCATCTTGAGTATGCTGGCGGACGAAATTGAGGTGGCTGGGCTCGTCAAGATCGGCCACCAGCCGAACTGCATCGTCCAACATCGCCACTACGTGGGGAAATGCATCTCGGAAGAAGCCAGAGATTCGAACCGTGACGTCAATTCGCGGCCGACCCAGCTCAGGCAAGTCAATCGCTTCAAGCCCGATCACCCGGCGCGACGCCTCATCCCAGACCGGCATCACCCCAAGCAGCGCGAATACTTCGGCAATGTCGTCGCCACTGGTCCGCATCGCCGAGGTACCCCACACCGACAATCCGACGGATTGCGGATACTCGCCCACCTCCTCGAGGTGCCGCTGCAACAATGACTCTGCCATCGCCTGGCCGGTCTGATAGGCCAGGCGCGACGGAATCGCCTTGGGATCCACGGAGTAGAAATTGCGACCGGTCGGCAGCACATTGATCAGTCCCCGCAGCGGCGAACCGGAAGGACCCGCTGGCACATATCCGCCGTCGAGGGCATGCAAGATCGCGGTGATCTCATTACCGGTGCGGCCGAGCCTGGGTACTACCTCTTGGCATGCGAAACGTAACGCCGCGGCAGCTGCCTCGTTGGGGGCTCCGAGGATGCGCTCTACGGCCCCCGGGACGGCGCCAACAGACCAGCCAGCCGTCGCGAGGGCCCCGACCAGCTCCCGCGCCGTGGTCTCGGCCGCATCGATCTCGCTCAGCGGCGCTTCGGCTCCGAGTCCGAGCGCAGCTCGCAACCCTGGGACAGCATTGGCTTGACCGCCAAAAATCTGGGGTGATCGCAGCACGGCGAGCACCAAGTTGATCAATTCGTCGCCATCGGGCACGTGGCCCAACACATGCAACCCATCGCGAATCTGGGCATCCTTGATCTCACACAGCCAGCCATCAACGTGCAGCACGAACTCATCGAAGGCTTCCTCATCCGGAGCCGCGTCCAAACCAAGATCATGATTCAGCTGTGCTGCCTGAATAAGCGTCCAGATCTCACCACGCAGCGCCGGCGCCTTGGCTGGATCCATCGCATTGACCTGCGCGTACTCATCGAGCAGCTGCTCCAGCCGCGCGATATCACCGTAGCTCTCTGCGCGCGCCATCGGCGGCACCAGATGATCAACGATGGTGGCATGTGCCCGGCGCTTGGCCTGCGTTCCCTCGCCGGGATCGTTGACTAGGAAGGGATAGATCAGCGGTAGTGAACCGATCGCGGCATCGGTGCCACAG
>DATLQC010000033.1:0-13517 GCA_035535395.1 Propionibacteriaceae bacterium | reverse complement strand
CAGCCAATCCAAGGCTGGATGGGATCGTCTGATCCCTTCACGATGGCCAAGCACTACACACCATCCGACGGCATTCGTCGCTTTCTGAGCGGCACGCCGTCGATCATCGGCATGCTAGCGACGCAGGACATGCTGGCGCTCATCGAGCAAGCAGGCCTGGAGGCGGTACGCGCTAAGTCCATTGCCCTTACCGAGTTTGCGATCGAGGTATCGGAAGAGCTGCTCAGCCCGCTCGGCGTACAGCTTGCCTCGCCTCGGGACCCGGCGCGGCGGGGTAGCCACGTCACACTGGAGCATGCGGAGTTCGGAGCCGCCACGGCGCGTCTCTGGAAGATGGGTGTGATTCCAGACTTTCGGCCACCGAACGGATTACGGATCGGCTTGTCGCCGCTGAGCACCAGCTTCAGCGAGGTATATCGCGGACTGACGGCGGTATGCGAGGTGCTGCCGCAGGCGTCCTAGACTCCTGCGGTGCGAATCGTCTTTGGCGGCACCCCCGATGTCGCAATCCCTTCTTTGGATGCGCTGGCCGAGTCCCGCCATGAACTGATCGCCGTGGTCACCCGGCCGGATGCGCCGAGTGGCCGGGGCAAGCAGCTCACCGCCAGTCCGGTCGCACAACGGGCCGCCGAATTGGGCATCGAGGTTTTGAAGCCCCAGCGCCCTCGGGATGAGGAGTTCGTCGCTCGGCTTACCGAGCTTGCGCCAACCTGCTGCCCGGTCGTCGCGTATGGCGCGTTGCTGCCACAGCGGGTTCTGGACATTCCGCGGCACGGATGGGTCAACTTGCACTTCTCGCTGCTGCCCGCGTGGCGAGGTGCGGCGCCCGTGCAGCACGCCATCCTGGCTGGTGACAAAACGACTGGGGCGACCACCTTCCGGATTGTGCTCGAGCTGGACGCGGGACCGATCTTCGCGACAGTGACTGAACCTATCCGCCCGGACGATACCGCCGGCGACCTGTTGCATCGGCTTTCACTCAGCGGTGCTCGGCTACTGGTCGACACTCTGGACGGTATCGAGGACGGCACGCTGATCCCAACGCCACAACCAGAAACCGATGGACAGCTGAGCTATGCGTCCAAGATCACGGTGGACGACGCCCGAATCGATTGGACTAAGCCCGCCGAGGTCGTTGACCGGCTGATCCGCGGATGCTTTCCAGCCCCGGGGGCGTGGACCACCTTTGACGGCGATCGGTTCAAGATCGACTCTGCCCGGATCTCCGACACCGTCTTGCCACCTGGAGCCCTAGAGATCACCAAGCGCTCGGTACGCGTCGGCACCGGGACTTCGGCGCTCGAGCTCGGCGAGGTACAGGCGCAGGGCAAGAAGCCCATGGCTGCCGCCGACTGGGCACGCGGCGTCAGCTTCGACACCGAGCCTAGGCTCGGTGCTTGAGTGAGCGGTCCCAGCGCAGCCCGCTCTCAGCGACGCCGTCGGCCTGATCGGGCCCGGCGGGCTGCTTTTGACGCATTGCGTGCAGTGAACGGTGAAGGGGCCTACGCCAACCTCGTCCTACCCGCTCTGCTTCGGGAGCGAGGCCTGAACGGCCGGGATGCGGCCTTTGCCACCGAGCTGCTGGCAAGCACCTGTCGCTGGCAGGGCAGCTACGACGTGATCATCGCCGCAGCCGCCGGCCGACCGCTGAGTGAATGGCAGCCCGCCGTCGTCGATCTGCTGCGACTTGGAGTGCACCAGATCTTGTCCATGCGCGTACCGGTCCGAGCAGCGGTTGCCGCGACTGTCGATCTTGCTGCAGCGACCGTGGGGGAGCGGGTCACCGGTCTCACCAATGCCGTGCTGCGCCGAGTTTCGGAAAGGAGCCTTGATGAGTGGTTCGACGAGCTATCCGAAGGGCTCGACGACTTTGATCAACTCGGACTGCGAACGGCGCACCCGCGTTGGATTGTCGAGGCGTACGCGGATCTCCTGCCGGAGGCAGAAGTGGCAGAAGCGCTGGCTGCCAACAATGTAAGTCCGGATATCAGCCTGGCCGTCCGGCCTGGCCTCGCCGATGTGTCAGATCTGGTGAGCGCTGGGGCGCAAGCCAGTCGGTATTCATTGTTCGGCGCTCGCTGGCGGGGCGATCCAGCCGAGCTTGCCCTGGTCCGTGACGGCCGAGCTGGAGTGCAGGACGAAGGGTCTCAGCTGGTGACCTGGGCGCTCACCAAGGCGTCCGCTCCCTCCGGATGGTGGCTCGATCTGTGTGCCGGTCCCGGCGGCAAATCGGCGCTGCTGACTGGTCTGGCACCCCCGGACGGCAGCCGAGTGCTCGCCTCCGACAGAGCGCCACATCGGGCGCGGCTGGTCGCAGCAGCCGTCCGGGCATATGCCGAGCGAGGACTGGGGCCAACCGTGGTGGTCGCAGACGGCCTTCAACCGGCGTGGCGAGCCGACTCATTTACTCGGGTACTCGGCGATGTGCCCTGCTCCGGGTTAGGCGCGCTGCGCCGCCGGCCCGAATCGCGCTGGCGGCGCGGCCCAACCGACGTGGAGCAGTTGCATGGTCTGCAACTTGCGCTGCTGGCGTCGGCGATTGATAGCGCGGCTCCGGGCGGGGTCGTCGGCTACGTGACGTGCTCGCCGCATCGCCGGGAAACCACTGATGTATTAAACGAGACCCTCGCCGTACGCACCGACGTCAAGGTGATTCCAGCAGCTGAGCTGCTGCCGGACGTGCCAGATGCTGATCTCGGGCCGTACGTGCAGCTTTGGCCGCACCGCCACGGCACGGACGCGATGTTCGCGGCCTACCTTCGCAAGACTCGGGCTTGATTGCCTCGCTCACCGCTGTATCCAATGGCTCGCTCCGCTCACTGCGATGTTCGCTGGAAGCCGCCGTCTTCGTCGAATCCGACGAAACGACTGTGTCTGAGAGTCAGCTCGGTTTCTGCACGCTTCGTCGCCTTCTCCTGCAGATCGGCGGCGCGAACATAGCGGGCACGGATCGCGCGGGTTGAAGCCGCTCCCTTCCTCACTCGCTCGCAGCCAGCAATGTCCTCAGAAGCTGGACTGTTAGGGAGGCTGGCTGCTCGCTTGTTCGTCCAGGACAGCGGCGCGCGCGATCAGGCTTAACACTAGAGTCGACTCGTGGCCCTGAGAATCATGCCGAGCATCTTGTCGGCCGACTTCGCGAACCTGCAGACTGCCATCGAATCGATCCCGAGCTCGGATGCCATACATGTCGATGTGATGGACAACCACTTCGTACCTAACCTGACGCTGGGACTTCCCGTCGTAGAATCCATTCGCAAGATCACCGACAAGATCTTGGATATCCACCTGATGATCGAGCAACCCGATCGCTGGGCGCCCGGGTACGCCGAGGCGGGGGCTGAGTCGGTCACCTTCCACATCGAGGCTGCGCAGGCGCCGGTACGGCTGGCCCGAGAGCTGCGCAACCTGGGCGCCCGCGCTGCTATGGCCCTCAAACCGGCCACGCCGATCGAGCCCTACGAGGAGCTGCTACCTGAGCTGGACATGGTGTTGATCATGACCGTTGAGCCCGGTTTCGGCGGTCAAAAGTTTCTTGATCTTTGCTTACCCAAGATCACCCGGACCCGCGCAATGCTGGACAAGCTTGGTGGCGACATCTGGTTGCAAATCGACGGCGGAGTCTCGGCTGAGACGATCGAACGGTGCGCGGCAGCCGGCGTTGACTCCTTTGTCGCCGGCTCATCCGTTTTCGCCGCAGACGACCCCGACGCCATGGTGGCCAAGCTCCGCGAGCTGGCGACGGCCGCGGCCTAAAACTCGCATTGCAATCCCCGAGCTTCTCCGTGGAAACCTACGTAAACCTAGTTTCCTGACGGTCTGCATAGGTTGCAACCTGTGCAGACCGTCAGCAAGCCACGTGAACGTAGGTTGCGACGGAGAGTCGAGTTAGCCCTGACGGCGGCGCAGGTAGCGCTCGAACTCGGCAGCAATCGCGTCGCCCGTGGCCTCGGGCAGTTCCGTGGCATCCTGCATCTGTTCCAGCGAGGCCACGTACTCAGCAACCTCGGAGTCCTCGGCGGCCAACTCATCCACCCCGCGTTCCCAGGCTCGCGCTAGCTCGGTCAGTTCACCAAGATCAAAAGAGGTGTCGAGCACCCGCTCCAACTGCGAGAGCAGCGCCAGGGTTGCCTTGGGGCAGGGTGGGTGCGAGACATAGTGCGGAATAGCGGACCACAGCATCAGGACTTCCACTCCGGCCCGTTCCAAGGTCTCGCCCAGTACGCCGATGATGCCGGTGGGGCCCTCATACGTCGACGGCACCAATCCGAGGCTCTTCATCAACTCCCGATTGCCCGTTGACACTGACACCGGAATTGGCCGCGTGTGTGGGGTGTCGGCGAGCAGCGCGCCCAGCAGATGCACCCGAGTTACATTTGCCGAGCTGAGCGCGGAGGCGATCAAGGTGCTGAACTGGCGCCATCGCAGATTCGGTTCCAGGCCTTGGACCAAGATCACATTCCGGCCGTCCGGAAGCTCGGCGATCTTGAGCTCCGTGGTGGGCCAGGTGATCTCGCGGTCATCGTCTTCGGTGAGGACTACCCGAGGCCGGTTGACCTGGAAGTCGTAGAAGTCGTCTGGGTCGAGCGCGTACACGGGTTGCGCGTCGTAGGCCTCGGCGAGATGTTCGATGGCTCCGGTCGCCGCATTCCCCGCGTCGTTCCAGCCCCCGAAGGCCATCACCACCACCGGGTCGACCAAATCGCGCAGGTCACGGCCGGCCGAGTTGGGTGAGTCGGGCATGTGCCTCACTGTAGCCGTCAGTGTGGCGATGAATGGCCGCTCCACATCGTGGTTAATGCTGACCGAAGGGCGCTGTCGGCGACTATTCTCACGAGATGCCCGATGGCACGCGTGCCGCTCAGTCGCCGGCTGACCTCAGCGCACCGGTGGCAGACATATCCAGCAGCGGCGATCTCCGAACCACCCTTTCGCAGCGCGTCGTGATTGCGGATGGGGCCATGGGCACGATGCTGCAGCGCTACGACTTGACGCTGGAGGACTTCCAGCAACTCGAGGGTTGCAACGAGATCTTGAACATCACGCGCCCAGACATCGTCCGGGCGATCCACGATGCCTACTTCGATGCTGGGGTGGACGCGGTCGAGACCAACTCGTTCGGCGCGAATCTGTCCGCTCTGGGCGAATATGGCATCGCAGATCGGATCGGCGAGCTAGCCGAAGCCGCCGCCCGAATTGCTCGGGACTCTGCCGACGCCTACCGCACACCGCAACGGCCACGCTGGGTCATTGGCAGCGTCGGGCCGGGCACCAAACTGCCCACGCTCGGCCATGTCTCTTACGCCCGGCTGCGGGACGCCTATCAGCAGCAGGTCGAGGGTCTTATTGCCGGCGGCGTCGACGCGGTGCTGATCGAGACGTCGCAAGATCTGCTGCAAACCAAGGCGGCCACGCTGGGTGCCAAGCGAGCACTGGGGTACGCCGGGCGTGATCTTCCGGTCATCGTGCACGTAACGGTCGAAACCACTGGCACCATGCTGCTCGGCTCCGAAATCGGTGCTGCGCTCACCTCGCTGGAGCCGCTGGGCATCGACATCATTGGCCTGAACTGCGCGACCGGCCCGGCGGAGATGAGCGAGCACCTGCGGCACCTGTCCCGATATGCCCAGATCGGCGTCAGCTGCATGCCCAATGCTGGCCTGCCGCAGCTGACGGCCGACGGCGCGGTCTACCCGCTGCAACCGGTCGAGTTGGCTGACGCCCTCGAACAGTTCGTTGGCGAGTTTGGACTCGGACTGGTTGGCGGCTGCTGCGGCACCGGGCCAGAGCACCTGCAACACGTCGTTACGCGCCTGGAAGGCCGCCGCATCGCGGCCCGATCGCCGAAGCACGTCCCCGCCGCGGCGTCGCTGTACGCCGATGTGCCGTTCCGCCAGGACATCAGCTACCTCTCGATCGGGGAACGGACCAATGCCAACGGGTCCAAGGCATTCCGGGAGGCCCTGCTGGCCGAGCGCTGGGACGACTGCGTCGACATCGCGCGATCCCAGATCCGCGACGGCGCCCACCTGCTCGATCTGAATGTCGACTACGTCGGCCGAGACGGCGTCGCCGACATGCGAGAGCTGGCATTCCGGCTGGCGACCGCCTCCACGCTGCCCATCGTGCTGGACTCCACCGAACCGGCGGTCCTGCAAGCTGGCCTGGAGTGTCTTGGCGGGCGCGCGGTGATCAACTCCGCCAACTACGAGGACGGTGACGGGCCGGATTCCAGATTCACCCGGGTCATGAGGCTGGCTGCGGAACACGGTGCGGCGGTGATCGTGCTGACCATCGATGAGGATGGCCAGGCGCGTACCGCGGACTGGAAGGTACGGGTCGCGCAGCGGGCAATCAACGAGATCACCGAGAAGTGGGGTCTGCGGCAGGGCGACATCATCATCGACTGTCTCACCTTCCCGATCGCCACCGGACAAGAGGAAACCCGCCGCGACGGCATTGAGACCATCGAGGCCATCCGCGAGGTCAAGCGGCTTTTTCCAGACGTACAGACCACGCTTGGCCTGTCCAACGTCTCGTTCGGTCTGAATCCGGCGGCTCGTGTGGTGCTCAACTCGGTGTTCCTCAATGAGTGCATCGAGGCCGGCCTCGATTCCGCGATTGTGCACGCGGCCAAGATCATTCCGATGGCTCGGATCCCCGATGAGCAGCGTGAAGTAGCGCTCGACATGGTCTATGACCGGCGGCGGCCAGCTACCGCGACCGAGCCCGCGTACGACCCGCTGCAACGCTTCCTCGAACTCTTTGAGGGAGTGACTACAGCCGACGCCAAGGCCGAGCGTGCCGCTGAACTGCTCAAGTTGCCGGTTGGCGAAAGGCTGCAACGTCGCATCATCGACGGTGAGGGCAAGGGCTTGTCCGATGATCTTGATGTCGCAATGGCGGACGGCAAGCCGGCGATGGAGATCATCAACACCGACCTACTGGCCGGCATGCGGGTCGTCGGTGAGCTCTTCGGGTCGGGTCAGATGCAGCTGCCGTTTGTGCTGCAGTCCGCCGAGGTGATGAAGACGGCAGTCGCCTATCTGGAGCCTTACCTGGAGAAGACCGACGCCCGCGGCAAGGGCACCATCGTGCTCGCGACCGTCAAAGGCGATGTGCACGACATCGGGAAGAACCTCGTCGACATCATCCTCAGCAACAACGGCTACACCGTGGTGAATCTGGGCATCAAGCAGCCGATCAGCGCGATCGTCGACGCCGCCCAGCAGCATGACGCTGACGCCATCGGCATGTCCGGGCTACTGGTGAAATCCACCGTCGTGATGAAGGAGAACCTCGAGGAGCTCAACCGGCGGGGGATTGCTACGGCGTACCCCGTCTTCCTCGGCGGAGCGGCGCTCACCCGGGCCTACGTCGAACAAGATCTTCGGGAAGTGTTTGCCGGCGAAGTCCGCT
This sequence comes from Propionibacteriaceae bacterium, assembly GCA_035535395.1. Classification (GTDB taxonomy): domain Bacteria; phylum Actinomycetota; class Actinomycetes; order Propionibacteriales; family Propionibacteriaceae; genus Microlunatus. The sequence goes on along the minus strand of DATLQC010000033.1, from coordinate 6,101 downwards.
ACGCCCGCGACGCCTTCGAAGGTCTTCGGCTGATGGACGCTCTCATGGCGGTCAAGCGCGGCGAAGAGGGAGCGGCGCTGCCGGCGCCACGCGAGCGGCGGGTCAAGGCGCGCGGTGCGACCCTCGTGGAAGATCGCGTGGAGACTCAAGCTCACCATCGCTCCGATGTCGCGGTCGATATAGACGTGCCGACTCCGCCGTTCTGGGGAGACCGGATCGTCAAGGGAATCTCGCTGGCCGAGGTCGCAGCCTATCTCGATGAACGAGCGACCTTCATGGGCCAGTGGGGCCTAAAGGGAACCCGCAACGGACTCTCCTATGAGGAGCTAGTAGAGACCGAAGGCCGGCCGCGGCTGCGGATGTGGCTTGACCGTATCCAGACCGACGGGATCGCAGAATTCGCCGTGGTCTACGGGTACTGGCCGTGCTACAGCGACGGCAACGACCTGGTCGTGCTCCATCTGGGCTCAGATCCCGCCGACCCGGCTGCGGAGCTGCAGCGCTACAGCTTCCCGCGACAGAGCCGCGGCCGCTTCCTCTGCCTGGCCGACTTCTTCCGCGATCGTCAGCTGGCGGCCGAGAAGGGGCCCGATGTGGTGGCATTTCACCTGGTCACCATGGGATCACAGGTATCGAAGGTGACGGCGAGCCTGTTCGAGCAGAACGCCTACCGGGACTATTTGGAGCTGCACGGGCTCAGTGTTCAACTGACCGAAGCGTTGGCCGAGATGTGGCATGCCAGGATCCGAGCTGATCTTGGCTTCGCACCTGACGACGGTCCGATGGAGGAGATGATCCGGGACCAGGCCTACCGCGGCTCGCGTTACTCCTTCGGTTATCCGGCCTGTCCCGAGCTGGACGATCGGCGCAAGCTGATGGCGCTGCTGCGTCCGGAGCGAATCGGCGTCGAGTTGTCCGAGGAGCTCCAGCTGCATCCTGAGCAGTCCACGGATGCAATGATCGTGCACCATCCGGAGGCGAAGTACTTTAACGCGCGCTGATTTGCGCCAGTCGCTGCGGCTGGAAGAATGGCCGCGCCATGAGCGACACGACAACCTCCACACTGGCAGCCGCGCTGTGGGATTTCGACGGCACCCTCGCCGACACCGAGCCGCTCTGGATTGGCGCGGAATACGACCTGATCGACCGGCTGGGCGGCACCTGGTCCGACGAAGATGCCGAACAGCTAGTGGGAAACTCGCTGCTTGATTCCGGCTCCTACATCCTGAACGCCATAGGCCGGGTGGACCTGAGCCCTGCCTGGGTCGTTGATCAACTTCTGACGACGGTCGTCGAGCACGTCCGGAGCAATCCGATTGTCTGGCGTCCTGGAGCCATCGAGCTCCTCGAGTCCTTTGCCGAGGCGGGCGTGCCCTGCGCCTTGGTGTCGGCGTCGTACCGAGTGCTGTTGGACGCGGCACTCAGTCAGCTTCCCGAGGACATATTTCGGGTAACGGTTGCCGGCGACGAAGTGAGTCGTGGCAAGCCGCACCCCGAGCCGTACGAGAAGGCATGCACAGCCCTCGGCGTATCGGCACGTCACTGTGTGGTCCTAGAGGACTCCGAGACCGGCTGCCGCGCCGGCAATGCATCCGGTGCCCTCGTCGTTGCCATACCCCACCGGATAGAGATTCCGAAGGCTCCCCGGCGACTGCATGTGCGTTCCCTGGCTGAATTGGACGCAGCAACCGTGGCGCGAATGCTGGAGCAGTCCGATGGTTACTGACGGCCGGGCCCGCCTCGTATTGGCTGTCGCTGCTCTGCTGGTGCTACTCGCTGGGTGTCGAACCCCCGGCGAGCGGCCGGCGCCCACACCGACGGCAAGTTCCACGCCTCGACCGTTCACCGTGATGTCGACCGACCAAATCCGAGTCACCGATCCGGCCGCCATCACCGACGCTGCCTCCACCGTGCTGGCGCTGAATGTCTTTCAGCGGCTAATGACGGCCGATCCCGGGGGCTCGGTTCTCAAGCCGGACGCTGCTCGCGACTGCCTGTTCACCACGGTAACCAGCTACACCTGCACCCTCAACGACGACCTGGCCTTCCACAACGGGCATCCGCTGACCTCCAGCGATGTCAAGTTCAGCATCGAGCGGGCTTATCGGCTCAATGTTCCAGGCTCCTCAGCGCCGGCACTGTCATCACTGCGCAGGGTCCAGACCCCCGACGAGAAGACTGTGCGGTTCGTGCTGAGCAGGCCCGACACCCAGTTCGGATGGGCGCTGGCATCTCCGGCGGCGTCGATCGTCGATGAAGAGGTCTACGACACCGATCGGGTGCGGGACCCCAATGATTCGATCATCGGCTCAGGTCCCTTCCTGGTCACCAAGTACACCGGCAACCAGCTGCAACTCAGCCGGTATGACGCGTACGTCGGCCGTAATCCAGCCCAGCTTCCCGCTCTGGTGTACCGCAGTGTCGCTGACTCCCCAACGATCGAGGACGCGATGGCTCGAGGCGTTGTCGACGTGGTGTGGCGCGGTCTTGACACGGCAGCCGTCACCCGATTCAGCCAGCAAGTGCAGCAGAGCCCCGATCATCTGACCGTCGGCGGCTTCACCCAGGGCGTGTTGGGTGGCGCCCGGGTGCTGCAGCTGGAATGGTCACCAGACTCGAGCATGCGGTCGAATAAGGGGCTGCGGCAAGCCATCGCGGTCGCCTTGCAGGGTGATCGCACATCCGATTCCATCGTCCCAACTGGTGTTGTCGGCCACAGCGCGGCGTTTCCGCTTGGCGGAAAGGCCAAGCCAAAGGTGACCTGGAAGAGCCGCATCAACCTGACATTGGGTTATGACGCTTCGATGCCCAATGCCCAAGACCTTGCGATGCAGATTCGCAGCCGACTCGAGAACACTGGAGGGTTGAGCGTGCAGCTCAGGCCGGGCGACCTGAACGCCGATCTGAATCTGCTCGACCGGAAAGCGTGGACTTCGACGGCACTGGCATGGCTGCAGCCCTATCTGGACGCGCCGCTGCCGACTGTCGACTCGACGGTAAGCACTATCGAGGTCGAGTTTCGTGCCACCACCGACAGCGCCGCTGCCAACCGGCTACTGGCCACACTCCAAAAGCAGGCGGCCCTAGATTTGATCATGCTGCCGATCAGTCAGTCCGACGAACATTTCTACGTACGCCGCGGCATCGACATGTCCGGTGGTTCCTTCGGCCCAGGATGGCAGCTGGGCTTCTTCGGCATCAGCAATGCCTGAACAAGAGCAGCTCTCCGGCGTCCGACGAGGACCACTCGCGGCGGGGGAGCGGATTACCCTCACCGATCCGAAAGGCCGGCGGCATTCCGTCGTGCTTGCTGTCGGGGGTCAGTTCCATACCGCCAAGGGCCCGGTCAGCCACAATGAGCTCATCTCTCAGCCCGAAGGGATCGTGGTGAGGTCAACAGGTGGCACCACGTTCTTGGCCATGAGGCCGCTGCTGTACGAGTTCACCGTGACGATGCCGCGCGGGGCGGCGGTGATCTACCCGAAGGACGCGGCACAGGTCCTGATGAGCGCCGACATCTTCCCGGGCGCTCGGGTGCTTGAGGCTGGTGCCGGATCCGGTGCGTTGACCTGCACGCTGCTCCGGGCGATCGGTCCGAGTGGGCACCTGACCTCCTACGAGCGTCGCGAGGACTTTGCCAATCTGGCTAGGCGGAATGTGGAGAACTTCTTTGGCGCCAGTCCGCACAACTGGGACTTGCGGGTCGGCGATGTGGTTGAAGCCCTCAGCGAGGAGCCGTTGGACCGGGTGGTTCTGGACATGCTCGCCCCCTGGGACTGCGTGAGCGCAGTGGCCGACGTTCTGGTCCCCGGCGGAGTGTTCTGCGCGTACGTCACAACCACGACTCAGCTGGCCCAGACGGTGGAGACGCTGCGGGTCCATACCGGCTTCACTGAGCCCGAGGCGACAGAGTCGCTGATCAGAGCGTGGCACGTGGAGGGACTTGCGGTGCGTCCAAGGCATAACATGGTGGGCCACACTGGATTCGTGATCACTTCCCGGCGCATGGCTCCAGGGTTCACAGCACCGTTACGTAAACGTCGCCCAGCGCCCGGCGCGTACGGCGATGATTACAAAGGACCGCACAGTCTGCACGGGTAGGGTCTTGACAGGAGGTGCGTCATGACCGGATCTATCCACGATCGCGGAGCGTATGAGGACCGCGAATCTTTGATAGCCCAGATTGGTGCGCTCAGAGATGAGATCGATCGGCTCCGGGAACGTGTTTCCTCCCATCCACATGACATTGCGATGCTTGAGCGGCGCCTGGCCGATGCGCGTTCGGACGCCCGGACTGCCGCTGCCAATAATGAGCGCCTCGCAGCCACGCTGCGGGAAGCGCGCGACCAGATTGTGTCGCTGAAGAGTGAGGTGGACCGGCTAGCGCAACCCCCGGCCACCTTTGCCGTCTTCCTTGCCCGCCACGAAGATCACACTGCGGACATCTATACGTCCGGCCGCAAGATGCGGGTCAGCGTCAGCCCTGATGTTGAGCTTGAGGCGCTGTCACCCGGCAAGGAGGTGATGGTCAACGAGGCGATGAATGTGGTGAAGGTCCTCGAGTTCGACGAGGTCGGCGAAGTCGTGCTGCTCAAGGAGATGCTCGAGGGCGGTGATCGCGCGCTGGTGATCGGGCATGGCGATGAGGAAAGCGTCGTCCGGCTCGCGTACCGGCTTCGTGATCAACACCTGCGCTCCGGAGATTCGCTGTTGATCGACCGCCGGGTGCACTTCGCGTACGAGCGGATTCCGAAGCTGGATGTCGAGGAGCTGGTGTTGGAGGAAGTGCCAGACATCGACTACTCGGTGATCGGTGGCCTGGGCAACCAGATCGAGGCGATCCGGGATGCCGTCGAGCTGCCTTTCCTGCACAAGGAGCTCTTCGCCGAACACGAGCTCAAGGCGCCCAAGGGCATCTTGCTCTATGGACCGCCAGGCTGTGGCAAGACCTTGATCGCCAAGGCGGTGGCCAACTCGCTGGCGAAGAAAGTCAGCGAGCGAACCGGCGAGGAAGGACGCAGCTTCTTCCTTAATATCAAGGGACCTGAGCTGCTGAACAAGTACGTCGGCGAGACTGAGCGGCACATCCGGCTGGTCTTCCAGCGGGCCCGCGACAAGGCAACCGACGGTATGCCGGTGATCGTCTTCTTCGACGAGATGGACTCACTGTTCCGGACCCGCGGATCGGGTGTCTCCTCCGACGTCGAGAACACCATCGTGCCGCAGCTGTTGAGTGAGATCGACGGCGTCGAGGGTCTGGACAATGTGATCATCATTGGCGCCTCCAACCGCGAGGACATGATCGATCCAGCAATTCTGCGACCCGGGCGCCTGGACGTGAAGATCAAGATCGAGCGGCCTGATGCCGAAGCTGCTCGGGAGATCTTCAGCAAGTACCTCACTCCCACGTTGCCATTGCATCCGGAAGATCTTGCTGAATTCGATCATGATCCGCAGATGTGCGTACAGGCCATGATCGACCGCACGGTGGGCCGGATGTATGAGGAGTCCGAAGAGAACCAGTTCCTGGAAGTCACCTACGCCGGTGGGGACAAGGAGGTTCTGTACTTCAAGGACTTCAACTCAGGCGCGATGATCCAGAACATCGTCGACCGGGCCAAGAAGATGGCGATCAAGGACTTCCTGGAGACCGCGGTACGCGGGTTGCGGATTGGTCACCTGCTGCAGGCCGAACTTGACGAGTTCGCCGAGAACGAGGATTTGCCCAACACCACTAACCCGGATGACTGGGCGAAGATCTCGGGCAAGAAGGGCGAACGGATCGTCTTCATCAGGACGCTGATCTCCTCCAAGCAGGGCACCCAACCCGGCCGCTCGATCGACACAGTCTCGAACACAGGGCAGTATCTGTAGATCCTTCGATCTCCCGATTGTTTGTTTCTCCGCACAAGGCCGCATATGTCAGCGATTTCGGCCTATCCCGCTCTCACTCGTGGCTTTTGTGCGGAAAAACGCGATCAAGAGGAGGTCAGACTCGGCTCGTGCTGTCCGTATGTGTCGGGGCGCCGCGGGAGCTGTTGGCACGGGCGTGCTGGATGAGCCGTAGCCCAGCACGCCAGCCGATAAGGAACAGCGCCAGA
>DATLQC010000032.1:0-4032 GCA_035535395.1 Propionibacteriaceae bacterium | reverse complement strand
TCTCGTTGAGCTCCTGCCAGCTCGTGCCGTGGCCTGGCAGGCACGGCAGTTGGACACGGAATCCTGCAGCTTCCAAATGCTTAGCCCAGCCGATCATCGATTTCGCAGAGCCGGTGAAGCCGTGGCACAGCAGCACTCCTATCGACCCGCCGCCGCCCTCGTACGGTTGGGCATTGGGGTGTACGGACGTCGCGACCGGAGGCGCAGGCTTGCGGCGCCGAGTGCGGCCGCTGATCAAGCTTCTGGTCGGTGGCGTTGCGGGGGTCACGAGCGAATCGTGGCACGTCTGCGCGGGCAGTTAAAGCCAAGGCATCCCCGCGTTGGCGAAGGCCTCACCACTAGGGTTGTTCCGCCCTACGATGGGGACGAAAGCGGAGGTCGGTCTTGCTCTACTGGGTGTTCAAATATGTGGCGTTTGCGCCATTGTGCCGGCTGCTTTTCAGACCCTCGGTGACCGGCGCCGAGAACATCCCAAAGTCCGGCGGCGCGATTCTGGTCAGCAATCACATCTCCGCGGGCGACACGTTCCTGCTGCCTTCCATGATCAAGCGTCGGCTCACCTTTCCGGCCAAGGTCGAACTGTTCCAAGGTCAAGGCATGCGTGGCCGAATTTTGGCCCGGTTCCTCAAGAGCGTCGGCCAGCTCCCGATGGACCGCTCCGGTGGGCGGGCCAGTGGCACCAGCATGGAAGGTGTGCTGGGGGTACTGCGTAGCGGAGATCTGCTCGGCATCTATCCGGAGGGCACCCGCTCTCCAGACGGCCGTCTTTACAAGGGAAAAACCGGCGTAGCTCGGCTGGTCCTGCAAGCGGGCGTGCCAGTCGTCCCAGTAGCCATGATCGACACCGAGCTGGTGCCATCGCGGTTCTTCAAGATCCCGACGATGCGACGGCCGAAGATCAGAATCGGCAAGCCGATGGACTTCAGCGCGTACGCCGCAGCAGGCAATGATCGCGACGTGTTGCGATGGATCACGAACGAAATCATGAATGCGGTCATGGAGCTGTCTGGTCAGGAGTATGTCGACGTCTACGGCACCGTGGCCAAAACCGCACTCGAGGAAGGCAAGCAGCTCCCGGCAAGCGCTGGTCACCGACCAGGTGCTGGACGCGCGGTCCCGCCTATCCCCATCCGACCAGCTGCCCTCGACGTGCCACCGGTTTCGGACGTGAACGTGTGAGTAAGGGGCGAGACGACTCGCCGCCTGCTGGGAATGAAGCGACTTCGGACGGCAACGGCGACGCGCCCGCCAACCGCGGAGCGCGAGATGCTGCGAGCGATGATCTTGTTTCAGTGGACTCCCGGGGCAACGTAACGATCGAGTCGGGTTCCGGTCCTGGCCGCGCGGTGTACTGGCTGTTGAAGAACGTGCTCCTTGGGCCCGTCATAACCAAGGTCTTCAACCCGATTCAGGAAGGCGCGCAGCACGTTCCGGACGAGGGTGCAGCGATCATTGCGAGCAATCACCTGTCCTTTGCCGACTGGTTGTTCATGCCCCTTGTGTTGGACCGGCGAATTACCTTCGTCGCCAAATCCGACTACTTCACTAGAGCCGGCCTCAAGGGCTGGTTCCAGAAGCGATTCTTTGCAGGCACTGGGCAGGTGCCTATCGACCGATCAGGCGGGCGGGCGAGTGAAAGCGCGCTGCGAGCCGGGCTGAAGGTCTTACAGCGGGGCGAGTTGTTCGGCATCTATCCCGAGGGCACCCGCAGCCATGATGGGCGCCTCTACAAGGGACGGACCGGCGTTGCACGCTTGGCATTGCTATCCGGGGCGCCGGTGATTCCGTCGGCCATCATCGGCACAGACATCATTGCGCCGCCCGGCAAGGTCATCACCAAGATCGTCAGTCCGACAGTGAAGTTCGGAGAGCCCTTGGATTTCTCGCGTTATGAGGGCATGAGCGAAGATCGCTTCATTTTGCGTTCCATCACTGACGAGATCATGTACGCGATCATGGAGCTGTCCGGCCAGGAGTACGTGGACATGTACGCACCTGCGGCGAAGGAGGCCGCGGCCCGAGAAGCCAAGGCGCACGAGGTCGACGAAGTCTCACCGCAGGCTTAGCGGTATGCAATCGGGTATGCACGAGGACGTGAAGGCAACCAGCGGTCCCAAGCTCTTGGGCCCGGGGCTGCTTCTTGGCACCGGCCTTGGCGCGTTTGTGGACGGCATTGTTTTGCACCAACTGCTGCGGTGGCATCACCTGCTGTCCGCCCGTCCAGGTGTCAGTTTGCGGACAAACCTGATCGCGGACGGAGTGTTCCACGCCGGTGCATGGCTCGCCGTTCTAGCGGGTGTGCTCTGGTTGTGGCGTCGAAGCCCTCGAGCTGATGCGAATGGCTCATGGAGGGCGTTGGTTGCCGCGATGGTTGCAGGCTGGGGATTGTTCAATGTCGTGGAAGGTCTGCTCGATCACTACATCTTGAATTTGCACCACGTACGACCAGGGCCGAATCAAGCTATATACGACATCGCGTTCTTGATCTGCGGCGCAATGCTCGCGATTGGCGGGCTGGCCTGGTATCGGCGAACCACCCACGCCGCCAGGCGCAGTAGCTCGCGGGAGGCTGCACCGCTGTAGGACGCCGCTGATCACTCACCGAGCGGCACGGTCTCGCCACGAGCTGGTGCCTCGAGCAACTGACCAGGTAGGTCGCGTTTCATCACGGAAAGGAACTCCGAGAGCGGAGAGCGGAAGACTCGATAGTCGTCATAATGCACAGGCACCGCCAGACGGGGCCTAATTCGTTGCAGGAAGTCAACGCCTTGGTTGGCATCCATCGTGACGGTCCAGAACAGTATGCGCGTGCCGCCGAGATGGACTACTGCGGTATCGATGTCAGGATGCCGGTCGCGGATTTGGTCTAGGTGATCACCGGTGAGTGTGTCGCCACTGAGATAGACACGCCGGCGTACGGTGCCGGCCACGCGGTGGACCAGCAGCGAACCCATGACAGGCGGCAGCACGTGACCGATCAGGCCGTAGGCATGTACGGCTGGAAGCGATTCGACAGTCAAGGATTCGTCACCCCGAGCCAGCTCGAATGTGTTCCAGGGCTGCAGCCCCTGACAGCTAAACCCGTATCGCTGGAGACGAGATGCCGCATGCTCAGTGGTCACCACCGGAATCGAACGATTCAGTTCCCGCCTCGCTATCCGGTCGAAATGATCACCATGTAGATGTGACAGCACGACAGCGTTGAGCGCCGGCAAGTCCGCGGGCTGCATTGCCGGTTCGGTAAGTCGCCGCGACCAAAGTCCCCTGCCGAGGTACGCCCGCTGGCCGTGATGCAAGAAATTGGGATCGGTGAGCACAGTGAACGAACCCAAACGCACGATTGTGGTAGCGGTGCCGATGAAGGTAATCGTGTCCATAAGGCTTTGTGGCGCGGTCGCTACAGATCGCCGAGAAGTCGGGCGACCAGCGCGTCGGGCTGGCTGAGGGCAAGCAGGTGGCCGCCCGGAAGCGGTTCGGCTTCAAGACCTAACCGTTCTCTGGCTAGGCGGCGCTGGAACTCGTATGGGAAGAACCTGTCGTCACGCCCAGCGAGGACGGTGGTCGGGACGTCTGGCCAGCGACTCAACTCAAAGCCAGTTTCGAAGAGCGAATCCACCGGCTCCGCGTCGCCCGATGACGTCAGCGCCGCAAGCACATCGGGCGTCAGGTCATGAAGGAAATGCACCTGCGGATCAAAGCCTGCGTTGGGGTCGCGACCTTCCCGCTGGTCGTTGGCACGCATCGCTTCGGTCTGGCCGGTATTCGCCCACCACTCGCCCGCGGTCTCTCCGTGTGCCGGAATCATGGCGTTCAGCAGCACAAGTTCTGCTACTGGCAACCGGTCGCAGGTCAGCGGGGCGCTGAAGGCACCCATCGACTGCGCTACAAGGCTTATTTCCTCCGCCGAGCCCGCTGCTGCCACGATGGCGTCGGCATGATCAGCGAAGGTGGCACCGGGCCAGTTCGGTAAGGAAACGGCAACGCTGTTAAAGCCGGCCTGCTGGATGAGCGGCTCCACGAACTGCCAATATC
>DATLQC010000031.1:0-16853 GCA_035535395.1 Propionibacteriaceae bacterium | reverse complement strand
ACGCCCTTGTTCTTAAAGGCGCTGCCACACAATACGGCCGTGATCTCGGAGGCAAGTACTGCGCGCCGGATGGAATCCTGCAGCAGCTCCGGGGTGATCGAGTCCTCGTCGGTCAGGTAGGCCTCCATCATGTGATCGTCATGATCAGCCACCAGCTCGATCAAGGCATGGCGAGCCTTTTGCGCCTGATCAACCAGTTCGGCAGGAATCTCCTCGACGGTGTAGTCCTCACCGATCTTGGTCTCACCGCGCCACGTGAGGGCGCGCATGTTGATCAAGTCGATGACGCCGATGAAGTTCGCCTCAGAACCGATCGGCAGCTGCACCACAGCAGGGATGGCATTCAGCCGATTCTTGATCGTCTCCACGCAGTGCTCGAAGCTGGCACCAGTGCGGTCCAGCTTGTTGACAAAGCAAATACGGGGTACGCGGTAGCGGTCAGCCTGCCGCCACACTGTCTGGCTTTGCGGCTCTACGCCGGCCACACCGTCGAAGACGGCAACAGCGCCGTCCAGCACGCGCAGTGAACGCTCCACCTCAATGGTGAAGTCGACGTGCCCAGGAGTGTCGATGATGTTGATCTGGTGATCTTTCCAATGGCACGTCGTAGCGGCGGAGGTGATGGTAATCCCCCGCTCCTGCTCTTGTTCCATCCAGTCCATGGTGGCCGCGCCCTCGTGCACCTCACCGATCTTGTAATTGATTCCGGTGTAAAACAGGATGCGTTCGGTCGTCGTGGTCTTGCCCGCGTCAATGTGGGCCATGATCCCGATATTGCGGACCTTGGACAGGTCAGTCTTAATGTCGACAGCCATATTGGTCTTTCTGAGTTGTCAGAACTGAGTTCGCTATAGGTCAACTGGTTCTGACAAGTTCGTCAGTTACCAGCGGTAGTGGGCAAAGGCTTTATTCGCCTCTGCCATCTTGTGTGTGTCCTCGCGGCGCTTGACCGCGGCACCGAGCCCGTTCGAAGCATCGAGGATTTCGTTCATCAGCCGCTCGGCCATGGTCTTCTCACGGCGCTGCCGGGCGAAACTCACCAGCCAGCGCATAGCCAGCGTGGTCGCGCGAGCCGGCTTCACCTCGACCGGCACCTGGTAGGTCGCACCACCGACGCGGCGGCTTTTCACCTCAAGCGAGGGCCGGACGTTGTCCAGCGCGCGCTTCAGGGTCTGAACCGGATCCACGCCAGTTTTGGTCCGCGTCCCCTCCAGTGCGGTGTAGACAATGCCTTGCGAAACGGTCTTTTTGCCGTTCCACAAGATCTTGCTAACGAGTTGGCTAACCAGCGGCGAGCCGTACACGGGGTCAGCAATCACGGGGCGCTTCGGTGCGGGGCCCTTGCGAGGCATTACTTCTCCTTCTTCGCGCCGTAGCGGCTGCGAGCCTGCTTGCGGTTCTTCACACCCTGGGTGTCCAGCGAGCCACGGATGATCTTGTAGCGAACGCCCGGCAGATCCTTCACACGACCGCCGCGTACCAACACCATCGAGTGCTCCTGCAAGTTGTGGCCGACGCCCGGGATATAGGCGGTGACCTCCACTCCAGAGGACAGCCGGACGCGCGCGACCTTCCGCAGCGCTGAGTTCGGCTTCTTCGGCGTGGTCGTGTACACGCGCGTGCACACGCCACGACGCTGAGGCGAACCCTTGAGCGCAGGCGTCTTGGTCTTGCTCACCTTGTCCTCGCGGCCCTTGCGGACCAGCTGCTGAATTGTGGGCACCGCGTTGGTATCTCTTTCTGTGGAATTGATCGTTGCGACCGGCTCGGAATCCCGGCAGGCCAGGTGTGCGGTCACCGCAGGTACAAAGACATTCTTTGACATTCGGGCACGCACAAGGGTTCGGGCAAGCCCGAACACAAGCATCTAGGCTATCCGCTGAGTCTGCCCCGGTCAAAACTCCATGAAGCAATAACCGACTTCGTTGAAGCGTCGCAGAAAAGCCTTATATTCCCGGCTCGCGCCCTCGCCGTGCTGAGGAGGAGCGAGCAGACACGCTTTATCGTCTGCGAGCGACGACGAAGTAGGCGAGCTCGAAGGCGCGATCCGCGCGGAGCGAGCGAAGCCGAGCGGAGCAATCAAACTTAGTCCAGCAGAAAAACCTTGCCTTGACGCGCCATTTCGATCGTCTCCGGATCGAGGTAGGCCTCGGCAGCAAGGAGCCGAGGCAGCAGCTCACGCTCTGTAGTGGTTGCTCTGAACATGAAACTAACCGTGACGTCATGGTCTGGCCGGTTGATGACCTCGATGGAATTGCCGGCCCTGATTGCGCCGGGGGCAATCACTCTGAGGTATGCGCCTGGTCGGCCAGCCGCGGTAAAGATCTTCGCCCAGCCCTTCTTTCCCATCCAGCCTCGGAAGGTCGAACAAGGTATCCGTGGCGCCGTCACCTGCAGAACGACTTCCTCGCCAACCCGCCAACGTTCGCCGATACGCGCATCGTTGACGTCGAGGCCGATCGTGGTGAGGTTTTCCCCGAAGAAGCCGTTCGGCAGCTCCCGGCCCAGGCGACGCTCCCACTCGTCCAGGTCTTCGCGTTGGAATGCATACACCGCCTGGTCATCGCCTCCGTGGTGCTTGCGGTCGCCGATGAAGTCTCCGACTAGGCCACTGCCCAGGCCCGTAATTCTTGACCCGGGCGCACGTACCTCGACCGGCTCGTCAGTTGGCTGCTTACTGATGCCCGTCCACCCGATCTCCTTGTGTGGATTGGGTTTCGGGCGGCCCAGATTGACCGAGTCGACCTTTGCCATCGGCCTAGGTTACGACGCTGGTGAGCTACGGAGAAAAGCTGCAACGTCGCTGAAGAACTCTGGGGCAGTGACGAGTGCGTGTCCGCGGTCGCGATACATGATCAGCTTTCCGCGCGGCATCCGACACGCTGTCTCAGCAAACATGTCGAGTGTCCAGAAGGGGTCTTGCGCGCCGCAGATCACGAGTGTCTCTGTCGGGATGTCGGGTAGTCGATCACGAACGTCGAAGGCGTCCTCAGCACGCAGCATGGCAATCGTGTCCGCCGGATTCTCAATCGTTATGCGCTTGGCCGCCAAAAGCGCGACTGGTGTAAGCAAGGCTCGAAGCCACTGTGATCGGAGCTTCGCCGGCAGCAAGTCCAAGACGCCCCGAGCGGGATAGCGACCGGTCTCCTCGACTGCGTGCAGCAACTTCAGTTGCCCGTCCTTGGCGAGTGGGCCGAGGGTGTAGGCAGCGCAGGCAACGACTGCCTTGCGCACCACATCAGGTCGGTCGGCGATCAGCTGAAGCGCCAGTGATCCGCCCGTGCTTGCACCCAGCACATCGACCGGTCTGCCGAAGTGAGCGCGAATCGCCTCGGCATGCCGCTCGGCGACCTCGCCGAACGTCGTACCTGGAGCCATGCCCGGCCAGCGGTTGGTGAAGTAGACCTGGAAGCCGGCGCGAGCAAGAGGAGCCAGTGTTCGCAAAGTGAGGGTTCGTTCCAAGCCGGGCCGCGGGTTTCGGTGGTCCAATGTGAAGCCGCACAGGTAGACGAGCGGCTCACCGCAGCCAAGTACGAGATACGGCAGCCCGCCGGTGAAGGTTCCCTCCCGTACCTCGACTGCGGCCACGGTCTCATTCTGCTCTTTGCTCCGGCTGAGGCGCTGGGCTGTCACTCGGGCGCTGTGGCCGGGCTGTGAGCATCTGTGCCCGAGGTATGAATGACCCATATCTGGTGTGGTCGAGGCACGGGGCGGCTCTAGCCTTGGGCGCAGATCGCCATCAGGCAAGCGAATTCCAGACGAGGAAAGATTTGATCATTGATGCGAATCGACCACCGTGAAAAGGACCTGGAGAACCATGATCGTGGCCTCGACTATGACCTGCCGCGGCTGTTGGACCGGCGTGGCCTGCTGAAGCTCGTCGGCGGTGCTGGGCTCGCGGGTGCCGGCATGATCACTCTAGGGGCATGCGCGGACACCACGAGCACGGCCGACACTGGGTCCGCGCAAGGCAGCAGACCACCACGCGGAGGCCCAGGTGGCGGCGCGGCCCAGCCCACTCAGACCAGTGACACGGCGAACGGGGAGATTCCGGAGGAGACGTCCGGCCCATTCCCAGGTGATGGTTCGAACGGTGCGAACGTGCTGACGCAGAGCGGCATCGTACGCCGCGACATTACGTCCAGCTTCGGATCGAGCACCACCAAGGCCGAGGGCATACCGCTCGGCATCACTATGACGATCAACGACTTCGCGAACAACAAGTCGCCGCTGGCCGGCGCTGCCGTCTATGTCTGGCATTGCGACCGGGAAGGCAGGTATTCGCTGTATTCCCAGGACATCGCCGACGAGAACTACCTGCGCGGCGTGCAAGAAACCGACGACGGTGGCCAGGTGAAGTTCGACACGATCTTTCCTGCCTGCTACTCCGGGCGCTGGCCACATATCCATTTCGAGGTCTATCCCAGCCTCGCCAAGGCGACAAACAGCGCCAACAAGATCGCTACATCGCAGATGGCCCTGCCGGAGCCGGCCTCCAAGGCGGTCTATGCGACCAGCGGATATGAACAAAGCGTCCGCAACTTGAGCCGCGTGAGCCTGGATAGTGACAACGTTTTCAGCGATGGATACGACCTGCAGATGCCAACGGTGACGGGCGATCCGGCCAAGGGCTATCAGCTCAGCTTTACCTGCGCCGTCTGATTGCCCTCGGGTCTCCTGCAAGCGCGGTAGAAGTCAGTGCCCGCTGATTCGCCGGTAGGTTCCACGCAGAAAGTCGTCCCAGTCCGCTGAATCGTCGATCCTTACACGAATCCGGTAGCTGAGCTGGTCCCCAGCCACGGCGAAACGATGCTCGGCCATACCCCGTGGCGTGGTCTTATGCATGATCAACTCGCTGTCCTGCCATCCGCCATGGGCTGGCTCGGGCGGATATCCGTATGAGTCGAAGAACCACCACAGGACTGCCGCCCGGGAAGCCGGAGACATGACGTCGCCGCTGTCGATCATGAAGACTCCGTGCCCGGTGAACTCCGCGCTATTAGCATCCACCTGCCGGTAGTCCTGCACCACGACCTGATCACTGACATTGAGCTTGAAAACGATCATGGCTCTCGCGGTGGTCGCCGGAGCCCACGGCGAGGCCGCCTGCTGTTCGACACCAGTCCAGTTGCCGAGCAGCGGAAGAAAGAGCTCACGCAGAGTCACGCCCTTAGTATGACTAGGCCGCGTAGCTGCGAGCGTCGCTTCTTATCGCGCGAGCAGCTCAAAATTCAAGACGAGTACACCGCGATGTCGGAGGCCTTGACGGCTGCCCAGACTTCACTGCCGGGCCGCAACTCCAGGTCCGCGACTGCTGATGGCGTGATCTCGGCCAGGATGCTGGAGCTGCGGTCGGGAACCTCGCCAATCTCTACACGTACGCCCTCGCCGTGCGGCTCCAGCGCAACAATGCGACCCGCCCAGAGGTTGCGGGGCGATCCATCGGGACGGTGCACGAATAGTGATACAGCAGCCGGACGGAAAGCCACATGGACCTCGCCCGAGCAGGACTCTGCCAGCTCCACCGCTCCCCCGCTGGTTAACAGCACTCGATGGCCTTGGCCCCGTCCAGCCAGCAGGTTGAGGCCGACGAGTCTGGCAATGTAGTCGGTACGGGGTCGGAGCGCCACTTCCGACGGCGATCCATGCTGCACGACCCGGCCATGTTCGATCACAACCAGCCGATCCGCGAGGACGGCCGCGTCGATCGGATCGTGGGTGACAAGCAGGGTCGCGCCAGGAAAGTCGGCTAGATGGCGTCGCAGCTCGCTGCGTACGATCAAGTGCGTCTTGGCATCAAGGGCCGCCAGCGGCTCATCCAGCAAGAGCAACCGAGGCTCTGTCGCGAGCGCGCGCGCCAGTGCAACCCTCTGGGCTTGGCCCCCAGAGACCTGCCGTGGCTTCGCCATTGCCAGCTCAGCGATGCCAACGCGAGCCAGCCACGCTGAACCGCGCCGTCGGGCCTCGTGCCTGTCTAGCCCGCGCACCAGGGGCCCGAAGGCAACGTTGTCGAGCACGGTGAGGTGCGGGAACAGCAGATAGTCCTGAAAGACCACACCGATAGGCCTCTCATGCGGGGCACGGTGAACACCCGAAACCGGATCGGCCACGACCCTGCCCGCGATGGAGATTTGTCCCGAAGTCAGCGGCAGCAGCCCCGTCAAGGCGCGCAATGCAGTGGATTTGCCGGCGCCGTTCGGGCCAAGGAGGGCGACCACCTCTCCGGCTCCGATCTGCAGCTCGAGAGCCAGTGTGAAGTCGCCGCGAAGAATTCCGAGATCGGCTGATAGCTCGGCTACCACCTGGTCACCCAGCGTTCCCGGAGGAGGGCCAGCACCGCGACTGAGACACCGAGCAAGAGCACTGAAAGCAGCAATGCCGACCCGGGATCCGTTTCAAGCGCGAGGTAAACCTCGAGCGGCATGGTGCGCGTAGTGCCCGGAAAGCTGCCGGCAAATGTGATCGTCGCACCGAACTCGCCGAGCGCCCGGGCCCAGGCGAGGACTGCGCCGGCCGCGATGCCCGGTCCGATGAGTGGCAATGTGATACGGCGAAAGACCGTCACCGGCCGTGCCCCGAGAGTCGCGGCGGCCTCTTCATAGCGTCGGTCGGCGGCGCGCAACGCGCCTTCTACCGACAGCACCAGAAAGGGCAGTGCAACGAAGACCTGTGCCAAGATCACCGCGTAGGGGGTAAAAGGAAATGCGAATCCAGTGAGCTCGTAAAGCGGCCGACCAAGCAGTCCCGACCGGCCGAGCACGGTGAACAGTGCGACGCCCCCAACCACGGGAGGCAGCACCAGAGGAATCGTAATCAGAGCGCGCAGCAGGGCGGCGCCACGCAAACCCGGCCGAGCGAGTACCCAGGCGAGTGGGACGCCAATGAGTACCACGATGATCACCGAAACGGTGGCGGTGATCATGGACAGTCGCATTGCTTGAAGTGCGCCCGCGCTCGTCAGGACGGCGCCAGCGTCAGCCCACGGAGCACGTATGACAAGCCCGACAAGCGGCAGGAGTAAGAACAGCAAGGCCACGGTGGCCGGCACGGCGAGCAGCAGTGGCACCCGACTCTGCCAGGGTCGCACCGTCACCTGCGGGTGTCCGACGCGCTTCCCCTTCGGTGTGGTGCCGGCTGGCATCGGCTCAGACTGAGGGCTTGGCAAAGCCTGCCCTGGCCAGTACAGCCTGGCCCTCTGGCGAGAGGACATAGTCCACGAAGGCCTTGGCCACCGCAGGGTTCTTCAATTCCTTCAAGGTGGCGATGGGATAGGTGTTGATAGCGTCCTGCGCCTCTGGGAACTCAATCCCGTCGACCTTGTCCCCCGCCGCGAGTACGTCGGTCTTGTAGACAAGTGCCGCATCGACTTCGTCATGTGCGACCTTCTGCAAGGTCGCCTTGACATCTTGCTCGAGTGTGTCAGGTTTGGGGACGATCTTGGCTGATGCGAAGACCTTGACCGCCGCAGCGCCACAGGGGACCTGGGGTGCACAAAGTGCAATTCTTCTGCTTGTGTCCGCAAAGTCATTCAGTCCGGTGATCTTGTGCGGATTGCCCTTCGGTACGGCGATCTCGAGAGTGTTGGAGACAAAATCAGTCGGCGTGTCCGCGGCTCCCGCGTCGGTCACGGTCTTCATCGTCGCCGGGCTGGCCGCTGCAAACACGTCAGCCGGAGCGCCCTGCACGATCTGTGTGGCCAGGGTCGCGCTCGACCCGAAGCTGAAGGTAATGGTCGTCTCGGGATTCTTGGCCTCGAAGTCCTTGCCGAGCTGGTTGAACGACTCAGTCAGCGATGCGGCCGCGAGGACTGTGATACCTCTACCGCCGGATGAGCTCGCCGAACTCGAGCTTGATGCGGCCGGTCGAGTCGGCGTTCCGCAGGCCGCCAGCAGCATGGTCAAAATTCCGGCGAGAGCGAGCGCCATCATGCGTTTGCGAGCCTGTGCGGAAACAGAGGCGGACCGATGGCGCATGGGTGGAGTCTTCGTCGCCTTGTGGGGAGAAACGTCTACATCGGACCTGGCTGCTGTGTTCATAGCTCTGCGGGAACCTCCACGACAACATGAGTGGACTTGACCGAAGCGACGGCGAGCACGCCGGGCTCAAGTTTGAGTTCGTCGGCCGCCTCGGCTGACATCAGCGACACCACCCGGAACGGACCGCATTGCAGATCAACCTGCGCCATCACCGAGTCCTTGATGACACGGGTCACTAGACCGGTGAAGCGATTACGGGCGCTCTCTGCAACTGGAGTTCCCAGCTCCGGTGCGGTTGCGATCTCCTGGGCATGCGCAGCTAGCTCGGCTCCGTCGATGGTGGTAGGCCCACTGCTGCTGCTGACGCGAAGCCGGCCTGAGTCGATCCAGCGGCGTACTGTGTCGTCGGAGACGCCGAGCAGAGCGGCAGCTTGGGCAATCCGGTAATGCGGCACAGACGACAAGTATAGGTCCGCTGGTACGGATGACTTGCGTGGAACCGAATCCGAGAATTCGGAACCGTTAGTGTCACATTTCCGAAGGCTGAGGCAACGGGTGTGAGCGACACTGCAGGAAACACGAGGTCGGTGCTGGCTCTTATGCCTGCAACGCAACAGACTTCCTTTGTGATGTCTGCTCGGGGGAGAGTCATCGTGATCACCGGCGCGATGGCTGCAGGAAAATCAACGGTGGCTGACCTCTTGGCGATTCGGCTGCCGAAGTCGGTTCATATCCACGGCGACGTGTTTCGGCGGATGGTGGTGAACGGTCGCGCTGACATGACGCCCAATCCCAGCCCCGACGCGATCGCTCAGCTCAATTTGCGCTATGACCTGGCGGCCATGGCGGCTGACCGTTACGCCGAAGAGGGCTACGACGTGATTGTCCAGGACGTGATCTTAGGCAAGGATCTGGCCGACTTCGTCAAGCGCATTGAGACCCCGGAGCGCTACCTCGTTGTGTTGTCGCCGAGCGTGTCTGCCCTGGAGTGGCGTGAAGAGCAACGGTCGAAGGCCGGATACGTGCACTTCTCGCCCGGAGCGCTGGACGATGTACTGCGACGGGAGACGGCCCAGATCGGCTTCTGGCTTGACTCCAGCACCCAGACTCCGGACGAGACCGTAGAGGACATCCTCGCCAATCTGCCACGGGCAGCGGTCTAGTCGAACCTATGTAGGGAAAGCAAGAGGGGCGGGCCCATCCCGGCCCCGCCCCTTGCATTGGGAGCTGCTCGCGCAATGCCGACGCTCGCAGCTCAGGAGGCAAACCTTGATCTCCGCGGCTTAGCGGTAGTCGCCGAGATCAAATTCCTCCAGCGGCACTGCAGCGCCCGACCCCTGACCGAAGTCGTAGTCGAACGAGTCGTACCCGACCATCGAGTACGCCTGGGCCTTGGCCTCCGGCGTCGGCTCCACGCGGATGTTGCGATACCGCTCCAGACCCGTACCGGCCGGGATCAGCTTGCCCAAGATCACGTTCTCCTTGAGCCCCACCAGGGAATCGGACTTGGCATGGATGGCCGCATCCGTCAACACCTTGGTGGTCTCCTGGAAGGACGCTGCCGACAACCATGATTCCGTTGCCAGCGACGCCTTCGTGATCCCCATTAGCACCGGACGACCGGAGGCAGGGGTACCACCCTCGGCCACTACCTGCCGGTTGGCCGCCTCGTACGCGAGCCGATCCACCAGGTCACCGGCGAGCAGGGTGGAGTCGCCGGACTCGATGACCGTCACGCGGCGCAGCATCTGCCGGATGATGATCTCGATGTGCTTGTCGTGGATCGGAGCACCCTGAGTCCGGTACACCGACTGCACCTCATCAACCAGGTGCTCTTGCACCCGGCGGACGCCGAGTACGCGAAGCACATCCTGCGGATCTGGCGTACCAGCAGTCAGCTGCTGGCCGACCTCGACGTGATCGCCGTCCTCAACTAGCAGTCGAGCCCGACGAGACACCGAGAACTCCGCCACTTCAGAACCATCATCCGGAGTGATGATGATCTTCTTGAGCCGGTCGTTGTCCTCGATCTTCACACGGCCAGTGGCTTCGGCGATCGGCGCCTTGCCCTTGGGCTGCCGTGCCTCAAAGAGCTCGACCACACGCGGCAAGCCCTGGGTGATGTCGTCACCCGCGACACCGCCGGTGTGGAAGGTCCGCATGGTCAGCTGGGTACCGGGCTCACCGATGGACTGCGCTGCCACAATGCCGACGGCCTCGCCGACATCGACCAGCTTGCCGCTGGCCAGCGAACGGCCATAGCACATCGCGCAGGTACCGCTCGCCGCCTCACAGGTCAGCACGCTGCGGACCTTGACCGACGTTATGCCGTTGTCGATGAGTAGCCGGATATTGACATCACCAAGATCAACTCCAGCCTTCAGCAGCACCTCAGCATCCGGGCCGAACACATCAGTGGCGAGAGTGCGTGCGTAGACCGCAGTCTCCACGTGCTCGTCAAGGATCAGGTTGCCGCGCCCATCATCGGCTGCGATCGTCTTGGTCAGGCCGCGCTCGGTAGCGCAGTCCTCCTCGCGGATGATCACGTCCTGGCTGACGTCGACCAATCGCCGGGTAAGGTACCCGGAGTCTGCGGTCCGCAGCGCCGTGTCGGCCTGGCCCTTACGCCCACCGTGCGTGGAGATGAAGTACTCCAGCACCGACAGCCCTTCACGGAAGTTGGACTTGATCGGCCGCGCGATGATCTCGCCCTTCGGGTTGACCACCAGACCACGCATCGCGGCGATCTGGCGCATCTGCACCATGTTTCCGCGAGCACCGGAGTGCACCATCATGTAGATCGGGTTGGTCTTCTCGAAGTTGTTCTCCATCGCGGTACCGAGGCGGGACGTCGCGTCGGTCCAGATCTCGATCAACTCCTGGCGACGCTCGTCGTCGGTGATCAAGCCGCGCTCGTACTGCTTGTCGATCTTGTTCGCACGATCTTCGTAGCCGGCCAGGATCTGCGGCTTGTCGGCCGGAGTGCTGACATCGCCGATGGAAACCGTGACACCCGAGCGCGTCGCCCAGTGGAATCCAAGATCCTTGAGCTGATCCAGGCAGTAGGCAACCTCAACCTTTGGATACCGCTCGGCAAGATCGTTGACGATCTGACCAAGCTGCTTCTTGCCCACCTCGTAGTCGGCGTACGCGTAGTCGTCTGGCAATGCCTCATTGAACAGAGCCCGACCGAGCGTGGTCTCGAGCAGGATGGAACCGTTCGGCGACAGCTCAAGGCCCATGGGCGGCACAATGTCGATAAGGCGCAGTTTGATCTTGGCCTGGACCGACAGCTCACCACGGTCGAAGGCCATCAATGCCTCCGCCACCGAGCCGAACGCCCGACCCTCGCCCGCCGCACCGTCGCGCTGCATGGTGAGGAAGTAGGTGCCAATGATCATGTCCTGGGTGGGCATGGTCACAGGACGACCGTCTGCCGGCTTCAAGATGTTGTTGGTGGACAACATCAAGATGCGGGCCTCGGCCTGGGCTTCCGCGCTCAGCGGCAGGTGCACGGCCATCTGGTCACCGTCGAAATCGGCGTTGAACGCCGTACACACCAACGGGTGAATCTGGATGGCCTTGCCCTCAATGAGCTGCGGCTCGAAGGCCTGAATGCCCAGCCGGTGCAGCGTCGGTGCCCGGTTGAGCAGCACCGGGTGCTCGGAGATGACTTCCTCGAGCACATCCCAGACCACCGGGCGCTGCCGCTCTACCATCCGCTTCGCGGACTTGATGTTCTGGGCGTGGTTGAGGTCATCCAGCCGCTTCATCACGAAAGGCTTGAACAGCTCCAGCGCCATGGCCTTGGGCAGCCCGCACTGGTGCAGCTTGAGCTGCGGGCCGACCACGATCACCGAACGGCCGGAGTAGTCGACACGCTTGCCGAGCAGGTTCTGGCGGAACCGGCCCTGCTTGCCCTTCAACATGTCGGAGATGGACTTGAGCGGCCGGTTGCCAGGACCGGTGACTGGGCGGCCACGGCGACCGTTGTCGAACAGCGAGTCCACGGCCTCCTGGAGCATCCGCTTCTCGTTGTTGACGATGATCTCGGGCGCGCCGAGGTCGAGCAGGCGCTTCAGCCGGTTGTTCCGATTGATCACGCGCCGGTACAGATCATTCAGATCCGAGGTCGCGAATCGGCCACCGTCCAGCTGCACCATGGGGCGCAGGTCCGGCGGGATGACCGGAACGCAGTCCAGCAC
Organism: Propionibacteriaceae bacterium; assembly: GCA_035535395.1. Lineage (GTDB taxonomy): Bacteria > Actinomycetota > Actinomycetes > Propionibacteriales > Propionibacteriaceae > Microlunatus. The sequence goes on along the minus strand of DATLQC010000031.1, from coordinate 4,672 downwards.
CATTCCGGTGGGGCTGTTCTTCGTCGTCAGGAACGCAGAAACCACCTTGAGCCGCTTCAGGGCGCGGGTCTTCCGCTGGCCCTTACCGACCTGAATGGTTTCGCGCAGGTCTGCGGCCTCGGCCTCAAGATCAAAGGTCTCGAGTCGCTTCTGAATGGCGTCAGCACCCATCGAGCCGGAGAAGTACTTGCCGAACCGAGTCTTCATCTCCCGGTACAGCACTTCGTCGCCCTCGAGGTCTTGGACCTTGAGGTTCTTGAAGCGGTTCCACACCGCATCAAGCCGGTCGAGCTCACGCTGCGCGCGGTCGCGCAGTTGCTTGACCTCGCGCTCGGCACCTTCGCGGACCTTACGCTTCGCGTCGGCCTTGGCACCCTCCGCCTCAAGCGCGGCGGTATCCTCCTCGAGCTTCCTCATTCGGTTCTCGATGTCGGAGTCACGACGGCCCTCGAGCTGCTTACGCTCCACGTCGATCTTGGCCTCGAGCGAAGGCAGATCCCGCTGGCGGGCTTCCTCATCGACCGAAGTGATCATGTACGCCGCAAAGTAGATGACCTTCTCAAGGTCCTTTGGAGCAACGTCGAGTAGGTAGCCGAGCCGGGACGGCACGCCTTTGAAGTACCAGATGTGGGTTACCGGAGCAGCGAGCTCAATGTGGCCCATTCGCTCGCGGCGGACCTTGGAACGGGTGACCTCAACGCCGCATCGCTCACAGATGATGCCCTTGAAGCGGACGCGCTTGTACTTGCCGCAGTAGCACTCCCAGTCCCGAGTGGGACCGAAGATCTTCTCGCAGAACAAGCCGTCACGCTCGGGCTTGAGCGTCCGGTAGTTGATGGTCTCCGGCTTCTTCACCTCACCATGCGACCACTTGCGAATCTCGTCGGCGGTGGCCAGGCCGATGCGGATCTCGTCGAAGAAGTTCACGTCGAGCATTCTTTGCTTATCTCTCTTCTCTCAACTAACGCGATATTTCAAGTTGTCAATGAACTGAGCCCTCACCTCCGCCGACTTGTGAGCGTGGGTGGTCGTCATAGCGACCACTGACGCTGACAAGTCGGCGTGAGAGGAGGCACCTCAGACTTCTTCGACTCCGCCAAGGGAGTCACCGGGACGACGGGACAGGTCGATGCCGAAGTCCTCAGAGGACCGGTAATCGTCCTCGGAGTCTCGCAGCTCCACTTCCGTACCGTCGCTGGACAGCACCTCGACATTGAGGCACAGCGACTTCATCTCCTTGACCAGCACCTTGAACGACTCCGGGATGCCGGGCTCGGGGATGTTCTCGCCTTTGACGATGGCCTCGTAGACCTTCACGCGGCCTGGCACATCGTCGGACTTGATAGTCAGCAGCTCTTGCAGCGCCCATGCCGCGCCGTACGCCTCGAGCGCCCAGACCTCCATCTCGCCGAACCGCTGTCCGCCGAACTGAGCCTTACCGCCCAGTGGCTGCTGGGTGATCATCGAGTACGGTCCAGTCGAACGAGCGTGGATCTTGTCGTCCACCAGGTGGTGCAGCTTCAGCATGTAGATGTAGCCAACACCCACAGGATCGGGGAACGGCTCGCCCGAGCGGCCATCGAACAGCCGGGCCTTGCCGTCGGCGTTTACCAACCGGATGCCATCTCGGTTCGCATGTGTGTGACCAAGCAGACCAGTGATCTCCTGCTCAGTTGCACCGTCGAAGACGGGCGTCGCAATCTTGAGGTCGCCACCTGTCTTCGCCATGCCCACGTCACGCAACCGATCGGCCCAAGCTGCCTTGACGCCGTCAATTTCCCAGCCCTGCTTGGCGACCCAGCCGAGGTGGGTCTCCAACACCTGGCCGACGTTCATCCGGCTCGGTACGCCCAATGGGTTCAGCACGATGTCCACCGGAGTGCCGTCCTCGAGGAACGGCATGTCCTCGATGGGCAAGATCTTGGAAATGACGCCCTTATTGCCATGCCGTCCGGCGAGCTTGTCGCCGTCTTGGATCTTGCGCTTCTGGGCCACATAGACCCGGACCAGCTGGTTGACACCAGGCGATAGCTCATCATCGGCATCGCGGTCGAAGACGCGTACGCCAATGACCGTGCCCGACTCGCCGTGCGGCACCTTGAGCGAGGTATCGCGAACCTCGCGCGCCTTCTCACCGAAGATCGCACGGAGCAACCGCTCCTCCGGCGTGAGCTCGGTCTCACCCTTGGGCGTCACCTTGCCAACCAAGATGTCCCCGGTAGAGACCTCAGCGCCGATGCGGATAATGCCGCGCTCGTCAAGATCGGCAAGCATCTCCTCGCTGATATTGGGGATGTCGCGGGTGATCTCCTCAGCACCGAGCTTGGTATCCCGGGCGTCGACCTCATGCTCCTCGATGTGGATCGACGTCAGCACGTCGTCCTGAACCAGCCGCTGGCTCAGGATGATCGCGTCCTCGTAGTTGTGACCCTCCCACGGCATGAACGCCACCAGCAGGTTACGGCCGAGCGCCATCTCGCCATGATCAGTACACGGCCCGTCAGCCAGCGGCATGCCCTTGTCGATCCGCTGCCCTGCAGTCACCAGCGGGCGCTGGTTGATACAGGTGCCTTGGTTCGAGCGACGGAACTTGCTCAGCCGGTAAGTCTTGAACGTGCCGTCGTCCTGAGTGACGTCAATCAGATCCGCACTCACCGAGGTGACCACGCCGCCTTGAGTTGCCACCGTTACGTCACCGGCATCAACCGCGCCGCGGTACTCCATGCCGGTGCCCACGAACGGAGCTTCCGAGTGAATCAGCGGCACTGCCTGGCGCTGCATGTTCGAGCCCATCAGAGCGCGAGATGCGTCGTCATGCTCCAGGAACGGGATCATCGCCGTCGCAACCGAAACCATCTGCCGCGGTGACATGTCCATGTAGTGCACCTCGCTCGGCGGCACGGTGTCCACCTCGCCATGGCGCTTGCGGACCAGCACCCGATCCTCGGTGAAGCGGCCCTTGTCATCGAGCTTCGCATTGGCCTGGGCCTTGGCGTACCGGTCCTCCTCGTCGGCGGTCAAGTATTCGATCTGATCGGTAACGTGGCCCTTCTCCACCTTCCGGTAGGGGGTTTCCACGAACCCGAAGGCGTTCACCCGCGCAAAGGAGGCTAGCGAGCCGATCAGGCCGATGTTCGGACCTTCAGGGGTCTCGATCGGACACATCCGGCCATAGTGCGACGGGTGCACGTCACGGACTTCCATGCCGGCGCGATCCCGAGACAGACCACCAGGGCCGAGCGCCGAGAGCCGCCTCTTGTGCGTCAGTCCTGCAACGGGGTTGGTCTGATCCATGAACTGGGAAAGCTGCGAGGTACCGAAGAACTCCTTCAGTGCCGCAACCACGGGCCGGATGTTGATCAAGGTCTGCGGCGTGATCGCCTCGACGTCCTGGGTCGTCATGCGGTCCCGAACCACCCGCTCCATGCGGCCCAGTCCGGTGCGCAGCTGGTTCTGGATCAGTTCGCCGACCGTACGCAACCGCCGGTTGCCGAAGTGGTCGATGTCGTCTTCCTCCACCAGCAGCTCACCGCGGGGGGACTGGAGAGTCTCCTTGCCCTCATGCAGCGCGACCACGAAGTGAATAGCAGCGATGATGTCCTCGATCGTCAGCACCGTACGATCGAAAGGCAGCTCCAAACCGAGCTTCTTATTGATCTTGTAACGACCAACCTTGGCCAGGTCGTAGCGCTTCGGATTGAAGTAGTAGTTCTCCAGCAGTGCCTGCGCGGCCTCCCGTGTAGGCGGCTCGCCTGGGCGAAGCTTGCGGTAGATATCGAGCAGCGCCTCATCCTGAGTGGTGGTGTGATCCTTCTCAAGGGTGAGCCGCATGGACTCGTAGTCGCCGAACTGCTCGAGGATCTGGGCGTCAGTCCAGCCGAGCGCCTTCAGCAGCACGGTGACGTTCTGCTTGCGCTTGCGGTCCAGGCGGACCCCGACCATGTCCCGCTTGTCGATCTCGAACTAAAGCCAGGCACCGCGCGACGGGATCATCTTGCAGGTGAAGATGTCCTTGTCCGAGGTCTTGTCGGTGGTCTGCTCGAAGTAGACGCCAGGTGAGCGGACCAGCTGGGAAACCACCACCCGCTCGGTGCCGTTGATGACGAAGGTGCCCTTGTCGGTCATCAAGGGAAAGTCGCCCATGAAGACCGTCTGGCTCTTGATCTCACCAGTCTCGTTGTTCATGAACTCCGCGGTCACAAAAAGTGGTGCGGCGTAGGTGACGTCGCGCTCCTTGCACTCGTCGACGGTGTTCTTCGGCGGCTCGAACCGGTGATCGCGGAACGAGAGCGACATGGTGCCGGAAAAGTCCTCGATGGGAGAGATCTCTTCAAAGATCTCCTCGAGACCGGACTTGGTGTTGATGTCGGTGCGGCCTTCGTGCAACGCGGTCTCGACGCGCGCGCGCCAGGCCTCGTTTCCGATGAGCCAGTCAAATGAATCAATCTGCAGATCGAGCAGATATGGGACTTCCATAGGTTCGGCGATCTTGGCGAACGAGATCCGGCCGGTAGGGGATATAACTTTGGTCTTCGAGGCTGTGCGCGAGGCGGCCAACTCCTGTGTCCTTCCGAGGGCTCGCAGTGGAGGAGCGAAGTGCTTCTGCGCATGCTGAACGGCCCGTGTCAAAGTGAAACGGGTCGGCAGATGGCGAGGGCAAACCCCCAATATA
>DATLQC010000030.1:0-7719 GCA_035535395.1 Propionibacteriaceae bacterium | reverse complement strand
GGGAGGAGGGCGGCCGCCGCTTGGTCACTTTCACATTCGTGGGCCGTGGACGACTGGAAGGAGCGCCGCGTCCAACTAGGCGACCTGTTCGCCGACTTCGCGGATGCCTCGTTGGCGCGTGCGCATGTTTCACAGCTAGCTGCCAGGTTCAGCACGGCTGAGGCTCAGCCAAGGTTTTGATGATGAAAACCTGCCGACGAGGAGCAAGTGCGATGTCTGTCGCGTCGAGGTGGTCAGCGTGATTGCGCTGGCCACTGTCCCGCCGGCCGCGTCGGGGGCGCCACTATTGCCGCTTGATAAGGATGCCGGCGTCGACCGAATCGTTCGGCTGGTAGCGGGGCTGACGCTTTGGCTGGGTTTGTTGCTTGTCACCTACTGGTGGGTTGCGGACGGCGGTGTTACTGATCGTGCCCGCTGGGAGAGTGGGCTCACCTCGCTGGGTCGAATCACCGGTTTGTGGTCTGCCGATCTGTTGTTAATGCAGGTGCTGCTGATGTCGCGGCTGCCCCCGCTGGAGCACGCCTTCGGCCGGGACCGGCTGGCTCGGATCCACCGTGTGGTCGGTTTCCTGTCCTTCTCTTTGTTGATCGCCCACATCGTGTTGATCATTGCCGGCTATGCCTCCGGCCAGTGGTCGGCGGTGCTGTCAACGATTTGGGATTTGATCACCAGTTACGGCGGTATGCTGCTGGCCGTCGCGGGGGCCGTCTGCCTGATCATGGTCGTCGTTACTAGCCTCAGAGCCGTACGGCGGCGGCTGCGGTATGAGTCGTGGCATTTGTTGCACCTCTACGGCTACCTCGGCGTCGGAGTGGCGCTGCCTCACCAGCTGTGGACTGGACAGGAGTTCCTGCAGTCGCCGGCAGCGACCATCTATTGGTGGACGGTGTGGGCAGCTGCTGCTGGCGCCGTTGTGGTGTGGCGGGTCTGGTTGCCGCTGTGGCGCAGTGCGCGCTATCGGCTGCGGGTCGTCGGGGTGGTCCGCGAATCGTCTGAGGTGGTGTCGGTCTACCTGACCGGGCATCGATTAGACCGGCTGCCGCTACGGGCCGGGCAGTTCATCAACATCCGGTTCCTGAGCCGGCCGGGATGGACCCGCGCCAACCCGTTCTCGCTATCTATCGCGCCCAACAGCCGCACGCTGCGGATCACCGCAAAAGCGCTCGGCGAGGGCAGCACACGACTGGCCTACCTGCGGCCGGGCACATGGGTGCTGTTCGAGGGCCCGTACGGACGCCTTAGTAGCCGGGCGCGTACCCAACGAAAGGTGCTGTTCGCTGGCGCTGGAGTCGGCATTACCCCGCTGCGGGCTCTTGCGGAAGGACTGGAGTATGCGCCCGGGGAGGCGATCATGCTGCAGCGTTACACCGCCGAGCCGCTGTTTAGAGGCGAGCTGGAGACGCTGGCGGCACACCGAGGTCTGCATGTTGTAGACCTGCCAGGCCCGCGCCACACGTCGACCTCGGTCTTAGGGCCGGCGGCTCGTGGCATGTCGGAGCTGATCGCGCTGCAACGCTGGATACCCGATATCGCCGAGCGCGAGGTCTTCCTCTGCGGCCCCAGCACCTGGACCGACGGCATGGAACGTCTGCTCCTCGCGGCGGGCCTTCCCCATGACCGCATCCACACCGAAAGCTTTGGCTGGTGAACCCATGAGACGCATCGTCATCTGGCTCGCATCGACCGTCACCGTCGTGGTGCTGCTCTTTGGCTACCACACCTCGACCAACAAGACCACTTCTGGCACGACCGAGGGTGGCACGAGCGGCTCGACAACGTCGGCCGGCAACCAGCCCAGCGCCTCGCCCTCGAGTCCATCGTCAGGGTCGAGCGGCACTCGTTCGACCAAGATCACCTACACCGGGTCGGTCGCTCAGACCCGGTGGGGGCCGGTCCAGGTCAAGATCAGCGTGCAGGGCAGGAAGCTTACCAAGGTCACGATCCTGCAACACCCGAGCGGTAACTCACGGGACGCGGAGATCAACGACTACGCACTGCCGATCTTGATCAACGAGTCGTTGACGGCGCAGAGCGCCAACATTGACATGGTCAGCGGTGCGACGGTGACCAGTGGGGGCTACGTGAAATCGCTGCAGGCCGCCCTCGACGAGGCTGTCAATGGCCAAGGCGCAATCGGCGCCGGTCCAGGTCAAGACCACGGTGCAGGGCCGCAATCACACGTTGCAGCCCCCCAGCATCGACACGGTGAGCCCGACGACGATGACTAGTGGAGGACATGTGTAATCGCTACCCGCCCACGGCGAGGCGGGCATATAAGCAGCACAGCGGTCCAGAGACGAACGGACGGCGGGATCCATCGTCGCGTCGAGCAGATGCCGATCAGCCTTGCCTTGCGGGGCCGCCACACCGCCACTGCCGAAGGTCACGAGGCCTGACATGAAGTGATCAACCAGCTACGAGAAGTTGATCAAATCTTCAGCACCTACCGAGACGATTCCATCAGCTTCGAGCCGTAGTTGCCCGCGACTCGGTGATGTTTCTGGGCAACCCTACGAGCAGTATGTGCAAAGCCGCATCTTTTCTCCCTGGCCATGACGACTTCCTATGCGTCCTACCCGGAGGCAAGGCAGCACGGGGCCGCTCACGGGCACCGTTACTGGTTCGGCGTTCCCCGCCCGGTAGACATCCACTACCACCGCGCCATCACACCTGCCGGCTACCTGACTGCCAGCGCGCAGGACATGGCGCACTACCTCGTCGCTCAGCTGAACGGCGGCAGCTATGCCGGTGCCCGCGCGTCCTGTCCGCTCAAGGCGTCGCGGCAATGCACCGTCCACAGATCTCCGCGACGCTGATGGGCGCAACCACTGGATATGGAATGGCCTGGGACAGCCGCGACATGAGCGGCGTCAAGGTGATCATCGACGCCGGTGACAACCTGGCATTCCGGGCCGATACCATCCTCATCCCCGGCGGCAATTGGGCGTCGTCGTACTACAGAACGCAAACGACTTCACCAACGGGGCTCGTATCGCCGCCATCAGCTCCGGCGTGGTGAGCCTGCTCGCGGCTGGACAGCAGCCGCCGGCCACAGGCGGGTCAAGCCCAACATGGCTGGCTCTGTGGGCACTCGTCGGTCTGATTGCGCTGCAGGCAGTCGGCATCGCCAGGTCTGTGGTACTGCTCCAACGTTGGAAAACCAACCCCGCGACCCGTCCCCACGGCAAGATGACGGTCATTCTTCATGTGATCCTGCCGATCAGCGTCAGCTTCGTCTGGGCCCTCGTCTGCCTGGTGGCCGTGCCTGCCCTGGTCGGCTACCCACTCAGGCTGCTCTGGCTCATCGACTTCGGCCAACTAATTGTCATTACAGGCACGCTGGCGCTGATCTGCGGCATGGTCAAGGCCTTCCTGGTCTACCGCGCGCTTCACCCGCCGAGCAAGTGGCTCACCGCAGAACCTGCCAGTGATGCGGGCGTGATTGCCGACGGCGTTGCTCGACAGGCGCGAGGACCGGCCGACCTCCCAAAGTCATTTGATCGCCCAGGGTGATACCGACACTCACCGTCGCACTTAATTTCCAGCGACCGTTCGTACGTGCCCGATGCAACCCCGTTTCCAGGTCAGGCTACGCACGAAGCTGCGTTCTTCTGCGGGAGCAACGCCAGCCATCCTCAGCTCGCGACGAGAGCCGCGCCAATGATCCCGCAGCGTCTTAGACACCCAGTACAAGAAGACAGCACCTTTCCGCGGTACCGCGTTCCGGTGGTCGGCAAACCAAGGAACCGAAGGGCAGCACGAGAAATCGCGCCGCTGCCGCCCGATAGGCGGCTTAAAGATCCAACACCGCGGCAGGCGGCGGTGCGTGCTCGGCCAAGACGAAGGATCTCATGTTCCGGCGCGAACAGACGCGCTCGACGTTCTCATTGGGGCCAGGCTTGCACACCTGCCAGGCGCGGCCGGAGCCGTGAATGGCTTTCAACTCAGCCCGGCCGACGGGCTCCGGCAGAGGGCATGTATGACATCTTGATGTACTCCACCGACTTGCCGGGCCGTGGCGCGTGGATGACTTGCCCATTGCCGGCGTATAGGCCCACATGGCTTATGTCGCTGTAAAAGAACACCAGATCACCCAACTGCAGATCTGACTTTGCCACCGACCGGCCGCGGCTGAACTGCTGTCGCGACGAATGCGGCAGGCTAACGCCGACCGATCCCCAGGCCATCATCGTCAACCCTGAGCAGTCCCAGGAGCTCGGGCCCGCGCCACTGCGCGCATAGGGCTCACCGAGCTGAGCCTTTGCGTAGGCCAAAGCCTTGGCTCCCTTGCTTGTACCGGTGACTGAGCTGCGCGTTGAGTCCCGCGGGCCCTTCGTCGCAGCCCTGCGGTCCTCCGCATTGGCCTTTGCTGGCGCCTTTGTCGTGGCCCGGCTGTCCGCATTGGTCTTTGCGGGTGCCTTCGTCGCAGCCCGCGCCTCCGCATTGGCCTTTGCCGTCGCCTTCTTCTCGGCCTCGGCGAGCTGCTTTTGCTGATCCGCGGTGAGCTTGGCCAGCACCTGCTGGGCCTGGTCGAGCTTCTTATCCGAGGCTGCGGTGAGGGACTTGATCTGCTTCTCCTTTTCGCCAAGGGCTGCTAGATCGGTCTCGGCGGAATGCTGCAGTGCAGCAAGGTTCGCTTGGGCCTGCTGGTAGTCCTGCAGCGCCGAGTTCTGATTCTCGCTGACCTTCTGCACCGTGGAGATCTGGCTCAGAAATCCCTCGGTATCGGTGGTCACGAAGAGACGGGCAGCAGTATCGAGGTTCCGGTTCTGGAACTGCGCAAGAGCGATCTGACCGACCTGAAGCTTCAGCCGCTCCACCTTTTGGGTCTGGGCTTGGACGTCAGCCCGCTTTAACCTCAGTTGCGCCCGGCCCGCCTTGATCTGCTCCTTGACGTCCGTGTACTGCTGGTCGATGCCAGCAGCATTGGTCTGCAGCTGCTTGATCAAGTTTCTCGCCTCTGGCACCGTCAGCGGCGGCCCGGCCGCGGCCAGCAGGCTGGCTGGAAGGACGAGCAATGCGCTCAATGCCACCGAGGCGAGGCCAAGGGCAGCGATGCGTAGGCTCCGACGGATTGATGGGGCGCGGCCAACCTTGAATGCGCGTGAGGTCGCGCGCGCAGTGAAATTCACAGTTCCCCGACTCCTGCGTTCCCCGAGTCCCGCGCGCAGCTCTCATTAGAGCTGACTCAGACCTCCCCAGATCTGAGCACATCTTGAGAACTGTGACGGACGTGCCTACTGAGCGGTGCATGACGGTCACGTCACCTGCAATCACCGCACAGTAATGCCACGCTAGGACACGATTTGATAACTGGCAATCATGATCGCTGATATTTGGTCAACAAGCCATCACGCGTAATCGTCACTCCGCCCGCCCCTGCACCAGACCATTGGCGACGCCAGTAGTGATCTGGACGCCGGCGAGCGACTCCTTGCGTGTCAGGGCAAAATCCTCGCTCGCGAATGCGGGTGAGCGCAGCGTCTCAAGCGCATAGTCGCTCCTGTCCGCTGCTTTTCGAGTCGGTTGGCCGACAGTTTGGCCGACATAGACAGGGCGCCGCTCTCGTTGTGAGCGCAGCTACGCAAGAGGACTGCCGCCCGAACGCCAATGACTTTTCAGCTGTCTCGCGCTGCCGCCGCGAGATCGGCAGCGAGGCTGACGAGCTCGGCCTGGAGGCCAGGGACGGCCGCCATGGCTCCCTTCGACTCCAGAGTTAGCGGAGCGCCGGCGTAGTCGGTGCAGATCGCTCCCGCCGCGCGGGCGATCGCATGCCCTGCGACGACGTCGTACGGGTTGTTGTGGGCCAACAGCATTCCCTGGATCTGACCGCCTACGAGCCACGCCCACAGCACCGACGCAGCGCCAACACACCGGAAGCGCAGCGCGCGGCGGTGCATGGTCATGGTCAGTTCGAGGTATGCCTCCATGCGCGCGCCACCCCGATGGAAGGCGTCGCCCATCCCGATGATTCCCTCCTCCAACGCGTCGACGTCGGCCACCGCGCCCGAGTCCACCCGTACGCCGAGGAACGGCAAATCGATTACACCCAGCGTCGGCACGCCGTCCTCCAGCAAGCCGAGCATTACCCCGCACAGCGGCGACCCGGTCGCGTAGTTGATGGTCCCGTCGAGCGGATCCGCGACCCACACTCGGCCCGATTCAAGAGCCGCGCCGCCACCCTCCTCGCCGTAGAAGCCGATCTTCGGAGTCGAGTCAGCGAGAGAGCGCTGCATCGCCGACTCGCTGGCCAGGTCGACCTCGGTGAGGAAGTCCTTGGCCGCCTTGCCGATCCGCTTGTGCGGCCGGGCACGCCCGTCCCGCAGGATCTTGACCGCTTCATCCACGGCAGCGTGCGCCGCCGCCAGCTCTGGCCTCACGCGGGCATCGTAATTCGGAACTCGTTCCGGCCCTTCGACAGCCACCCCTTCAGAGTCAGAACAGCAGCCCATATCTGGGTATCTGGTGCTGTTCGCCGACCGCGGTGCCGTCGAGGTGGTGGAAGCCTGGCGGTCGGTGTCGGGTAAGGCAACAAGGACGGTCAGGCTCAGTTCGGTTTCAGGGTCTCGGTGCGGTCGGTGGCCGGGGCGGGGCTGGCGATAGCGCGGAGATCTCCTCTCAGATCATTGGTCATCTCGACGTCCAGGGCGGCGAGGGAGTCCTCGAGCTGCGTGAGGTTTCGGATGGCGGCGGTCACATCCGGGTGCAACATGGTCCACGCCACTGCGAGTGTTGCGGGTTTGATGTCGAGCTTCTGGGCGAACTCTGTAGAGCGGTCGGCGGTGGCGAAGTCGGTCTCGAGGCTCTAGCGGCTGACGTAGCGTGGATCATCGATCAGGCGCCCGCTTTCCGGGCGCTCACTGGTGGCGTATTTGCCGGTCAGTAAGCCGCCACCGAGTGGACTGTTAGGTGATGACGCCGAGCTTCTCCGCAGCGGCCAGGGGAAGGATCTCGACCTCCCCTGCCGCCTGACCAGGTTGTACATGGGCTGGATCAGCTCGAATCGCGCCAGCCCTTCTCGCGCCGAGATGCCTAGCGCGGTCGCGATCTGCCATGCGGCCCAGTTGCTGACCGCCGGATAGAGGATCTTGCTCTGCTGCTGGAGGTCGTCGAGGGCGCGCAGAGTCTGCTCAATCAGCGTGCGCACGTCGAAGGCATGGACGCGTCTGCGGTATCGAAGAAGTTGATCCCGGCTTCGCGGACCCGAAGGAACATTTCTGTCGACGTCCGCTCGTCTGCCTCAGAGCCATAGGACATCGTGCCGAAGCAGAGCGGCGACACCTGTACGCCAGTTGAGCCGACCCTTACATAATCCATGATTTTTCCTGCTGAATCATCCCTGTCATTGTCTGCGTCGGGGGAACGGTCGACAAAGGCACGTGCGTCCGGGTGGTGTCCGGGACCGTACGCCGGTGTCGGAGGAGTTCCTCGCCTCGGCAGGATCGTGGTGAGCGGCGCCGAGTCAATGTTTGCCGAGGGAGATCTCGCCGGGCTCGAGGCTCGATGGGTGGCCGATCGAGTGATCATGTCCTGCTGCGGCATGGTGCTGTCGGCTGTCGTCAGGCACGATCGGTGGATGACCATCATCAAGATCAACGCCATCAGAGTTCCCCGCGAGTCCGGCGACGAGCTGGCCCACCGATTCGCCGCACGCGCCGGAGCCGTTGACGATGCGGACGGATTCCAGGGTTACGAACTGCTGAAGCCGACCGACGACCG
>DATLQC010000029.1:0-2950 GCA_035535395.1 Propionibacteriaceae bacterium | reverse complement strand
GAAGCGACGGTGCTACTGGCGATAGGCATGAAATCGACGACTTCCCCGACACCCGCCTCGGTCAGAAATCGAGTCACGAGGATGGCCGTGTCGGGATAGTAGAGCTGCCTTCGGGTGAAGGTGTCTGCCGTTGGTTGGATCCGGAAGTGTCCGCCGTGATCATGATCCAGCAGCGAACCGAAGATGCTGGGCGAATCGAAGCGTGGAGCGCAGAACCAATCGATGGTGCCGTCGGTCGCGACGAGTGCGGCGGTCTGCAGGTTTCCGATCAAGCCGTGATCGGCGATGAGTGGGTACTTCGACATCGGACCTCTCTCCATAGCATCAGAATGTGACCATGCTGTGCCACCACCTCCGGCTGGGCTTCACCCTCGCGGGGTGATTGTCAAGGCCGCCCCGGTTCAGCAAGGCACGATCCAGCGAAGATCGGTACGGCGCCAGTTGATTCACCCGAGGCGGGTGAAGTCTGCGCGGCGTACGTGCAAGCGTCAAGCCGCATCCGGACAACTGCGGGAGGCCGCGGCGACTGCTGATCTAGGACTGCTGATCTAGGACTGCTGATCTGGGACTGCTGATCAAGGACTGGGATCTCACCCGGGTGAGATCGCCTGACGGGTGAGGACAGGCTGGCTCCCGATCCTGCTTACTGAAGGCACACCCAGCCCCTACACGATCGAGCACCAGCCATGGCCCATCCACAGCAGCCCTTCTCTGCCGACACGTTGCCGGTCGCAGTGACGACCCTTACGTCCTCTGCCATGACGGGCGATCTGGGGGTGCTGCTCTCTCAGACAGATCGCACGTCCAGCATCGTGCTGATCTGCCCTGTGCCAACCGACCCGTCCGCTGCTATTGATCTTGCAGTCAAGGACGGCAACTATGTGTGGGCCGCCCGCGCCTTGGTCAGATCGCTGGCCGTCCCACGCATCTTGGCGGGTGCCGGCGATGATGTTGTGCAACTCGTCGTCAGCCATCCGGAGTTCGGGGAATCGGAGCCGCTGCTTCTTGCAGCCGCGGCACTGGCCCGCTCGTGGCTCGATATCGCTGAATCGGCGCTTGCCCGGGCGAGCGCCGAGCTTGCCCGCGTTGCCGAGCCGCCGGTCGTCGATGTCCTCAGCGTCGCCATGATCACTATGGCCATGGCACGACTCCGGGATCAAACAGCCATCGGTCTGAAGCAGGCAAGCTACGCCACGGAGGTCATGATCAATCTGACTGCCGTGGAGCGCTCACAGGCTGCCGAGCTGCAACCTGTGATCGACTACCACATTGCCGGGTTCGAGCTGTCGAGTGGCGACCTTGGCACCGCGCGGTGGACATTGGAGCGGGGGGCCGGTCGCTTCCGAAAGTGGCTCGACGGTGATGGCAATCATGCCGAGCAACGCGTACGCGCAGACTGTGCAGGGCAGCTGTCGTGGATCGATGCGTTCTGTGGCGAACTACGCCGCGCGGTTCGGTACGCGGGCTGTTTGCTCACCGACCGACAGGCCGATACTGGCGAAAGCGGCGTGAAATTCGCCCAGCTCGCAACCGCGTGGACGCATCTCGAACGTGCTGAGTTCGAACAGGCGGCGCAGCGTCTTGATCATGCACTGAGCACGGCATCCGACAATGGTGATCCGCTGCTCGTGGCGGCTGGACGGCTGACCCAGGCGCGACTGGCCGTTCTCACTGGTGAACCGGAGACGGCGTTGAGGTTGCTGCAAGGGCCAACCCGCGCGACCGCTGCCGAGACATCGAGCCGTTGGTTCGCCGAACAATTCCGTATCGCCACAGCCGAAGCCTGGCTCGCGGCGGGTGAGCCGGAGCGGGCGATTGCCGCTCTTAGCCCGGAACCTGAATTGGCACTTGTGGACGCCAGGTTGCTTTTAGTGAAGGCTCTGCGACTTTCCGGCAGCTTCCGCGCCGCCACAGAGTTGCTGGCGCGGGTGCCATCCGACCCGATGGCGATCTCGCTGATCACTCAGGTGAGGATCTGGCTGGCCCAGGCCGAGCTGGCGCTCGAGCAAGGGAACTATGACCGGGCTGACGTGCTCGTGGATCGCGCGCTGCGCACCGCGGCGAGGGAGCAACTGCGATCAGCCACCGGATCGGCAGGCCGGTGGCTACGCTCGTTCGTCGCACGAGAACCCGTCCTGTCGCGTCGATACTCGGATTTCTTGGCGTCAGTGCCCGATCTCGCGGTGCCGACGACCCTGCAACTCGGTCGCGGCGAGGCTGATTGCTCCGGAGCCATCTGCGTTCTGCCGCTCACCAGACGCGAGACGCAGGTCCTCAAGCGACTGGCTGAGTTTTGCTCCAACGAAGAAATCGCCGCTGATCTGGTCCTGTCCTCGAACACAGTGAAGACGCATCTGCGATCCCTCTTCCAAAAGTTGTCGGTCACCCGACGAGCCGACGCGGTACGACGCGGGCGCGCACTCGGCCTCTGCTAGCGAGCGAGGCGCCCTGGACGGGGGGCATGCGCCCTGAGCCTGGGGCTTGCGCCCTGAGCTCGTCGAAGGGCCGCGCTTCGACAAGCTCAGCGCACATACAGTGAGCGGCGCTTAGCCAAGAGCTCACATGGCGAGCGCTTCGTACACCTCCACCGTGCCGCCGGATTGCAAGACTGGGCATCCGTTGGCTTTGTTGGCCGCCTCGGCAAGCGACTCCGCGTTGATGATCGAATAGCCGCCCAGCTCGGACGCGCCGCCGTCGCTGGTACCGCCGTCTTTCACGGTCGTACCGGCACCGAATGGGTTGCCGATGTCCACCACGGCATCGCCGAGTGTTCCGAACCAGGTTGTCCACTGCTGCATTGCTGCTTCCTGGGCTTCGGGCGTCTCCGCCATCTGACCACCCGCGTACAGGTACAGGAACTTCGCCATCATGTCCTCCTTGAGTGTTGATCGGCCAGCAGCGTGCTGGTCCGAATCTGACTGGCATCACCTACTAGGACGTACAGGGCAGG
>DATLQC010000028.1:0-38668 GCA_035535395.1 Propionibacteriaceae bacterium | reverse complement strand
GGTGACACCAGTTGACACCACTGCAGCCGGTGATGCCTTCTCCGGCGCACTTGGCGCGAGCCTGGCTGCTGGCGCCTCACTCTCGGACGCGCTGCGCCGGGGGCTTGCCGCTGGGGCGTTGGCCGTGACAGTCCGGGGGGCAAGTCCAAGCCTGCCGACGGCGGAAGCCGTCGCCGCCTTTCTAGCCGCCCAACCCTGAGGTGTCGTTAGCGAGGCTCGGTCTTGACGGTGATCGTCTTTTCCTCAGCCGGGTCCTTCACTGGCGCCGGCCGATCGGCGGCCTCAACCGAGCCCCATAACTTGGACCACCAGGAGTTCTGCGGCTGCTGCTGCGCCGCGGCCTCGGCACTGATCTGGGCGCCGCCGCCGAGCGGCTTACCATCGGCACCGACAACCGTATAGCCGGTTTCCCCGGGCACGACCCAACCCAGCCGTTCCCTGGCCTGCGTCCTTACGTAGGCCTTGTCATCCCAGCGGGCCAAGTCACCTTGAAGATCACGGATCCGCTGCTGCCGCTGGGCAATCTCAGCCTTGGTCGCGGCGATCTCGTGGGCCTGCGAAAAGTAGATCCGCAACGACGTCGCGTACGAGATGGTCAAGATCAGCAGTACGACCGTGAGGGCGACGGCACGCGCCGTCAAGCCGTATCCGCGACGCCGCAGCGGAGCCGTCTTTTCCTCTCGGGCAACGGCTGCGGAGCTAGCCGTACGCGCCGACGAGGACGGCTTGCGTGCCTGCGTACGGGCTCGCGGCTTTCCGCGCCCAGGACCTGCGCTTGGGCGGGAGGTGGGCCTTCGACCAGACGGCACCTATCCGGCCTCGAACCGCGGAAAAGCTGAGGCGCCGGCGTACCGGGCGGCGTCGTCCAGGTCCTCTTCGATGCGCAGCAGTTGGTTGTACTTGGCCACCCGATCGGTACGCGCCGGAGCCCCAGACTTGATCTGCCCGCAGTTGGTAGCGACTGCAAGGTCGGCGATCGTGGTGTCCTCGGTTTCGCCAGAACGGTGGCTCATCATGCAGCGGAAGCCGGCACGGTGGGCAAGATCAACAGCATCCAGAGTCTCGGTCAGCGATCCAATCTGGTTGACCTTAACCAGCAGAGCGCTGGCTGCCTTCTCGGCGATGCCGCGCTGCAGCCGCGAGACGTTGGTGACGAACAGGTCGTCCCCCACGACCTGGATCCTGTCGCCAAGCCTGGCGACAAGCGCAGTCCAGCTCGCCCAGTCGTCCTCGGCCAGCGGGTCCTCGATCGAGACGATCGGGAAGTCGTTGACCCACTGCTCATAGATCCCGGTCATCTCATCGGCAGACAACACCCTGCCTTCGAAGGTGTAGGTGCCGGAGTCGAAGAACTCGGTGCTTGCGACGTCCAATGCGAGCGCGATATCGCTGCCCAACTTCAGACCCGCTGACTGCACCGAAGTGGAGATCAGCTCCAGTGCTGCGACATTGGCCGGCAGGTTCGGCGCGAAACCACCCTCATCCCCCAGGCCGGTCGCCAGTCCCTGCTTTTTCAGCACCGACTTCAGCGACTGGTAGACCGTCGCTCCCATCTCCAGGGCGTCGCGGAACGTTGCAGCGCCGATCGGCGCGATCATGAACTCCTGAACATCAACATCGGAGTCGGCATGGGCTCCACCGTTGACGATGTTCATCATCGGCACCGGCAGTAGATGGGCGTTGGGTCCGCCGACGTAACGGTAGAGCGGCAGGTCTGCAGAGTGCGCAGCTGCATGCGCGACCGCTAGCGATACGCCCAGAATCGCGTTCGCGCCGATCTTGGACTTGTTGTCGGTGCCGTCTAGATCCAGCATTGCCTGATCCACCAGCCGCTGTTCGCTGGCCTCGTACCCGATCAGTTCGGGCCCGAGTTGATCAATGACGCCAAGCACAGCCTTGGTGACGCCCTTGCCGCCATAGCGAGCCTCGCCATCACGCAGCTCGACCGCCTCGAAGGCACCCGTGGATGCGCCCGAGGGGACAGCGGCGCGACCCTCGGAGCCATCGTCGAGAATGACTTCAACCTCGACAGTCGGGTTGCCACGGGAATCAAGGATTTCTCGTGCGCCTATGAATTCGATGCTCGCCACGAGTGCCGCCTTTCCGATGCTGCCCCCCAAATGGCCTACCGACGTGAGGGCAGAAGAAACCGATGGTGGCCTCAGCCTATCGGCGGGTCAGGAGTGCGCAGACTTCGACAGGCTCAGCCCGCGATCTTGGGCCCTACTTCTTCCTGCGGAGGCTGCGTGCGTGAATCCAGTTCACCCCGACAATGCCAGCCCAGGAGACGGCAACTCCGATGATGCTTGGATCAACCTCGCTGGCGGTGATTGCTGTGATTGGGATACCCATCACCATGGAGACGATTGCCAGCGCGAACTGTCGTCCTCGGCCGCTCTGCTCCGCCGCCTGGGCCCGACTGGCCTCCAGAGCCTGCTGTCGAAGCTCCGCAGCACGCGCCTCCGCAATCTCTTCGACCCTCTCGGCCAGTCCCGCGGCAACGTACTCGTTGTATTCCGGACCCAGCTCCATCCGGGCTGCGAGCGCAGCCTCGGCATCACGATGCAACTCCTCGCTCGCCTTACGTGGGGCATGCCGATACTGCGGTTGTACCGGATAGGGCGTTCCAGGATTCAACGGGTATGGCTGAGCTGGCGGATTCTGTGCCGGATAGTTCTGAGGCGGGTAGTTCTGGGGCGGGTAGTTCTGAGGCGGATAGTTCTGGGGAGGGTAATTCTGAGGAGGGTAGTTCTGGGGCGGATGCGACTGAGGGGCCGGCCGTTGCTGCGGGGGCTCGGACATGTCCACAGGATAGGCGACGGCTGCTAAGCCGGAGCTGTGTCCTCATGCGCCGCCTCGGCGTGCCGCACGCTGGCTTCCAAAACGCGTACGGCGTCACGAAGCGCCTGGTCAGGGTCGATGCCAGCGGCGTGAGCACGGGCTGCTAGCGCGAGCAGTTGCCCACCGACCTCTTCAGCCGTAGTCGGCTCGTCGGGCAAGGCGACCTCCACGCGCCGCGATCGTACTCTGCTAATGATCTTGTTCGCCCGAGCCAAGGCGGAGAGCTGATCTGGGATGCCTTGCAACGCAGAGGTTCGGCCCTTCTCGGCTGCCTTGCGCTGCTCCCAGGTGTAGTGCAGATCACTGGGCACGTCTGCGGTCGCGAAGACGTAGGGATGCCGCGAGATGAGCTTGTCGGCGATTCCGCGAGCAACGTCCTCCACCGTGAATCCGGGAATCTGCTCACCGGCGATCTCAGCATGGAAGATCACCTGGAGCAACAGATCACCCAGCTCCTCCCGGAGATGATCTTGATCTGCAAGCTCGATGGCCTCGATCGTCTCGGCTGTCTCCTCCACTAGGTACTGCACCAGTGATCGATGAGTTTGCTGCACATCCCACGGACACTCATGGCGCAGCCGCGCCATGACATCGACCAGTCGCTCGAGCTCGGGTAGCGGCACGCTGTACTAAGGCGTTGGACTGGGCAGCGGTTTGGCCAGCGACGCCGACTTGTCGGTGATGATCGTCTTCTGATTCGGATCCAGCACACCGAAGCGTGGATTGAGGATCACTGGCTGCTTAGCCAGAGCTGCAATGTATGCCGCGCTTCCCAGCTTCTCGGACACGATCTGCTGATCGGCTACGTCGTAGGCGATCGGTCGTCCCTTGGGCACGTTGAGCAGCCCGGCAAGGTTGCTGTTCTTGATCAACGCGTCACGATTGCCGTCAGTGATAGTGATCTTGTTGGCGGCTGCGAGATGGTCAGCGATCACGCCGTGGATCAAGGCATTGACGACCGCCGGGCGGGACACCGTCTGACCCTCTTCCAAGATGCTGGAAACCCCTTCCACGGCGTCGTCCACCTGCTGTTCGGTGATCTTTGAGTTACCCACATACGCCACAACGCTGGGGTCCTGCTTTGCACAACCCGCTGCAAGCAAGGTGAGAAGGAGGACACCGCCAAACACCGTGGCTCGTGCCGCACGCCACGCGCGGTGAGCGGAAAGACTCATTCACCATCCTCTGCCACGATCTTCCCGTCGCGCATCTGCGCTTCCAGGGAACGACTACCGCAGCAGATCCTACGCGTTTGATTGCTCCGCCCGCTGCGCTCGCTGTGTCTGATGGCTCGCACCGCTCGCTGCGACGTTCGCCGGTAGCCGCCGCCTTCGTCGGACCGCCGAAACGAGTTGTCGGCGTCTCACGAGTCTGTGAAGATCTCTCTGATCAGCTCCGACGCCCATCGGAGCAAGTCGGTGTCCTTCAGTGACTCGCCACCGATAGTCGAACTCGCTGGCCGAGGCACCAGGACTGTCCCCACAGCGTCCTTGACCACACTGCCCGGGTAGCGCCGCTGCAACCGCATCACTCGTGACTCCGGAAGGTGTGCAGGTGCAAAGCGGATGAATCGGCCCTGTCCAACGATCTCGGTCACTCCCGCAGAACGGGCCAGCAATCGGAACCTAGCCACCTCAATCAGGTTGAGCACCTCTTGCGGAGGCGTCCCGTACCGGTCATGCAACTCCGCTTCTACAGCCTTGATGTCGGCCTCGGCACGAACCTCGGCGAGCCGCTTGTACATCTCCAGTCGCAGGCGCTCCGACTCGATGTAGTCGGTAGGCAGATGGGCGTCGATGGGCAGCTCGATCCGCACCTCTGCTTCCGGCTCGACCTCATGACCTCGATATTCGGCGACCGCCTCGCCAACCAATTGGATGTAGAGATCGAAGCCGACGTCGGCGATGTGGCCGGACTGCTCGCCGCCCAACAAGTTGCCGGAACCACGAATTTCGAGGTCCTTCATGGCGATAGCCATGCCGGAACCCAGATCACTGTGGGCCGCGATCGTGCTGATCCGGTCGTACGCAGTCTCGGTCAGTGGCTTGTCGGGCGGATAGAGGAAGTAGGCATAGCCGCGTTCCCTCCCGCGGCCGACTCGACCTCGCAACTGGTGCAGCTGAGAGAGCCCCATCAGGTCGGAGCGTTCGATCAGCAAGGTGTTCGCGGTCGAGATGTCCAGGCCGGCTTCGACGATGGTGGTACAGACCAGCACGTCGGCTCGGCGCTCCCAGAAGTCGATCATGACCTGCTCCAGTCGGTGTTCGCTCATCTGGCCGTGCGCGGTGACCACCCGCGCCTCCGGCACTAGCTCAGAGATCCGTCGGGCAGCCTTCTCGATGCCCTGTACACGATTGTGCACATAGAACACCTGCCCCTCGCGGAGCAGCTCACGCCGGATGGCTGCCCTGACCTGGGCCTCCTCATACGGCCCAGCAAAGGTGAGCACGGGATGCCGCTCCTCTGGCGGAGTCATGATCGTGCTCATCTCGCGAATCCCGGTGACGGCCATCTCAAGGGTCCTCGGGATCGGCGTGGCCGACATCGCCAACACATCAACGGCAGTACGCAGCCGCTTGAGCTGCTCTTTGTGCTCGACGCCGAAACGCTGCTCCTCGTCGATCACCACCAAACCCAAGTCTTTAAAGGCGACCTCGTCCGACAGCAGCCGGTGCGTGCCCACCACAACATCGACCTTGCCCTCGGCAAGACCTTCGATGGTTACCCGTGCCTCGGGCTCGCTGGAGAACCGGCTGAGCGGTGCAACGTTGACCGGGAAGCCGGCATAGCGGTCGGCGAAGGTGGCGTAGTGCTGCTGCACCAGCAAGGTCGTCGGAACCAAGATCGCCACCTGCTTGCCGTCCTGGACTGCCTTGAATGCGGCGCGTACGGCGATCTCGGTCTTGCCGTAGCCGACGTCTCCACAGATCAGCCGATCCATCGGCACGATCTGCTCCATGTCGCGCTTTACGTCGTCGATCGCTCCGAGCTGATCCGGGGTCTCAACGAACGGAAACGCATCCTCCAGCTCTCGCTGCCACGTCGTATCCGGAGAAAATGCGTGGCCGCGGGTGGCCTGCCGCGCCGCGTACAGCTTGATCAATTCGGCGGCGATCTCACGAACCGCACGGCGGGCACGCCCTTTGCGCTTCGCCCAGTCCGCACCGCCCAGCCGGTCCAGGCTCGGGCTCTCTCCGCCAACGTACCGAGTTACTTGATCGAGAGAGTCCATCGGGACATAGAGCCGGTCACCTGGCTGGCCGCGCCTGGACGGCGCGTACTCAATCACCAAATACTCCCGAGTTGCTCCGGCTACCGTGCGCTGGGACATCTCGAGATAGCGGCCGACCCCGTGCTGGCTGTGCACCACCGGATCGCCAGAGACGAGCTCCAGCGGGTCGATCTGATTCTTGCGCCGCGCCGGCATCTTCCGGCTGGCTCGGTCGGAGACCCGCTGCCCGGAGAGGTCACCTGCGGTGAAAACCGCGAGCCGGATGTGATCCGCAACGAAACCGTGGCTGAGTTGGCCGGTAACAACCGTGGCAAGACTCGTGGGCGGTGGCTCCTCCAGCGCCGATGGGCTGTATACCGGAACAGCATGCTCCCCGAGGACCTCGACGATCCGGTCGGCGGTACCGCGACCTTCAGCCGTTACCACAACACGCCAGCCGTCACGGACTCGCTTGGTGATCTCGTTGACTGCGGCCTCGGTATCGCCCCGATAGGTCTCCCCGACCTGTCCTGGCACCGTTCTCGACTCCACACCAGGCCCGGTGACCCGATCAGAAAGATCGATGATCTCTCCGTCCGCGGTCCGGATCGGATTGCCGCGCACACTGTCTGCCACAAAGTCCGGCACCGGACCGGCGCTGAATGGCGACAGCGTCCACCACGCCATTCCGCGAGCGAGTGCAGCAGCGCGGACCTCAGCGAGCGGCTGGTAGGACGATGCGCCGAGGTCGATGGGCGCCTTACCGCCACCTGCGGCCGCGGCCCAAGACGCGTGCAGGAACTCCTCACTCGTTTTGACCAGTTCGATCGCCCGACCGCGTACCAGCTCAGGATCACTGATCAGCACATGCGTATCGGTCGGCAGCAGGTCGATCAGCAATTCCATGCCGTCCACCAAGGCCGGCGAGAGGGCCTCCATGCCGTCGACCGGATGACCTTGAACGATCTTGTCCAGCATCTCGATGAGCTCGGGATGCTGCTCGGCGAGCACAGCCGCACGGGCACGTACCTCATCAGTCAGCAGCAGCTCGCGGCATGGCGAAGCCGTGATCTCGGTCAGTGCGATGTCGCTGGACCTTTGGTCCGCAACGGAGAAATAGCGAATCTCTTCAACCGTGTCGCCGAAGAAGTCAATGCGTACCGGGTGCTCTTCTGTGGGTGGAAAGACGTCGAGGATGCCGCCGCGTACCGCGAACTCTCCCCTGCGCTCGACCAGATCGACCCGGGTGTACGCCGCTTCAACCAAAGCAGTCGCGAGGTGGGTCAAGTCGATATCATCGCCGACTGCAAGGCGTATCGCCGTCATCTCGCCAAGCCCCTTCACTTGGGGCTGGAGGACGCTGCGTACCGGAGCGACGACGATCCTTGGCGCCGGAAGCTGGCCGTTTCCGGCCAGTCGGCGCAACAGCTCGAGTCGGCGGCCGACCGTATCGGAGCGAGGACTCAGCCGCTCATGCGGCAGGGTCTCCCACGCTGGGTAGTACGCCACTGCTTCGTCGCCGACCACCGACTGCAAGGCGGCAGTTAGCTCCTCTGCCTCGCGAAATGTCGAGGTCACCAGAAGCACGGGGCGACCGGCACCGCCACGCTCGACCTCGGTGCTCAGTACGGCAGCGAGCAACGGTCGCATTGGAGCTGGCGCGGTGATGTCGAGCACGGGCAGTCGCCGAGGGCGCGCATCAGCGATGGTCTCGGCGACGGTGGGTTCGGTGCAGAAAAGATCAACGAGTCCCGTGAGGGTCACCCAGAGAGGTTACCGGCTTGGCGATGTCTGATCGGTTTGTGTTCACCGTCACGGATCGCCCAGGGACCTAGCATCAATCCATGCCGAATGAGCTCGATGGAGCGCTCGCCGTGGACTTTCCGCTGCGGGGCGAACACCCAAAAACGCAGTGGGTAGCCGTCAATACGCCGGGCGACCGCATCCCGAGCCACGGCACCGACATGCTAGGCCAACGTTTCGCCTACGACCTGCTCCAGGTTGACTCACGGCGCGGGCTCCACGACCACCCTGCCGGGACCCTCCGCAGGCTCATTGTCGGCGTACGCGCGCGGGACTGCTACGCCTGGGGAGCCGAAATCCACGCACCGTTCGACGGCGAAATCGTGCGCGCCTCCGACGGCGTTGCGGAACGACGCTGGATCCATCCGCTGCGGGAGCTGGTGCTGGTCCTGAAGAACGCCGCCATATTCAGCCCCGACCGACTGCCGTCGGTGCTTGGCAATCACGTGATCATGCAGAGCGGCGACATCTTTGCGGGCTTCGCCCACTTGGTGCCCGGTTCGGTCGCGGTCGAGGCGGGCCAGAGCGTGCGGCGCGGCGATGTGCTCGGGCGCGTCGGCCACACCGGCAACTCGACGTCACCGCACCTTCACTTCCAGCTGATGGATTCGCCCGAGCTGATGACGGCCAAGGGGGTGCCGTGTGCCTTCCGGGCTTACGAGGTGTTGCGGGACGGCAGCTGGGAGAGCGTCGAGAATGGGGTGCCTCGCAAGGTGGATCGGATCCGCTACGAAGCCGCTAACGAGTAGCAGCGCCGCCGCGACGCGTTCACGGCAGGCGGGCGAACGCCCTGACCGGGAAGGTCCCGAACTGGCGAACCTTGGGCGGCACCGCTGTGAAACGGGCGCCGGTCGGCGGCACGGCGGCCAAGTTGGTCAGGTGTTCAACGACGTGTACGCCGGCCGCGAGGAGCTGCGAATGTGCAGGACGCTCACGGCTGGTCTCAGCATCGTCGATGTTGATCGAGTCGATGCCGACGAGGACGGCACCCGCCTCGATCAGGTACGCCGCGCCCTCACCGGTCAGATACGGCGCGCCAGGGATGTACGCGGGTGTACCAAAATGTCGGTCCCAACCGGTGTGCAGCAGCACCGCGGTTCCACGCAGATCACGGTCATAGAAGGCCGCCACAGGAATCCCGCGCTCAGTCGCATCTGTCAACCGAAACAGCTCGATCGGCAGATCTACGAGGGTCTCCAGCTCAAGATCAGCGAGGTCGGCGCCATCGGCGTAACGGTGATATGGGGTGTCTAGATAGGTGCCGGTACTGCCCGCCAAAGTGATGACGTCGATTCCAAACTCCGTACCCTCCGCGTCGTGCGAGCGCGACACCTCCCTAGTCAGGTGCGGGTGGACCGTGGGCGCCGGTATGCCCGGAGAGGTAACCAGGCCGGCAGCGATGGTATGGCTCAGGTCTACGAGCCGGCTGCTGCGGACGGCGGTGGGCACGGCTGCGATGCCCCGAGAACCTTTGTGGGGCTCCGCAACGATCTCGACTGAGCGAAGCTCCACGCTGCCGACCAAAGCCAGACCGAGATGCCGTACGAAGAGCTGAGCGATCTGGTCATCCGAAAGGTCAGGACCAGTCAGATCAAGCCGGAATCCTTCAGCGGTCAGCCGGCCGCCGTTCACGAACTTCACGTCGGCGTCGAAATGAGCGCGATACTCGGTCACAGCCGGGGAGTCTAGGAGCCGCAGAAGCGGCCCATGCTGTCATGCCCACTACGAGCTCTGCGCAGGTTGCTGACGGTTTGCACAGGTTGCAACCTGTGCAAAGCGTGCGCAAGCTACGTGCACGTAGGTTGCGGCACCCAGGTGAGCGAGAATCCTTCAGCTATTGAATACGTTCTGGGTCCTGTCAAGCCCGAGCACAGCAAGCGATTCGACCGCATCCGCGGCGCGACCGATCTCGACCTCAATGTCTTCTCGGGCGGCGGCCGGGATGTCGCTGAGGAGGAAATCAGCCGGGTCCTGCCGGCCAGGCGGGCGGCCAACGCCAATGCGTACCCGATAGAACTCGCCCGTGCCGAGGGCGGTGCGGATAGATCTCAGGCCATTGTGCCCGTTGTCGCCGCCACCGAACTTCACTCGCAACTGCCCGGGGTCGATGTCGAGCTCGTCATGCGCCACGATCATCTGCGCCGGCTGGAGCTTGTAATAGCCGAGCAACCGCGTAACCGCCCAGCCGGTCTCGTTCATGAACGTGCGCGACTTGGCCAAGATCAACCGCGGGCTATCGCCTCCAGGCGGTCCGATCCTGCCCTCTGCAACCTCGGCCCGCATTCCCCGCGCTGCTCGGAACCGTATTCGCAGGCGCCTGGCCAGCTCGTCGGCCACCCGATAGCCGACGTTGTGCCGATGTGATGCGAAGGCAGGACCAGGATTGCCGAGGCCAACGACCAGCCATGAGGTCATGGCATCCGCAACTGGTAGCTAGTCGGTCTCGGACTCGGCCGGCGCCTCGTCCGGGGCCGGCTCGGCGGTCGCAGCCACGGTCGGCTCGATGCCAGCCTCAGCCTCGGCCTCGGCCAGCTCGGCCTCCATAGCCTCGGCTGTCGGCGCGTTGGTGACATTGACGATCAAGGTCTCAGGTTCAAGATCAATCGACGAACCCACCGGAAGCCGAAGATCACCAGCCAGGATCTGGGTACCAGCGGGCAAACCCTCAACGGATACGACGATCTGCTGCGGGATGTGAGTGGCTTCTGCCTCCACCGGAACACTGTTGTGATCAACAACGATCAGCGTATCGGGACCGGCCTCGCCCTCGACATGAACCGGCACGTCGACGGTCACCTTCTCGCCGCGCCGAACAATGACCAGATCAACGTGTTCGATGGTGTGCTTCAGCGGGTCACGCTGAACCTGTTTGGGCAGCGCGAGCTGCGAGCTGCCGTTTACCTCGATCGACAGCAACGCGTTTGCCGTACGCAACGCCAGCAGGGTATCGTGACCGGGCAAGGAAATGTGAATAGGGGCAGTGCCGTGGCCGTACAAGACGGCGGGCACCTTGTGTGCGCGACGGATCCGGCGGGCGGCGCCCTTGCCGAACTCCGTACGCAGTTCAGCTGTGAGCTTTACCTCGGGCACGAACGAACTCCTCGGAACTATCGTCAGCAATCTCGATCAGACTCAGCGAGGGGGACGCAGCTCGTTCGACCTAGTCGATCACGGTCCTGCGACCCTCGCCGAGGCAACCGCTCAACCTTAGCCGACAAGGCGCCATGCTTGCCAATTGAGGATGAAATCAGCGACGCCGGTCACGGAAGAACCAGAACGTCACGCAGCGGTTACGCCTGACCGTTGAAAAGGCTGGTGACCGAGCCATCCTCGAAGACCTCCCGGATCGCGCGTGCGATCAAGGGTGCGATCGACAAGACGGTAAGCGAGTCGAAGCGACGTTCCTCGGGGATCGGCAAGGTATTAGTGACGATCACCTCTTCGAACTCCGTCGCTTTCAGCCGGTCGACGGCAGGCCCAGACAGCACCGCATGAGTGGCTGCTGCGATCACCGCCTTCGCGCCACGCGCCTTCAATGCCTCTGCTGCCTGGCAAATCGTGCCCGCTGTGTCGATCATGTCGTCCACCAGCAGACAGACGCGCCCTTCCACTTCGCCCACGACCTCATGGATGGCAACCGTGTTGACCATCTTCGGATCACGGCGTTTATGGATGATCGCCAGCGAGCAGTTCAGCCGGTCGGTCCACATGTCGGCTACTCGCACCCGGCCCGCATCCGGCGAGACAACTGTCATCTCGGACGTGTCGTACTTGGTCAACATGTAGTCCGAAAGCACCGGAAGCGCCCAGAGATGATCTACCGGCCCATCAAAGAAACCCTGGATCTGCGCTGCATGCAAATCCACCGACATGATCCGGTGAGCGCCAGCCGTGTGGAACAGATCCGCGATCAGACGAGCGGAAATCGGCTCGCGGCCACGGTGCTTCTTGTCTTGCCTGGCATAGGGATAGAACGGGGCGACAACAGTGATCCGCTTGGCAGACGCCCGCTTCAGCGCATCTACCATGATCAACTGCTCCATCGTCCACTCGTTGACTGGCGCCGCGTGGCTTTGGATCACGAAGGCGTCGCAGCCGCGTACCGATTCGTCAAATCGCACGTAGATCTCGGAATTGGCGTAGGTGATTGCGCGCGTCGGTACGAGTTCGACGTTCATCAGCTCGGCCACCTCGTTGGCCAGATCCGGGTGTGCCCGCCCCGAAAACAGCATCAAATGCTTTTCGTTCGTGCGCTTGAGACCGCTCACGACGGCTCCTTCTGCTCGAGCGCCGCCTCAGCGGCTCGCGCGGTTTTGGTACCGGTCCGCTTACGCGCTACCCAACCGGACACGTTGCGCTGCCGGCTCCGGCTTACCCCAAGATCACCAGGCCCCACGTTGCCCGTGATCGTCGAGCCAGCTGCGATATACGCGCCATCGGCTACGTCTACTGGTGCGGCAAGTACCGAGTTGCTGCCAACGAAGGAGTACGCCCCAACCGTTGTGGTGGATTTGCGTACGCCGTCGTAGTTCGCGAAGATCACGCCGGCCCCGATGTTGGCGCCCTCGCCGATCACTGCGTCGCCTAGATAGCTGAGGTGAGGCGCCTTGGCTCCGGCTCCGATGCGGGCGTTCTTTGCCTCCACGAAAGTGCCGATCTTGCCGCCGGCACCGAGTGTGGTACCGGGGCGAAGATAGGCGAACGGACCGACGTTGGCACCGGGCCCGATCACGCTCAGCGAGGCTTGTGTTCGGGTGACCACGGCGTTATCCCCCACTTCCACGTCGATCAGTGTCGTATCGGGTCCGATCCGCGCCCCGGCCCCCACCGAGGTGGCTCCTTCCAGCGAGGTGCCGGGCAGCAAGATCACATCAGACGCAAGATCAACTGAGGCGTGCACCCAGGTCGTTGCTGGATCCACCACCGTCACGCCTTCGCGCATCCAGTGATGCAGGATGCGCCGGTTGACCTCGGCGTTCATGCGCGAGAGCTGGATCCGGTCGTTGACACCTTCGGTCTGCCAAAGGTCGTCGATCAACAGTGCGGCCACCGGTTGGCCGGCTTGGCGTACCACGGCCGGTACATCACTGAGATACAGCTCACCTTGCTCGTTCGTCGGTTCGAGTTCAGTCAGCGCAGTTGTCAAGGCCGCGGCATCGAAGACGTAGATTCCGGAGTTGATCTCGGTGATCTGGCGCTGGATCTCATCGGCGTCTCGATGCTCGACGATGCCGCTCACCATGCCGTCGGCGTCGCGCAGGATTCGCCCATATCCGGTCGGATCCGGAACCTCCGCGGTCAGCACGGTGACGATAGCTTGTTGGGTCCGGTGCTCGGAAACCAGCGCGGCGAGGGTCTCGCCGGTGAGCATTGGAACATCTCCATAGGTGACGATCACATCGCCATCGAGATCCGCCAGTTGAGCGAGCGCTACTTGAACCGCGTGGCCGGTACCGAGCTGCTCCTCCTGCACCGCAGTCAACACATGTGGCGCAATCTCGGCGAGATGTTCTTCCACTTGATCACGAAGGTGACCCACGACGACGACAATGTGTCCCGGCTGCACCTCAGTCGCAGCCGTCACCGCATAGCTCAGCATGGAGTGACCGGCGATCTCGTGCAGCAACTTGGAACGGGAGGACTTCATCCGCTTCCCCTCCCCCGCTGCCAAGATGACGACAGCCGCGACCGGGCTGGGAGCTTGGTCGGAGTGAACGGACAACAGCTGGCTCCTTACTAGCTGAGTGACGCTCCGCTCCCCGGGTAGGAGTCGAACCTAC
Source organism: Propionibacteriaceae bacterium (assembly GCA_035535395.1). Classification (GTDB taxonomy): domain Bacteria; phylum Actinomycetota; class Actinomycetes; order Propionibacteriales; family Propionibacteriaceae; genus Microlunatus. Next base: position 25,033 of record DATLQC010000028.1, on the reverse strand, counting down.
GTCGCTAGTCCTGATTCAAAGTCAGGCGGGCCCTGCCGACAGACCAACCGGGGAATGGGGCCCGGCCAATCTTCCCATCGGATCTGTACTGTGAGCCGCTGGTTTCGAATAAAGATCGCTTCGCCCCACCTGACCAACCCTTCGGTCGGCCAGGGCCAAGCGTACGCATCGTGGGGTGGGGCCGCATTTCCGGCCAACCCTCAGCGTTTTTGCGATCTGCGGCGATGCTGCGTACAGTAGTGCTTCAGTCTTCTAAATCGATACAGAAATCTTGAATGACTACTACAACTCCTGCTGTCACTAACCGGCTCTCGACCCGGCTGGCTGCTATCGCGGTGACATTGATGTTCGTCGTCAACGGCGCCGTGATCGGTGGCTTTGGTGGCGCCCTCCCGTCGCTCCGCGACAAGCTCGGCTTGGACGCAACCCAGATCGCGATCATGCTCTTCTGTGGTGGCGCCGCTGCCATTGGTTCGATGCAAATCGGCGGCCGACTTGCCGACGCCGTCGGCGCCCGTGAGATCACGTTGGCTGCGGTGCCGCTTCTCACCGTTGGCATGATCAGCATCGGGCTGGCGCAGGTTTATGCAGTCGCGATCGTCGGCGCGATTCTCATCGGGCTTGGCAATGGAGCGATGGACGTTGCCATGAATGCGATGGGCGTACAAGTGGAGGCGGCTCGGCAACGGCCGATCATGAGCTTCTTCCACGCCTTCTGGTCCATTGGCAACTTCATCGGTGCAGGAGCTGTGCTGCTGCTTGCCATCGTGCTGGGGCTGAAGGGCGGTGAAGTCGTGACGCCACTGGCCATCTCAATCGCCGTATTCACGCTGGTCGGCCTCGGTATTTTGTTCAAGATCACGCCCAAAGCTGCGGTAGTACACCACACGGTCGATGGCGTACGGACTCGGATTCCCACGGTCGCCTGGGTCCTTGCTGTCATGGCCCTGGCCTTTGGTCTGTGTGAGGGCACGGCGCTCGACTGGTCGTCTCTCCATGTCACCGACGTCGCCGGTGTCGACTCCACCACCGGTGCGCTCGGCCTGATTGCCGTCAGCGCGTTCATGGTTGTGATTCGCCTGCTTGGCGACCGGCTGGTTACCCGCTTCGGCCGGCGAGCGGTCGTACGCTTTGGCGGTCTGTGCGCAGCCCTTGGCTATCTGTCGGTCACGCTGGTAAGCATCCTGCCCTTGCTCCTGGTTGGGTGGGCACTTGTTGGCTTCGGCGTCGGCATGATCGCGCCGCAGGTGTACGCACTTTCCGGACATATCGGCGGCGGCCGAGCGCTCGCCGTGGTCGTGACCTTCGGCTATGCCGCGTTCTTGATCGGCCCGGCCTTCGTTGGCTTTCTGGTCAATCAGCTGGGGATCCATCACGCCATGGCGGTGCCTGCATTGCTTTGTGTCGGCATCATTGCCCTGGCCTCGACTATGCCGCGTACCGATGTAGGTCTTAGCCAGCATTAGATCGCAAGGACGGTGCTCAACCGCCGCATCTCGCTATGCCCCTGCGGCGTTTCGCCCTGCTTACTCCGCCATGGCGGCACGGTAGCGCAAGGGTCAGTCAGTCCTCGCCCTCGCATTAATCTCGACGTCAAGACTCTTCACGTCTAAGCTCCGGTTGTGAACGGCCAGCCGACTCGGGACGAGGTCGACACCATTGTTGAGGCCTGGCGACGCGAGCGTCCTGACCTCGATGTTGCGCCGATGGAGGTTCTGTCCCGGATTACCCGACTCGCTCGGCACTTGGACCGGCTTCGCGCCAACGCGTTCAGCGCGCTCGATCTGGAGTCCTGGGAATTCGACGTATTGGCTGCGTTACGCCGCTCTGGCCCGCCGTACCGGCTCTCACCGGGGCAGCTGCTGCGAGAAACCCTTGTCACCTCAGGAACGATGACGAACCGAGTGGACCGGCTTGTCGAGCGGGGACTGGTGACAAGACAAGATCACCCCAATGATCGGCGCGGTGTTCTGGTTGAGCTGACCGACGCCGGCAGAGACGCGGTCGATGCCGCGTTAGCTGAGCTGATCGCGGCCGAGCGCCAGATCATGGCTGCGCTAGATGTCGCCGACCATGATCAACTGACTCGGAGCTTGCGGCTGCTGCTCGCCCGATACGGCGCTGCTCGCTGAGACTGCACCCTTGTTTGAGCTGCTCGCGAAGGCAGCTTCTCAATCGACCACTCGAGCGCCCGTCACTGGCCCCGTGGCGCGCCGGACCGCGCGGCACAGGCCTTCTCCACTCAAGGAGACGCACAGATCCACTGCCGCCGACTCGCCGTCCACCAGGAACGCACACGTCGGACCCGATCCCGATACCAGGGCGCCGAGTGCACCGTATTCCAGGCCCGTCTGCAGCACAGTACGCAATTGCGGCTGCAGATCTAGTGCGGCTGGCTGTAGATCATTGCTGAGCGCGGCGCCGAGCAGCCGTGGATCGCCGCTGCGCAAGGCATTCATGAGGTCCGCAGGGATCTTTGGCGGCGGCGCACCGGGGTTGAGCTGATCAAAGTGCCGGTAGACCGCGGCCGTTGACAGCCCGTGACGACCAAACGCCAGAACCCAGTGGTAGCTACCCCGTGCCAGGGCCGGAGCCACCTGCTCACCGCGACCGCTTCCTACGGCGGTGCCGCCCAGCAACGCGAAGGGCACATCGCTGCCAAGCTCACCCGCCAGCGTCCTAAGTTGCTCCGGGCTGACGTCCAAGTCCCACAGGACCGCACAAGCTAGCAGGGCGGCCGCACCATTCGCGGAGCCGCCAGCTAGACCACCAGCTACCGGAATCGATTTCTTGATCGACAAACGTGCGCCCAAAGAATCCTGAGCGGCGTGGTGATGGGCAAGCAGGCGGGCAGCACGGAGGGCGAGATTAGACCCATCGAGCGGTACCTGATCGGCACCTTCGCCAGTGACGATCACCTGGAATTCGTCCGGGTGGGCCCACGTGGCCTCCACCTCGTCATAGAGGGAAACCGCTTGATACACCGTGGCTAGCGGGTGGTAACCGTCCGGACGCGGCGCACCCACCTTCAATGCGAGGTTGATCTTGGCCGGTACCCGTACGCGGACGCCGGCAAGAATCGGCGGCGTAGCTGAAGCCATGACTGCGAGGTTATCTACGCACGGGGGCTCTGCCCCCGTGTACCCCCGCTGGGGCTCCGCCCCCAGACCCCCGGCCTACCACCCAGCCATCGTTGTTCAGAACTACGCGGAGAAAATATTCTCCGCGATGCGAGCAAAGTCGGTGATATCCAGCATCTCGCCGCGCGTTTGGGGATCCAGGCCAGCCGCGACAATGGCAGCGCTGGAAGCCGTTGAGGAGCCGGCCAGCCCGGACAGCGCCGAGCGCAGCATCTTGCGCCGCTGCCCGAAGGCCGCATCGACGACGGCGAATACTTGGGCACGCGTAGCGTTAGTCTGCGGTTGCTCGCGGCGCTCGATCGCGACCAAGCCAGACTCGACGTTCGGTATCGGCCAGAAGACAGTAGGCGACACCGCGCCGACCCGGGTGACCGCGGCGTACCAGGCGAACTTGACCGACGGTATGCCATAGGTTTTCGATCCCGGTTTGGCGGCCAGCCGGTCAGCCACTTCGGCCTGCACCATCACCAGGCCGCGGTTCCAGGAATCGAAGGTTCCCAGCAGGTGCAGCAGCACCGGCACCGCCACGTTGTAGGGCAGGTTCGCGACAACAGCCGTCGGCGGCTCGGGTAACACCTCTACTCGCAGTGCGTCGGCGTTGATCACTGTCAGCGCATCGGCGCGCTGCGGCAACCGCTCGGCCACCGTACGAGGCAGCTGTGCCGCGAGCCGATCATCGATTTCAATCGCGATCACTCGGCGGGTTGCCTGCAACAGGCCGAGTGTCAACGAACCTAGCCCGGGGCCAATCTCAAGCACCACATCGTCGCCCGTAATGCCTGATGCCGCGATGATTCTGCGCACCGTATTCGCATCGGTAACGAAGTTCTGGCCACGCTGCTTGCTCGGCCGCAGACCCAACTGATTCGCCAGCTCACGTACCGTCCTGGCATCAAGCAGCCCATTGGCCACCGGGTCAGCGCAAGCCCAGCTTCGATGAGCATGCCGGCCAGGCGCCCCAGCCCGCATCCGCCTGGAGCTTCTTGGCAATCGCGATCTGCTGCTCCCGGCTCGCCTTGTTAGGCATGCCCGAGCCGCCGTACGCGCGCCAAGTGCTCAGGCTGAATTGCAGGCCGCCGTAGTAGCCGTTGCCTGTGTTGATCGACCAGTTGCCGCCGGATTCGCATTGGGCGAGTTTGTCCCAGACACTGCCTGACGGCGTACTGGAGCCGCCAGAGCTCTTCTTGGCGGTCGTGGTCTTCTTTGTGCCGACCAGGATGACCTCGGTCACCGGTTTGTTGATCAACTTGGACTTGATCTTGGCGCGCTTGACGATCTCGTCGTTGTGCCGAACGATCTTGTAGGTCACCGCACGGACACCGCGTTCTCCAGGCGTGTCGATCTTGGTGACGCCCTTCTTGAGCTTACTTGACTCTTTGCGAACAGTGTCGAAGTCGACCTTGAGCTTCTTGGTCTTGGAGCTGATCTCAACGTCGGTAAAGGTGAACTTCGCCCCATCGACAAGACGCGTCTTCGGGCTAGCGCTCAGCTCATCGTCAGCATCTACCTTGATCTTGGCCGCAGCCAAGGCGTCGGCGAGTGTTTGTCCGGTGGTAGTGATCGTGCGCTTCTTGCCCGCGTCGATAATGATGATCTTCTTCTGGGTGGCGATCACGATGGTAAGGCCCTGTCGTCCGATGCCCGAGCTGCGACTAGTGGACAGCTCCGCGCCGGTAAGGCTCATCCCCAATGCCGCGAGAGCATCATCGACCGTCGTTGCCGTCGTCCAGATCGTCTGCGCGGCACCATCAACGGTGAAGGTGACTTGGCGGCCGAACTTTACGGCGACGCGAGTGCCGTCCTGGACCTTCGCATCCAAGTTCGGTGCCACGACGTCATGGCCGTTGACCTCGATTCCCCTGCTTCTCAGCAGAGCAGCCACCGTGCCGGCGCTGGTCCGCACCTCAGTGGTCTGGCCGTCAACTGAGAGTGTCACGGATTTGTTGAGGCTCGCATAGCCGAAGGTTGTTCCAGCCAGTGCTAGAGCGGTCGCCCCAGCGGCGACCACAGGAATGATCTTGCGCACAGCAATTCCCCCGAGTCGGTCCGTCGGTGATCTGGACCTCAGTCGTGCAGTCGAGCGTTCAGCCCGACTGTGTCACGAAATTATAACGGAGACCACCGCCCGTGCGCCAAAATCCCAAGCGACGCGCGCATTCTGTTACCAAACGCCGCGGTGGATGAGCTCCGTCGGGGCCTTGCGGGGGCGTCGTGTCGGCGAGCCAGAAATGGGCGCCGAAACCGGATATCCGAGGCTGATCACACCGACGCTCAGCTGACTCGGCGGGACGCCGAACGTATCCCGTACGGCAGCAATCCGGTCGGCCGGAATGCCGAAGAAGCAGGCGCCGAGATGCTGATCGACCGCCGACAACAGTGCAGCCATGCTCGCCATGCCTGCATCGACAAACCAGTACGGTGCCGACCATCGCGCCGGATCTCTGTCGGTCCAGCCCTTGTCCGGCTCGGCGTAGCGGTCGAGGTAGGCCTCCTGGTTGGTCCACAAGGCAACAAGCACTGGCGCGCTCCGCATGCCGCGCAGCCAGGCGCTGTCGGCGTCAGCGGTCAGCCGCCAGAAGGTCTCTCGCTCCGAGTCTGACGTCAACACTAGGAAGGAGATCGCCTGGGTGAAGCCGGCGGAAGGTACCCGAAGCGCTGCCGCGAGCACCGCGTCTAGAGCATCCGCCGGTACGGGCCGAGCTGCGTCGTACGAGCGGATCATCCGGCGGCGCCGCAGGACCTCGGCGAACTCCATGGCCTACCAGCTCCCACCGAAGGCCGTATCGGCATTGTCATTGAGCGCCTGACACACGCGCTCCAACGCGATCCCGAGCGTCGCCGCGATGAAGCGGGCGGTGTGGGGAATGAGATAGGACGCGTTCGGCTTGCCTCGTACCGGCATCGGCGCGAGGTAGGGCGCATCGGTCTCGACCAGTATTCGATCAAGAGGCGTCACGGCAAGGCCATCCCGTAAATGATCATTGTTCTTGAACGTGATCGTGCCGGCGAAGGAGAGGTAGGCACCACGGTTCAGGCAGGCGCGAGCAAACTGATCATCTCCGGAAAAGCAGTGCATCACAATGCGTGCCGGCGGACCCTCTGAATCAAGGACAGCGAGGATGTCGTCATGGGCGTCGCGATCATGAATGACAAGGGTCTTGTCATAGGCCTTGGCGAAGGCAATGTGCGCAGCGAACGCTTCCTGCTGCACCGTGCGACCCGCCGCATCGGGTGTTCTGTAATAGTCCAGCCCAGTCTCCCCCACTGCTCTGACCTGGTGATGCTGGGCCAGCATCTCCACCAGCTCGAGGCCGGGCACCAAGTCTGGGCCCATCCGCGCGGCGTCGTTGGGATGTATCGCGACGCCTGCGATCACTGATGGCCAGCGTTTCGCAGCCTCCACCGCCCAGCGGCATCCTTCCGGATCGCAGCCGATCTGCACGATTCTCGTAACACCGACCTCAGCGGCCAGCCGAATGGCCTCCTCGGGGTCGAGCCCGGACTTGGCCTCCGTGGAATCAAGATGGCAGTGCGAGTCGACAACCGGCACTGGCAGCGGATCGGGTAGGTCAGGCAGCACCACGCGCTAACTGTGCCATCCCCTGAATTCGCAACACCCGTGGGGGAATTTGACCTCCTAGGAGGCTCAGGAACGACGTAAGTGATTGATTTTCAGGGCGACGTCATAGAGAGCGTTCTTTGCGACACCCTCCTGCTGTGCCACTTGTGCAACGGCGGCCTTCAATTTCATCCCGCTGGCTGCCAGTTCAACCGCCTCCTGGGCTGCCGACTCCAGATCAGCCGTCGGCCTAGGCGCACCGCCAATGACTAGGGTCACCTCGCCTCGTACTTCTGAGCCCGCCCAGTCGGCGAGCTCCTGCAACGATCCGCGGCGAACTTCCTCGTACGTCTTGGTCAGCTCGCGGCATACCGCGCCTGAACGATCTGGCCCGAAGGCCTCCGCCATCGCCGACAGCGTGGCGGCCGTCCGGTGCGGAGCTTCGAAAAAGATCATGGTTCGCGGCTCGGCGGCTAATTCAGCTAGTCGCCGCAGACGTTCGGAAGTCTTGCGGGGCAGAAAACCCTCAAAGCAGAACCTGTCAACGGCGAGTCCGGAGACAGCCAGCGCGGTCAGCACAGCTGAGGGGCCGGGCACCGCAGTGACTCGGAAGCCGCGTGCTACCGCAGCGGCCACGAGGCGATAACCGGGATCCGAGACTGACGGCATACCTGCGTCGCTGACGACCACAACTCGCGCCCCCTGCTCGAGCAACCGAAGCAGCTCGCCGGTGCGACGGGCTTCGTTTCCCTCGAAGTACGACATGATCGGCGCGTCTGTCTGAACTCCGAGGCGTTCCAGCAGCCGGCGAAGTCGACGGGTGTCTTCGGCCGCGATGACATCGGCGTTAGTCAGCTCGGTCACTAGCCGGGGTGATGCGTCCGCGATGTCACCAATTGGCGTCGCGGCGAGCACTACGACACCTGCCGAGTCTTCTTGGGCCACCGCCTCACCTTCCCAGACCACCTGTCAGATTCCTACGTAAACCCAGGTTGCTGGCGGTCTGCATAGGTTGCAACCTGTGCAGACCGTCAGGAACCTACGTGTACGTAGGTTGCGTACCTGACGGAGGGTGGTTGGTGGCAGGGAGTACTGACCCACTCCACCTACGATGGGCGAGTGACGCGCCAAGTCCTGGAGTCTGAGCGAGGGTTGGTGGCCTCGGCCGACGCCGTCACTCGAGGCTCTACCCCGCGCGTGCTACCGGACTGGCCACCGAACCCGCCGAGCACCATCGAGCGGCTGCGGGTCGCGATGCCCACCGATCGCATCAACGGCTGGATCGTAACCTTGATCATCGGCGCAATTGCCTTTGTCCTCCGTTACGTCAACCTCGGATATCCCAACAAGCTGGTCTTCGACGAGACCTACTACGCCAAGGACGCATACTCGCTGCTGAAGTTCGGCTACGAGCGGGACTGGCCCAGCAACGCCAACTCCAAGATCATCACCGGGAACGTCGACCTCATCCAGGACAGCGCCGCCTTCGTAGTGCACCCACAGTTCGGCAAGTGGTTGATCGCCGGCGGCGAGCAGCTGTTCGGCATGAACTCCTTCGGCTGGCGGTTTGCCTCCTTAGTCTTCGGCACTCTGCTGATCATGGTGACGACCCGGCTGGTCCGCCGGGTCTCCAAGTCGACGATGATCGGTGGTCTGGCCGGCATCCTCCTCACTTTCGACGGACTCGAATTCGTGATGTCGCGTACGGCGTTGCTCGACATCTTCATGGCCTTTTTCTTGGTAGCTGCGGTTGCCTGCTTGGTCGCTGATCGCGAATGGTTCCGAAACCGCCTCGCCCGTTACCTGGAGCGCCGTGAGCTTTCTGATCTTGGTGGTCGGCTCGGCCCTGCTCTGATCCTGCGTCCCTGGCGGATCGCCGCCGGCGTCTGCTTCGGACTGGCCCTGGGGACAAAGTGGAACGCCCTGTTCCCACTTGCGGCGTTCGCGCTGCTTTCGCTCGCCTGGGACGTGGGCGCCCGACGCCTCGCCGGTGCCGGATCACACGCCAAGCTCGCGATTATCCGAGACGGCATAGCCGCCTTCTTCTCCGTCGTAGTGGTCAGCCTGGTGGTGTACGTCGGCACTTGGGCCAGTTGGTTGCTGACTACCGGCGGCTATGACCGTATGTGGGGCCAAGAGAATTCCGACCACGTCACAGTGCGATTGCTCGGTAAGCCGCTTGCTTCTTTGCTGCATTACCAGTACGACATCTGGAACTTTCACACCGGGGATTTCATCAACCACGCCCAACACACCTATCGCGCCGACCCGGCGGGCTGGCTCATCATGGCACGCCCGATCGGAATTGACGCCGTCAACAACATCAAGCCGGGAACCGACGGCTGCCTTGGACCCGACAGCTGCATTCGAGTGATCAGTGGTGTTGGCACACCAGCGCTGTGGTGGATTGCGATCTTCGCACTCGTGGCAGCGGCCATCTTGTGGGTTGGAGGGCGCGATTGGCGCTTCGGCATTCCGGTCGTCGGTGTCTTGAGTAGCTGGCTGCCGTGGTTCGCCTTCGATTCCCGGCCGTTGTTCTTCTTCTATGCAATCGCGATGATCCCGTTCTCGGTGATGGCCGTCGCGCTATGTGCTGGATGGATTCTGGGCGATGCCCAAGCAGGAGATCGCCGCATGGTGGCCGCGATCCTCATCGGGGCGTTTGTGGCGCTGGTCGCTGCCAACTTTGCCTATATCTATCCGATTCTCACCGACGAACTCTTGGCCTATCCCAAGTGGCTGTCGCGCATGTGGTTCAAAAGCTGGATCTGACCTGAATTGCCTTCGATCACCGTTCTCTGCAGACCTCCGGCGGCGGCGGCTCGATTCCCCTAAAGTGTTGTGCTGGCCTCACACCGCCCGGCGCGGGGTGATGGGTGAAGGAGTGGGATGGAACAGCCGCGGGACCATATGCGGTTCTCGGTCATCGTCCCGGCGTATAACGAAGGCGCATATTTGGGCCGCGCGCTGCATTCGTTGCAGCACCAGGATTACGACGGGAATTACGAAATCATCGTCGTCGATAACAACAGCACCGACGACACGGCGGCTGTTGCCGCACGGTACGGCGTACGGGTGGTGAGCGAGCCTCGACAAGGAGTCTGCGCCGCCCGGCAGCGCGGGGTTGATTGCGCGCAGGGCGAGATCATCGTCTCCACCGATGCGGACACCACTCAGCCACCAGACTGGCTCCGTACCCTCGACGCTGGCTTCGCCGCGTCCGACAACGTCGTCGCTGTTGCCGGTCCATGCCGCTATCAAGACCCATCGTGGTGGGCTAAGGCGTATCCCACATTGCTCTTTGGTTTGGTCGCCGCGATCTATGCATTGACCGGATTCGTCTTCTATGTCAGCGCGACCAATATCGCAATCCGACGCAGCGCATTCCCGGGTTATGACCTCAAGCTCACTCAGGGTGGTGATGAGCTTGATCTTCTCCGGCGGCTGAGGCGCCGCGGATTTGTGAACTGGCTGCGGCACAACGTGGTGACCACTTCTGCACGACGATTGCAGCGCGGGCTGCTTTACAACTTCTTTGTCACCTTCCTGGTGTATTACGTCTTGGCGTACTGGCTTAATCGGTTGTCGCAACGGCAGACGTTTGGAATGGCGCCAGCCTTTCGCCAAGAGCGGCGCCGTCCGCTGGCACCAGTTTGGGTACGCCGCCGCGTCGTGCTCGGGATCTTGCTGGTCGGGCTTACCTCACTCGGCTTCGCAACGGGCGCCGGCGACGCAGCCATGGACAGCTTGGCCAACCTTTGGAACCGCCCGTGAGTCGACTGGCAGCGGCGGTTCGGACTGCTGCGGCCGGCGTCTCCGTACTCGGGGCCGCGGCGTACTGGACCGGCTTCCGACCGCGTTCCCAAGTCTTCGGCTCGTTTCCGTACGCGAGCGAGACCGAGGAGAAGGTAGTCGCATTGAGCTTCGATGACGGGCCCAACGAGCCGTATACCTCGCGGCTGCTCGACACCTTGGACGCGTACCAGGTGAAGGCGACCTTCTTCCAGGTCGGACGTTGCGCGCAACGTTTTCCATCCACTACCCGACGCATCGTGCAGAGCGGCCACGTGCTGGGCAATCACAGCTACAGCCACTCAATCACCAGCTATGTCAAGCAGCCGCGGCAGGAGATCGAGATCATCCGCTCTCAGGAGGTCTTCTACTCAGTCGCCGGCGTGACGCCTGCGCTGTATCGGCCGCCGTGGCTCTGCCATTGGCCTTGGGTGATGAGCAGTCTGCGGCAACACGGACTGCAGGTGGTATCGGGAACCTTCGTGCACCCTTTGGAGATTTTTCAGCCAGCCGCGGTCACGCTGACCGATTCGGCTGCCAGGCTCGCTCGACCTGGCACGATCTTGATCTTCCACGACGGCCGGGAGGCGCGCGGTGGTCCGCGAGACCAGAGCGTGGCAGCCGTCGGTCCCTTGATCGACCGGCTAGTGGATCGGGGCTATCGATTCACCACCGTCGACCGCTTGCTCGGGGTCAGCGCGTACGCGGGTTAAGGAGCCCAGTCCGGATCGCGCCCGAAGGCGATGAGTAAATCGGATTGCGGGTCGCCACCCTTTGCTGAGGCTGGCCTTTCTGCGATCGATCCGCCAGCACGGTAGCCGTCCTCGCGATCGCGGAACCATGCTGCAACCTCTGCCACCAGTTCAGGGTCGAGAGTGCGATGCTGGCCGGTTGCTACGGCCAGATCCCAGCCGTGGATGAGGTGATCAGCGACGAGTTGGCGAATGTACTCCTCGATGTCTTCCTCGCCATAGGAAAGGTGCACCTTTCCGCCCGCGGGAAGCCTTTCGGCGACTGCGGTCAGTGCCTCATCGGCCGCTGCTCTCGCCATCACCTTGGGGTCTTCGCCGAGTAGGTCACCGTCGAACGCGTCGCCCACCTCTTCGATCGTCTTGCCGTCCACCAATGGCTTAGTCCACCGATCCTCTCCGACGACATGGTTCACCAGCACGCGTACGTCCCAATCGGTGCAGGGCGTCGGTGCCGACCAATCGTCGGACGCGCTCTGCACAGTGCCTCTCCAAAACTCAACGCTGCGCCGGTACGTCGAATCGAGCGCCATCGCCCTGCCCCCTTTGGTGGATTGTGATGATCACAGCGTGCTCGCTTTGGGGGCAATACGTCCAGCTTGTCGAGCATCTTTCGGGATGTCGCAAACCCGGCCGGTCTACGACAATGAATTCATGGCGATCCGGCGCAGCCGGGAGCGGCGTCCCTCGGTAATGGACATCATTGATGGAGCCCTGTTCGGCTTCGCCGGTGTGGCGACTGTCTGGCTGGCCTATTTGATCCTTCGGGCGGGCATCCAGCCGGGCTGGCCAATGCTGCTCTTGATCGTGTTCTGGGTGATCCTCACCTACTTGCTGCTGCCGAGAATTCACCGGATCTTGACACGGGTATATGTGCCCGGCTATTTCATTGGCCGAGCTCGAACAAGTGACGGGCTACTCGGAGACCCGATCAACCTTGCGTTGCGCGGTCATGAGGCCCAGGTGCACGCCGCCATGACCCGGGCCGGCTGGACCCGAGCCGACGACTTGAGTCTGCACAGCGGGCTGCAGATCCTTACCTCGACACTGCGCCGGCGCAGCTACGACGAGGCGCCAGTTAGCCCGTTGCATTTGTTCGACCGGCAGCAAGACTTTGCTTACCAACAGGAGGTGGCCGGCAGCCCATCCAAGCGGCACCACGTACGGTTCTGGCGCTGCCCCGAAGGTTGGATGCTCCCCGGCGGATATGCCGTGGACTGGCTTGCGGGCGGAACCTATGACAAGAGCGTTGGCTTGTCCTTGTTCACGCTGCAGGTGACTCACAAGATCGAAGAAGAGACCGACATCGAGCGTGACTACATCGTCGAGACGGTCATGGCAGGTTCCCCAGAGGTTGATGTGGAGGTGATCGAAAACTTCTCTACTGGATATCACTCCCGAAACGGCGGCGGCGATTTGATCATCACTGACGGGGACCTGCCGATCATCGACGTACAGCGGATCGATGTGCCGGAGCCCGCCATAGTGGAACACACCGACAGTCGGGACAAGCGACCGGCGCAGATCGCATTCGGGGCAGGGGTGGCATTCTTCCGTGGATTGGCTTTCCTACCTATTGCGCTGCTCCTGCTGCTGCTACCCGTTCAGTACCTGCAGGGACTGCAGGGCGTAACTATCGAGGGCGGCCGCCCGGCCTTGATCTTGGCGGGATGCGTCGTTGCCATGATCTCCTTCGTCGACATCGGACTGGCGGTCGCCGTGTTCTTCGGTCGAAACTGGGCCAGAATTTGGCTGATGCTGTCATCCGTACTGACCACCACGTCGGCCTTCATCGGCAATGCCAAAGGCTCGGAAGTGGTCACGCTGGCCACCACCCTGCCGACAGTCGGGCTCAGCATTTTGGTGTTGCTCGCTCTGTCGAGCCACCGGGCCCGTGAGTACGCCCAGCGTGGCCGACACATTCCCAAGCGCATCGCAGGGCGCACCTACGAGCAGGCTGCCATCCAGTGAGTGGCACTGATCAGATGGGCACCTGCAAGCCGGTGCAAGATCAGGATTTGCTAATGGCCCGGTAATCAAAACGCAGATTGTTGATCAAGATTTCGGCGCACCGCCTGCTCTTGGCCGGGCGAGTCGCTGGCTCCAACACAGCCCTCCGTGACAGATTGAACTTCAGTTAGCCGTGACTTATGAGGAGACGGCAATCATTGACCACTGAAACCTTGACTACTGAAGGCAGCGGCCTGCGCCTGCGTCGGGTGACCGGCGCACTATTTCTCATCGGCGCTCTCGCCTTCGCTTTTTCGGCAACCATCTTGTCAGCCACATTCGACTGGCCCGACATACTTCGACAACCAGCTGACGTTGTCCTACCGGAGTTCGCGGCGGGCGGCCCGAGTCTGGTGTGGACCTGGTTCGCGACGGCATGGACGTACGCCATCCTCACCGTGCCGATACTGCTTCTGCCGGCGGCACTTGGGCGACGCGACGACGCGGCACTCTGGGTGGCGACATTTGCCGGTGCGATCTCGACAGTCCTCGCTCTTATTGGCTTCTTGCGATGGGTTTTCGTCGTGCCGCCGCTGGCGCGTCTTTATCAAGAGGGTGATGCAGCGAACCGCACCGCGGTGGCGGCGGCATGGCTTGCCCAACACCAGTACGGCGGCGCCCTGCTCGGCGAGCATCTGGGACAGCTGCTGGTGATCGGCTGGTCCATCACGCTCAGCATCATCGTGCTCCGAAGCGGTGTCATGCCTCGCTGGCTCGGAGTATTTGGCCTGTTGGTCAGCCTGCTCTATCTGGCTAACCAGGGAGACATTCTGGCAACGGCTCTTCCCGGCTTTCCGGTATTCGATCTGGCGGGCCTCATTGGGAGCTCGGGTTGGGGACTGTGGGTTGCTGCTCTAGGCGTCACACTCCTGCTTCGGCCGAAGACGAAGGCCCCTCAAGGGTGAGACATCCGAGCCGCAGAGAAACTGCCGGCAAATCGACCTCATCCAGCCGCCGGAGTTGTCATTAGCCAGCAGTTTCGCGGCGGCCTCGACGATAGGCTGGTCACCTTCCTTCTTGGAGGTCGGCGTGGCTTTCTTTGTTGGACTGGCACTGTTCATCGGTCTGTGCGGCTTCTTGGATGCTCGGCTGCCTTGGCCGCCCCGGCCTACCAGGCAACGAAGGTGATCACCGGTCATTTCGGCCTGGCCGCAGGGGCGAAGTCGGCGGATTATCGGGCTCCGCTGTGGTCCTTAATGCTGGCGACAATGTGGCTGGACGTGGTGTTCGTACCGTTGTTTCTCCTCAACATCGAGACCATTGAAACGCCACCGGGCGGCGGATACGGAAAGTCGGTGATTCACGCCGACTACACCCACTCATTGGTGGGCGCGCTCGTATTGTCAGCCGTGTTCGGTGCCGTTGCGTGGTGGCGTTGGGATCGACGGCTCGGTTTGTTGCTTGGCGGAGTGGCGTTTTCGCACTGGGTGCTTGATCTGATCGTGCATCGCGGCGACATGCCGATCTTGCCGGGTGACGCGGGTGATCTTCCCATGCTTGGTTTCGGGCTGTGGCGAGTGCCCGTTGCCTCAATCCTGCTAGAGGCGGCACTCCTCGTGGCCGGAGTCTTCCTCTATTGGCGGGCGGCGCGCTCCCTCCCGGTGCGAGGCGGCAGAGTCACTCCATCGCTGGTCGCTGGCGCCTTGCTGCTGTCAGGGGTGATCGTTCTGGCACTCGACGCCTTCGGCATCTGAGCCGGCACCAAATTAAGGACCCGGTCGTCCGCGGTTCGTTTTCCCATCACAGGCGTCGAAACGGCCGCGTCGGGGCTCATTCGCGCGTACTTTCGCATCACAGACGTCAAAACGAATCGCAAGCCCGACTGAGTCGGCAGAGTCTCGCGAAGTTGGAATCGGCTGAACAAGATCGCCGAGCAGCCAAGGCGGACGCTGCCGCGCATTCACCGAGTTACCTCACCACTGGCAAGATCGACAATGTGACGACAGGCCTGCTAGCCGCCTTGTACGCGGTCGTACTCACGACCGCATTCGCTGCTTCCCGGGTGCGCCCACTGTCGACACCGCTACGGACTCGCTGGCCGTGGACGACAACGATTGCCATAATCATCGTCGGAATACC
Organism: Propionibacteriaceae bacterium; assembly: GCA_035535395.1. GTDB lineage: Bacteria > Actinomycetota > Actinomycetes > Propionibacteriales > Propionibacteriaceae > Microlunatus. The sequence continues at coordinate 9,704 of DATLQC010000028.1, read as the reverse complement.
GACTCTGGCCCAGTTCACTGTGGCGCCCTCGCTCTTGGATGACCTGGAACGCAATTGGACCCTCGTCGCTCAGGGCCAAGTATGGCGACTGCTCACCTCACTGGTGGTCCAGGATGGCGGCGCCGCCGGCGCCATATTCAATCTTGTCGCCCTGGCCATGATCGGCTTCGCTGCCGAGCAAGTGTGGGGTCCGATCCGCTGGGCGGTCATCGCCTTGACAGGGGCACTGGGCGGGGAACTGTGGGGGAAGATCGTGCAGCCCATTGGGGCCGGAAACTCGGTCGCGGTCTTCAGCTTGGCTGCATCGATTGCTGTAGTAGCCGTGCTGCGTGGCGTAGGCCTGCAACGGCTTCTCGGGATCATCAATCTCGCCGGGGCAGCCGTGCTTTTGATCATCGGCGACATCCACGGCGGCGCCGCGACCATCGGTGGCGTCCTCGGAGCAGTGCTAGCGCCTCCCAGAGGCTCCCCTCAAGATTCCTCAGATTCTCGGCCAACCTGTTTGGCGTAAGAGTGTTGTCTGGACCTATGCAGACCACATCACGGCCGCTGTCTTGGCCGCCGTCGCATCGCGATCCGCACAATCCGATCAACCCAGCGCCAGAGTTGGCATGCATCCGCTCCGAGCAACCAGTCTTCGGGGTACGACGGCCGCTGCCAACCGGCGGTTCGTTGACCATGTGGTTGATCACCAAGTACGCCGATGCCCGCGAGCTGCTCAGCAGCCGCGATACCAGCAACTCCCTCGGCCGGTCCGAGTCGGCAGCGGCCCAGCCCGGCTTTCTGGTGTCGCTTGATCCGCCCGATCACACCCGGATCCGGCGGATGCTGACTGGGCAGTTCTCAATGCGCCGGCTCACCGCGATGAGTCCGTACATCGAGCAGATCACCACGAAGTTGCTTGATCAGATGGAAGCTGCGGGGCCGCCGGTTGACCTGATGCAGGCGTTCGCTTTGCCGCTGCCGTCGCTGGTGATTTGTGAGCTCCTCGGCGTGCCGTTCGAAGATCAGGCCGACTTCCAGCGCCGCAGCGACACCATGCTCGATGTCTCCGTTACGACCAAGCAGCAGGCGCAGAACACTCTCGAGATGAACGCCTACATGCAATCCCTGGTGAATCGACACCGGCAAAATCCGGGCGACGACATCCTCGGCATGCTGATCCGCGATCACGCCCACGAGCTGACCGACGAGGAGTTGGTTGGCATAGGCAATATCCTCTTAGTCGCCGGCCACGAGACAACCGCGAACACCATTGGACTTGGCACCCTGCTGCTTCTGCAGCATCCTGATCAGTTCGCTTTGATCCGTGACGATCCCGAGATGATCACCAGTGCGGTGGAAGAGATTTTGCGCTATCTGACCATCGTGGACACCGGAACACCCAGGATCATCCTGAAAGACATGATCATCGGCGACCAGCTCATCCAGGCCGGCGATGTCGCTATGGTGTCGCTGCCGTCGGCAAATCGGGATGTGGACTTCATGGCCGACCCGGATTTGTTCGATGTGACCCGGCAGCCTCAGGCTCATCTGACCTTCGGACACGGCATCCATCAGTGCCTCGGTCAGCAACTGGCCCGGCTAGAGATGTCGATCGCGTTGCCCGCGCTGTTGCAGCGTTTCCCGACTCTGTCCTTGGCGGCCTCGGTAACCGAACTCACCTTCCGGGGGGATGGTCCGGTCAACGGCGTACGGGAATTGCCGGTTACTTGGTAGGTCTGATGATCATCGAGGTCGTGCGCGGAGCGCGTCGGCCAGGTAGCCCACAGAAAGCCGGACCACGCCGTCAATATCGTCGTGGCCGTTGAAGATGTGATCTGCGCCCTCAATTGGGACAAGTTGGGCCGGCACCCCAGCGTTGGCCAGGGCTTGCGTCAGCACCTCGCTTTGCGCGTACGGCACTACCGTGTCAGCGGTGCCGTGGATCAACAAGAACGGCGGCGCGGCCGGCGTGACGTAGTTCATCGGGCTGGCGATAGCCAGCGTGTGTTCATCATTTCCTCCGGCCAGCAGCACCTCCGGCGGTGTGAGCATCTCAGGTGGCAGCTTGGCCATGACCTCTGGACTGCGACCTTCGCGCGGCTGCAGTGCGAGATCGGCCACGCCATACCAGTCGACAACGACGTCGACTGCGCTGGACTGTCGAAGCACACCGAGAGCGCCCTCGAGCTCGGCGTGCTGCCCGGTCAGGCCGACCAGCGCCGCGAGGTGACCGCCGGCGGACTCGCCCCAGACTCCGATCTTCGTGGTGTCGAAGCCCAACACGTGGGCATGCGCTCGGAGGTAGCGAATGGCAGCCTTCGCATCATGCAGCTGAGCGGGGAATTGCGCTTCCAACGCATGGCGATAGTCGATCGTGGCAACGGCGAGACCCGCTGCTACCAATTCCTCGAAGAGCTGATTCGGCCGCAGCGTTTCGGGGAGGTAGCGCCGATCGCCAAACATCCATCCGCCGCCATGAATCCAGACCACGAGCGGCGGCGGGGTTACTGAGGCCGGCACCCACACGTCCAACTGCAGAGGCCGGTATCCAGTGACAACGGCATAGGTGATGCCTTCGTAACGCTTGCTGCCATCCTCCTGCGTCCGCGGCTCGGGCGGAGCCAAGAAACGAGTCGGCCCTGCCCATTCAGTCGTCGGTGCTGGTGGCACGCTCATCTGAATACCTTATTGACCGATGCGCCCGTCGATACGCTCACGCAACAGGTCGGCATGACCGTTATGGCGGGCGTACTCCTCAATCATGTGAACAAGAAGCTCCCGCAGTGAGATTGGTTGGCCAGCGCCATCCCGACCGACAAAGTTGAGGTCGGTGCCTCGGGTGAATTGCTCGGCGAAGGCCACCTCGTCGTGCCATGCGGCCCATGCATCATCAACCACCGCTTGATCAGCAACAGCGCCGTCGAAGTCGCCGTCTGGCTCGTCGTCGGACTGATAACGGTTGGAGACGTCCTGGCCGGCGAACCGCTGCCGGAACCACTTACGCTCCACCTCGGCCATATGTCGCACCAGACCCAGCAGCGACATCGTTGACGGCTCAACCGCGCGGCGAGCGAGCTGGGCTGAGTCCAGGTCCTTGCACTTCAGCTTCAGAGTGAGGCGCTGACCGCGTAGGTATTCGGTCAACGTCGCACGCTCGTCGCCGAGTGAGATATCTCCCTCGCGCGGATCAGACTCTGCGTCGATGAACCTGTCGGCGCGGTGCTGCGGCTTCGTCACGGGGGCCATGCTGCCGCCCGACCGTCGCTTCGGCAAACCTGACTCGGGCAGCGCGCCCGATCTTCGTTACGCGCTATCCGAAGTGAAGCGAGTGCGTGCTAGCAGGCCAGCTCGGGCCGCGATCTCGGCGTCCGGTGGGGCGCCGAGCGAGTCCAGTCCAAGAAGAGCAGCGCCGATCACCGGCGGGTCATCAACCACCAGGACGTTGACCAGTGGAGCGTATGCAGCCAATCGCGTCAAGATACCGCCCATGAGCAGTGGATGTCGCGTCGCCAGCACTCCTCCTCCCAGCACGACATCGGTTGGTTGATTGCGCAGATTGAGCCGATCGAGGGCAGCACGGGCGAGTAAGAACACCTCCTCCGCCTGCCGCTCCACTACCGCGGTCGCCAATCCGTCACCGGACGCCGCGACTCGGAGCAGCACCGGCACCAGTTCATGGAGCCGTCTGCGTGGAATCTCCCCGAAGTGCAGTGCCGCAGTCACCTCCACCACCGATGCCGTGCCGAAGTGTTCCATGATCGCCTTCCGCAGCGCAGTCGGCTGGCCACGACCGTCCTCTGCGCGTGCGGCAAGGAAAAGTGCTTCCGTCCCGAGCGCGGCTCCCCCACCCCAATCACCGGAGATAGGACCCACCGAGGGGAAGCGAACCAGCCCGCCTGCCGCAGAGATCCCGACACAGTTGACGCCCGCCCCACAAACCACCCCAATGCGGTTGACTGCCTTCGTGCCGGCGCGCAGCAGCGCAAAGGTGTCGTTGTCGAGATAAAACGTCGATGCCCAGCCGGCGAGTAAAACGCGGTCCCGCAGCATCTCGACCTCCCTCGGGAAGTCGGCGCCGGCGAGGCAGACGGCGGCGTGCTGGACGAGCGTCGAGCCAACATTGATCTTGGCCTCGTTAGCGGCCTGTGCCACAAGGCCGGACAGCACGTCGAAAGCGGCGTCCACACCGAGATTCTGGTGGTTGGAGCCGGGCCCGCGCGCATACCCGAGCACCCGACCCTCCGCGGACATCAAGCAAACATCGGTCTTGCTGTTGCCACCATCGATCGCCAGGACAGTGGCGATCACGCCGCCCACCGCAAATGATCACGATTGGCTGCGATCAGCAAATCGGTCAGCTTGTCAGCAAGTTGATGTTGACCGATGAGTGGGTGAGCCAGCAAAGCCCGAAATACTCGTTCCCGACCGCCATGAATAGCAGCATCCAATGCCAGCTCCTCGTACGCCGAGACGTGGGCAATGAGCCCGGCGTATAGCGGATCAACTGGGTCGATGGCCTCAGCAAGAGGACCGTGTCGGCCGACGCGTGCTGGCACCTCAATGACAGCATGATCAGTGAGAAACGGCAGCGTGCCGTCATTTCGCAGGTTCACCACCTGGGCATCACACCGATCGGTGATCAAGGACGCCATGAGATCCACTGCCGCCTCGGAGTAATACGCACCGCCTCGCCGCTGGAGCAGATCGGGCTTCTGATCCACCGCGGGGTCGGCATAGATCTCTAACAGCTGGCGCTCGATCTCGGCCACCTCTTCGGCCCGAGCGGGCTGCGCCAGCTCCTGGTCGACGACATGATCATGTTCATAGAAGTAGCGAAGGTAGTACGACGGCCACACTCTCAGCCGGCGCAACACCTCCGCGGGCAGTCCCGACCGCGCTGCCAACTCATCCGCTGAGTTGTCAATAAGCTCAGGTAGCCGATCTAGGCCATCGACCAAGACTTGTCTAGTCCACGTCAAGTGATTGAGGCCGACGTGATCAAGGGATACCGCGGCCGGCTCGACATCAAGCAGGCTGGCAGCCGCCCGCTGATTACCGATTGCGACGTTGCAGAGCCCGACTGCTTGATGACCGTGATCAAGCAAAGCACGCGTGACTATCCCTACTGGGTTGGTGAAATCCAGGATCCAGGCACCTTTGGCTGCGAGCCCGGAAACTCGTTCGGCGATCTGCAAGATCACCGGCACGGTACGCAGCGCCTTGGCGAGTCCACCGGCGCCTGTGGTCTCTTGGCCAACACAGCCACACTTCAGGGGAAGGGTCTCATCTAGCAGGCGCGCAGCCTGGCCGCCAACTCTGAGCTGAATGAGAACGACCTCGGCATCGGCTACAGCCTGATCAAGATCAGTTGTGAACGTGATGGTGCCCGGATGCCCATACTTGGCAAAGATGCGCTGCGAGATCCCGCCGACCAGCCTGAGCCGCTCCTCGGCCGGATCGGTCAGCACCAGCTCTTCAACCGTCACGAGGTGCTGCAGCCTGGCTAGTCCATCGACGAGCTCGGGCGTATAGGTGGAGCCTCCTCCTACGACAGCGACTTTCACGCGTACTCCTGTCAATCTCGGGCCCGAGTCCCCATCCTTTCAGCACGGCCGGCTGCGACTCGACGCTACGGCTCGGGCGACTGCAGATCCGCGTTAGCCCTGGCAATGATCCCTTCCACAACCGACGATTTAGCGTCGGCGTAGTCCTGTATGTAAACCCACTGGCCTGCGGCAAGCTCGCGTTTGGTGCGCTCATAAAGGTCGCGCTCTTCGATGTGACTGCGTAGCCGATCTCGAAAGAGCAGCATCCTTTCCACCTCTGAAGAGCCCACCGTAAACACGTGGATTTGGACATCAGGATTGTGGTCTTTGAGCAGCCGATGCTCCCACCACTCGGGCTCTCGCAACTGCAGCACATATCCGGCTGCCTCGAGTTGAGGGACATATGCCGACTCGTCTGCGGAGTCCCCGACGAGGAGCACGATATCTACGACTGGCTTCGCGGCGAGACCGGGAACCGATGTCGAACCGACGTGGTGTACCCCAACTGCCCGGGAGCCCAGCGCCGTACGGATGCGTATCTCTTCACGTGCGAACTGCTCTACCCACGCTGGATCGTATTCGGCCAATTTGATCGGCCCATCGGCACGAACTATTGGGGTCACGTACTCCGGCTGCGGGACGTCAACCATGTGCCTCATTCGTGCGAGCGGCCTTGCGGAGCTGGACGCCCAGAACGATGAAGACAGTGCCCCAGACGATGGCCCAGATGCCGATGATCCAGATGATGCTGATCAAGCCGGTGCCCGGCCGGATGAGCACCAGGACACCGAACAGGATTGCTAGCGCGCCGCCGATGACGCCCCACACCCATCCACTGTCGGGAACGGCTCGATGTCCGACCGATGACATAATTTGCAGGATGCCGATAACGATGGCCCAAATACCAACCATGATCACGAGGATTGCAAGGCTCATGCCCGGCCAGACGAGGACAAGTATTCCGAAGAGGATGCTGACCGCGCCGAGCACGATCCGGAACACCATCGAGGACGACCCTCGATGCCGGATGGCCTCGATGATGTCGAAGACGCCGTCGACAATGGCATAGGCGCCGATCACGATAGCCAGAACGAGTGCGGTGGCTATCGGAGCGAACAAGGCGATGAGGCCGAAAATGATCCCAAGAACGCCGCGGATGATGGCGAAAATCCAGATCTTCTTGGCCAAGCTGGGAAAGCCAGCTGCGGTGTTCGGAGGCATGGTGGCGGACATGAGCAAGCTCCCTTTCTTAACTTGCTGAACAGCATGGCAGGACGTGCGCTCATGGCAGGATGCGGCACGCCCAGCCTTCCCACCCTGACGGCGGCATACTGTCCGCGTGATTCAATGCCAAGTTCTCCGGTGCCAGGAGCGGGCCACGCGAAACTTCGTCATTGATCAAGCAGAGTCGGGCCTCTACGAGACAATGGTGTGCGACGCGCATGCCGCCGCGCTGAAGACCGGGGCGCTATACGTCTACAACAGCGTCGAGAATGTGATCTACATGGGACAGGACGCGCCGCCTCAGAACGAGTGAAGCAATTTACTACATGCCATCGTCATGACATGCCGACCATCACCGGCTGTGTCGCATACCAGCGCTGGAGCTCGGCTAGACCCTCGTCGAGGGAGACCCGCGGTTGCCAGCGGAGGACCTCGCGAGTCAGGCGCTGGTCGAACCAGTGCGCCGTGGAGAGTTGCTCGACCAGGAACCGGGTGAGGGGGGGATCGTCTTGCGCCGGCCCTGTCGGCGCGAAACGGTCCCGCAGCGCCCATAAGGACTCGACAGCCGATCCACCTACGCGGGCCAGCCGGACCGGCACGTGCCGCGTCGGGACGGGTACATCCGCTGACCGGCATATAGCAGCCAGCATCTCGGCGACGGGGCGCGGTTCGCCGTTGGTCACGACCAGCGCGCGGCCGCGCGCATCGATGCAGCGATCCAGCGCCGCCAGCAGCGCATCCACCGCATTGCTCAGGTACGTCGTATCGATCAGCGGCGCCCCGGAGCCGATCAGCGGCAGCCGGCCGCGCCGGGCCCGGTCGACGACCCGCGCAATCAACTGCCTGTCTCCCGGGCCCCACACCAGGTGTGGTCTTATCGCGACGACAGCGAGTTCGCCGAAGTCAGCATCGAGAGCTATCTGCTCCGCGAGGGCCTTGCTACGGGCGTACGGGCCGCGCGCGGTCGCCGGATCCGCGGGATCAGCGCCGCGGCCTACCACCGACCTGCCTGGATGGGCCACCGAGGGCGATGAGACGTGCACCAGGCGTTCCACCCCGGCGGCCACGCAGGCATCGACGACGGCACGAGTCCCTCCGACATTGACCCGCTGGTACTCCGCCTCCGGTCCTACCACGTTGACCTTGGCGGCCAGGTGGACGACGGCGTCGTGCCCGGCCACGGCGGCTCGTACGGCGTCCGCGTCGGCCACGTCGGCCAAGACTTCTGGCAGCCCGAGACCGGACGGGCGTCGCTGTAGGACCGTTACGCCGTCGCCGCGGGCGGCCAGGGCCAGCGCTACGCCACGCCCGAGCATCCCGGTCGTCCCAGTGACCAGCACCCGCATATCGGAATCCCTACGGGCGGCCCACCCGGGCCCCGGCAAGCACTCCGTCGGCCCAGCGGGCGAGGCGAGACCGGTCGATCTTCGCAGCGTGACGAATATCCACGGGGAGGGATCGCACCGTCAACACCGCCGCCAACCGAACATCGGCAGCGGCCCGTACGGCCATGGCCAGTTCGTCGTCCGCCAGTCCCTGCCCCGCGCGTGCCGCCGCAACTACGACCGCCACCGGTTGCTGGGTGCCCTGTGGGCCGACGCCGACCAACGCGGCTCCTGTCACCGGCGCCTCCGCCTCGATTCGTTGTTCTGCTCCGACCGGGGTAAGCGGTCCATCGGCGGTACTGATCACGTGAGCCAGCCGGCCCTCGACCCACAGCCGCCCGGCGGCGTCCAGGTGCCCGACATCGCCAGTGCGGTGCCAGCCGAGGTCACGGGAGCTGGCCTGCTCGGTCGCCCAAAGCCGGTCGTAGCGGTCCTTGACGTGTGCGGCGGACACGCAGATCTCCCCGGTGACCTCGACAGAATGCAGCGGCGCCCCGGTCGCCTGCCCGAGGCCGTCGAGCGCGCTGATCCCGAGGCGAACGCCGGAGAGTGAGCGGCCGACGCAAACTCCGTTGCCCGAGCCCGCCGGCTCCAGCTCGGACAGGGCAATGTCGGTTACCGGCAGAACCTCGGTCATCCCGTACGGGGTGTGCAGCTCCGCCGCCGGAAGGAGTTGCTGCACCCGGCGCAGCAGCGGCAGCGCCACCGGTGCCCCTGCCGAGAGCACCAGTCGGATTCGCGCGAGTGCTGCGCGGTGGTCGGCGGTCAGCCGGCTTGCGGTGGCGACCACATTGCGCAGTGCGGCCGGCGAGGCGAAGACGAGGGTCGCCTCGATCGAAGCGGCCGCATCGGCCAGCGCGACGGCGGTCAAGGTGCCTGGTCGGGTGACGTCCATCCGCGGGACGGCGGCGCCGATGCCGAGTGCCGGTCCGTACAGCGCGAACGGCGCGAACGCGGCGACCAGCCGATCCTTCGGGGTGATACCGCACACTGCGCGAACGAGCTCTAGCTGAGCCCGCAGCTGGGAGTGGCCGTAGACAACTCCCTTGGGCGGCCCGGTCGCCCCAGAGGTGAACAGAACCGCAGCCTCGGGGTCGGTGGTTGGTTCGCTGGGTTCCCGGCTGGCCTCGCCCACCGGTCCGATCATCGACCCACCCAGCACCCGACGGAATGGCTTCGGCGGGTCGCCGATGACGATGCGTCGCCCTGGGATCCGCAGTGCGGCGGCGACCGCCACTGCCGCCGGCACCTCGACCAAATAGTCCGGGTCGGCGCTGCGCAGGGCTTCGGCCATGCGGCGCCAGCCCAGTCCGGTGTCGGCGACGACGATCGCCGCGCCGGCGCGCCAGCAGCCGTATACCGCCGCTGTCAGCTCGAGCCCCGGCGGAACCAGCAGCGCCACCCGGTGTCCAGCCCCCACTCCGGCCCGGCGCAGCGTCTCGGCGAGAGCGTCGATGCGCTCGGTGAGCTCGGCGAACGTCGTCAGGCGGACCCGCTCGGGGCTTGGCTCAGCGATCGCCGTGGCGGACCCGTTGACAGTCGCCACGTCGATCGCAGAGCCGTG